>JBBINC010000092.1:0-12446 GCA_037444085.1 Acidobacteriota bacterium | reverse complement strand
GTGAACAACAACCCCTGACAGTTCTCGACCAGGACCATCGCGGGCGGCGGGTCGCACCGGCGACCCGCGGCTTCGTTGTCGGCCCCGCCTGCCGGGCTGGGCGGACCGCCGGCCTCCCTCGCCTCCCGACCCGCTGGCACAGGTGTCCAGCGCCCCCGCCTCCATACCACCAGCGCTGGCCCTCCTTTCGATCCGATCCAGGCGTCCCACCGCTCGGCCATCGCGCAGCCGGCGGGCCGGCCGATTCCCCGGCGTCAGGGCTGCCGGCGTGCATGGCCAGGGATTTGTCTCGCCTCGTAGCGAGCCGCGAGATCCGCCAGACGCCGACTGCGAAGTGTTCGACAGTGTTGTCAGAGAATCTCCTCTAACACGTCTTACGCCTCTTCGTGGCACTCTTCGTGCGATCGGGATTGCGTCCCGGTCTTGACAATTCTGGCCGAAGAGGCTACAACTTGGCAAGGGAGGATCCAACGCATGCGAACCACACCAGCAGCGTGGCTCTTGAGTGGAGTCCTTGCGACTCTAGGAAGCATGGCGCCGGCGCCCCCGGCCCTTGCAAGCGACGAAAAGCAACCCGTCACGGTGACAGCCGAGAATCGCGAGGCCGTCCTGGCCTACTGGACGGCGGAGCGCATGGCCACGGCGAGGCCCATGCCCATGCCAGGCTCGGTGACCGACGACGAGCTCGGCGCAACCGCCTTCGCCCCGCAGCCGCCTCTCGGCAATCCGGGCTTCGCCCCCGGGTGGGACCCGAAAAGCGGCCTCGAACCGCCTGACCCGCTGACCCGGTATGAGATTACGCCGGGGGATCCGGCGTTCGACTGGTACCAGGCGGAGCTTGAGGCCAGCCTGCGCGCCGCGTCGCCGGAGGCGTTTGGCTCGGGCCCGACCGACCCGGTCGACTACCCGGGGTACGGCAAGTTCGCCCGCTGGACCTGGTACGGCAGCTACCTGGCCTGGCCGACGTCGACCATTGGCAAGCTGTTCTTCACGGTACCGGGACAAGGCAACTTCGTCTGTTCGGCGACGGCCATCGGCCGCAGCACCATCGCCACCGCCGGGCATTGCGTGTCGAGCGTCATCGGCGGCAACCCGACCTGGCACACCAACATCTTGTTCTGCCCCTCCTACTACAAGGCGGGGGGATCGGGCGGCACACATCCCTCCCGGGGGTGCTGGTCCTGGGCGACAGCGGCCACCAGCTCCCAGTGGTTCAACCACGAGAACTTCGACCGTGACTATGCCTGCGTCGTCACCGCCACCACCGGCACGGTGCACGCCAACAAGATGGGCAACGTCACCGGCTGGCTGGGCCGCGCCTGGAACTGGGGTGCCGACCAGTTGACTCTAGCGTGGGGGTACCCCGCTGCGTCCCCGTTCGCTGGCTACCACATCATCACCGTGGCCGCCAACGAATGGTACAGCTCCAATCGGAGCACCGACGGCGAACCCTCGGTGGACCTGCACTCCAAGTACATCGGCTCCGACATGACCGGCGGCAGCTCCGGCGGGCCGTGGTGGCTGGGGACCAGGCACAACAACGCGGCGAACAACTACGCGGACACCGATGGTGTCAGCTACACCGGCTGGGTGGGCGGCCCGTGGATCAACGGCGTCAACAGCCACAAGCGCTGCAAGACGTCGTGCGGCACACCGCCCTCGTCGGCCAGCGGCACCTACTGGCAGGAGATGGGCTCCCCCCGCTTCACCAGCAACGGCAGCGACAACAACGACTCCGAGGACGTCTTTGCGATCTGTCTCGGGCACGTGAACAACAACCCCTGACAGTTCTCGACCAGGACCATCGCGGGCGGCGGGTCGCCGATGCGACCCGCCGTCCTGTCGCCCGCGCGGATCCCGCTGCTGGCCTGTGGCACAATCCCTCCGGGAAGGCCGGATGCCTGATCTCGACGCCCCGCTGCACCTGCAGATGTACCGCCGCTTCCGGCAAGAGACGACGCTCGGCAAGCGCCTGGCGCGTGCCGTGCAGGCGTTTCGCCGGGAGTTGCTCTCGCCGCCGGTGTATGGGCTGGCGTGGGGCGACCCGGAGCACGTCCCACCGCTGCGCTGGATCCGCGACCGCTTCGTACTGCCCTTCGTGAACCCCGCTCACGCCGCCGTCGAGATCGGCCCCGGCGGCGGGCGCTGGACTCGCTACCTGCTGGGCTTCGGTACGCTCCATCTGGTCGACTACCACGCCGAGATTCTCGCCGAGGCGCGGCGGGTCTTTGCCCGCCACCCGCACCTCCGTTTCATCACCAACAACGGCCACGACTTCCCGGGCATCGCCGAGCACAGCGTCGACTACGTCTTCTCCTTCGGGACCTTCGTTCACCTCGACTTGCCCATCATCGTCGCCTACGTGCAGGCCCTCGGGCGCATTCTCAAGCCGACCGCCAACGTCGTGCTGCAGTACTCGGACAAACGTAAGATCATGGCCCAGATCAACAACGGCTTCTCCGACACCTCCCCGGAGCAGGTTCGCGCCGCGGTGGAGGAGGCGGGCTTCGAGGTGCTGGAGGAGGACCTGACCACCCTGTGGCACTCGAGCGTCATCCGCTTCCGGCCCATGCCGTCCGGTGGACACCCAGAAGAGAAGGGAGACGCGCCGCGTCCATGAACGTGCTCCTGCTCGTCTACGACAGCTGCCGCTTCGACGTGCTGTGCGCCGCCCGCACGCCGGTGCTGGACTCCTACTGCCGCATCTGGCGCGCCCACTCGCCCGCCAACTTCACCTACCCCGCCCACCAGGCGTTCTTCGTTGGAATCCTTCCCCACGTCCCCGAAGACGTGCCCTACTACAACCGCTTTCGCAAGCAGCTCGTGGGCCTTGCCGGCGTCGGCGAGGGACAGGTGAGCAAGGAAGCGCTGCAGAAGGTCTGCTCGACGTGGAACCTGGTGCGGGGGCTGCAGGAGGAGGGACATCGAACGGTGGGCGCGGGGGCCGTCAACTGGTTCCGCCAGGAGTCCCTGACCGCCGGCTTCGAGCGGTTCCTGTTCACCGGCACCGACGCCGACCGGCAGATCTCCTTCCTCGTCGACAACCTCCGCGGGGCAGAGAAGTTTTTCGCTTTCATCAACTTCGGTGAGACCCACGCACCGTACACTTTCGCCGGCAAGGCGGAACCGTGCCGCGACCGGGTGCTCGCCCGGCTGATGCGCTGGCCCCCGGTCGAGGCTGGTCCGGTCGGCGCCGAGACGTGCGCCTTCCGCTGCCAGGTGGCGGCGGCGGAGTTTCTCGACAGCCGCCTGCCGGCGCTGTTCGACGCCCTGCCCGGCGACACGGTGGTGATTCTCACCGCCGACCACGGCGAGTGTTTCGGCGAGGACGGGTACCTGGGTCACGGCGTGCACCATCCCCTGGTCTACGAAGTGCCGCTGTCGATCTTCCGGCTCGACCGCCGGCCATTGCCGGAGTGAGGAGCACCATGCCTGCCACCCCGGTCGGCGAGAGCTTCCTGCCTGATGAGGAGCTGACTCGGCTGCTGGCCGACCTCGCGCGCGCCGCCCAAGAGTTTGCGCGCGCCGTGCACGGCGTCACCGGCCGCGGCAACCCCTACGCCTTCGGCGGCCTGCGGCCCGAGGTGGGCCAGAGGCTATTCGCCCTGGTACGCGAGTTCCGCCCGCGGATCCTGGTGGAGACCGGGGTGTGCAACGGCGTCTCCACCGCCGTTGTCCTCGCTGCGCTGGCGCGCAACGGCGAAGGTCACCTCTACTCCGTCGACCTCCCCGAGCATACCGATACCACTTACCCGCCCGGGTCGTTCTGGGAGGGGAAGCTGGGTGCTGTCGTGCCGCGTGGCCAGCCGCCGGGGTGGCTCGTGCCTGACCGCCTACGCGACCGCTGGACGCTGCGCCTCGGCCGCTCCCAGGAGGTGCTGCCGCACTTGCTCGAGGAGCTGGGCAGCATCGACTTCTTCCTCCACGACAGCGAGCACTCGTACGAGTGCATGAGCTTCGAGTACCACCTCGCCTGGCGGCACCTGCGGCCGGGCGGCCTGCTGGTCTCCGACGACACCACCTGGAACACGGCCTTCGCCGACTTCTCCCGGGCCGTGGAGCGGGAACCCGACTTTCTCGACCGCAAGGTGGGCTTCCTGGTCAAGTGACCAGGTTCGCCGCGCGGGCCGCAGGAGCCGGGCACTGCGCTATGCTCCTGCCGTGCGCGTGATAGCCCTGCTGGCGGTGCGCAACGAGGAGCCCTACCTCGGCCGTTGCCTCGAGCACCTCCTGGCCAACGGCGTCGACGTCCACGTCATCGACAACGACTCCACCGACTCCACCGGCTCGATCGCCCGGAGCTTCGCCCGCCATGGCCGGGTCGCCGTCGAACGGATGCCGTACCAGGGAGTGTACGAATGGGAGGCGCTGCTGCGCCGCAAGGAGCAGCTCGCCGCCGGGCTGGACGCCGACTGGTTCATCCACCACGACGCCGACGAGATCCGCCAGGCGCTGCCCGGGTTCTCCACGCTCGCCGAAGGGATCGCCCACGTCGACGCCGCCGGGTACAACGCCATCAACTTCGCCGAGGTGGTCTTCACCCCGACGGACGCCAGCGAGTCGTTCGAGGGGGCCGACTACGTGGCGGCGATGCGCCGCTACTACTACTTCTGTCCGCGTCCACTGCACCGCGTCAATGCCTGGAAGAAGCAGCCTGACCCGGTGGACCTCTCCTCGGGAGGCGGACACGCCGTGCAGTTTCCCGGCCGCAACGTGTACCCCGAGCCGTTCGTGCTCCGTCACTACGTCTTTCTGAGTCTCCGCCACCTGCACGCCAAGTACGGGACGCGGCGCTACGACCCGCGGGAGGTGGCCAGGGGATGGCACGGAAAGCGGGCCGCCTTCGACCGGGAGGCCGTTCGTTTCCCCCCCCGCGAGCGCTTCAAGGTCCTCGGCGAGGATGGTCGCTTCGACTTCTCCGACCCGTGGCGGCGCCACTTCTTCCTGGAGCCCGGGGCGGGTGCGGCAGGGAAAGTCGATGACCAGTCCAGGTGACCTGCTACCGCCCGGGCACCTGCCTCGCGGACCGATGATCATTGGCGCCACCGGGGGCTCAGGCACCCGGGCGGTGGCTCGCATCGTCCAGCAGGCGGGAATGTGGATCGGCACAAACCTCAACGTCTCGGTGGACGCGGTGGATTTCGGGCTGTACTCGAACCGCTGGATCGACCCCTTCCTCCAGGGCACCGACCGCTGGCGCCTGCCGCTGGCCGATGGCGACCGGGACGCCATGGTGGCCGACCTGGCGCCGCTGCTGCGCACCCACCTCGAACCCCTCACCGAGCCGGAGCACCTCGGCCGCTGGACCGCCTGGGGGTGGAAGGAACCCCGCAGCATGTACCTGCTGCCGTTCTGGGACGCCCTGTTCCCGGGCCTGCGCTTCCTGCACGTCGTTCGGGACGGCCGCGACATGGCCTTTTCGTCCAACCAGAACCAGCTCCTCAAACATGGTGCGACGATGCTGGGCGAAGAGGATGGGGGGCAGCCGGAGGCAGTCCGCTCCATCGCCCTGTGGGGCCGCGCCAACACCCTGGTCACCGCGTACGCGGCGGCCCGCCTGCGCGGGCGCTACCTGCGCATCCGCTTCGAGGACCTCTGTGCGCGGCCCGACGACACGGTCGCAGCGGTGCTCGACTTCTTCGGGCTGCCGGCCACCGCGGCCCCGCTCGCCACCGAACTGGTTGTTCCTCCCGACACCCTCGGACGATGGCGGAACGCCGACCCCAGACTGCTGGCGGCCCTCCACCGGGTGGCCGGATCCGCCCTGGCGCGCCTCGGATACCCGGTGCCGTGGCGCGTCCGCCTCGCCAACGCCTGGCGCCGGGGCGGCAAAGGGTGACAGCCACGCGGCATTCCCGCCGGACGAATCGAGCTCGGGCCGGTCAGCGCCGGGCCTGGCGGGCCAGTCGCGCGCGCACCGCCCAGTACCAGGACGCGGCTTTGAACCAGCCAGTCGAGGTGATCCCGCGCAGTGAGGCGGCCAGTTCCTCCACCTGCTGCTCGCGCTGCGCCAGCCGCTCGGCCAGGAGACGGCTCTCACTGCGGACTAGTTCCAGCCCCGCCGTCGCCGCGGCCACCTGCTCCCCACCATCGGGCTTTTCCGCGTCGCGACGCTGCCCCGCGGCAATCCTGCGTTCCAGGTACTGGCTCACCGGAATCGCTGCCGGCGCGAACCGCGCGCGCTCCGCGGCGATGTCGTCGAGCGCCTCGCTTGCCAGCCCGCCACCGCCGTGCCAGACAGCGAGAGCTTGCCAGGCGCGCAGGGACCACTCCTGAAACGGTTCCTGTCCACCCGGCAGATCGGCTCCCCGGTGGTGCTGCAGGCCGCGCTCCAGCAACGCCGCCGCCTGCGCCACGTGCGCCTGGTCGAAGACAAGGGGAAGGTCGAGCCGGCGGGCCAACTCGCCCACCTCGTGGCGCCAATCGCCGAGGAGATGCTCGTAGGAGACCACGGCACGAGGCAAGTGCCGGGTCTCGCGCTCCGCCGCCAGCGTGTGGCCCAGCCACAGATCGAGGGCCTGCTCCCGGGGCATGCCGGTGCGGCGGGCGTTGGACGCCGCCACCGCCAGGGGGTGGCGCAGCACCAGCACCGCAACGGCCCTCACGGAGGCCCTCGCCAGCAGCGGCAGCCACAGCGGCAGCAGGCGGCACAGGCGCGGATCCTTGACACCCCACAGCGACGCCCCACCGAACTCCTCGACGAGGATGGCCGCCAGCCGCTCCCGCCACGGCGCCAGACGATCCTCTTCAGACCACCCCGCAGCCAGCGGCCGGGGATCCTCCCAGGCCGACCCCAGCGACGCCAGGAACTCCTCGTGCAGCAGCATCACGCGGGTGTTCTCGAAGTATCCCTTGGGGTTGGAAGGTCCGGCAGGCGACACCGCCCGCCCCAGGTGCACCCCGAGGTGATGCAGCACCCCGCTCACCGCCGACGTGCCGCTGCGGTGCATCCCCAGCACCAGCACGGCGGTGCTCCCCGCCTCCCACGCGGTGTGCGGCACACCGGCGCAGCCGCCATCCGCGCTCTCAGCGCCCGCCGGCTCTGCCCTGTTCTCGGAGATCGTCACTCGTTCCTCTCGAGGCGACCCATTCTACCCGAGGACCCAAGGCCGCCGGGGTGCGCTACCCTTCGGCCGTGAGCCAGACCCTCGAGGCGCATTTCATCTACCTGGACTACAACGCCACCACGCCGGTGGATGCGCGCGTTGCCGCGGTCGCCGACGAGGCAATGCGGGCGATGTGGGGCAACCCGTCCTCGGGCCACCGCCTGGGGCGCCAGGCTCGCCAAGCCATCGAGGAGGCGCGCGCTCAGGTCGCCGCGTGCATCGAGGCCCGCCCTGAAGAAATCGTGTTCACCTCCGGTGGCACGGAGGCGGACGCCTGGGCCGTGCTCGGCACGGTGGAGGCGCGCGGCGGCGGGCACGTCGTGGTGTCGGCGGTGGAGCACGCGGCGGTCTTGAAACCGGCCCGCGCTCTCGCCGCCCAGGGTCGCATCCGCCTCACCGAGATCGGTGTCGACCGCAGCGGCCGCGTCGACCCGCAGCACGTGGCCGCAGCACTTCAGCCTGACACCGTGCTGGTCTCGGTGATGCTGGCCAACAACGAGGTGGGCACACTGCAGCCGGTGCGCGACATCGCCGAGACCTGCCGGCGGCGCGGCGCCACATGTCACACCGACGCGGCCCAGGCGCTGGGCAAGATCCCTTTGTCGGTGAACGAGTTGGGCGTCGACCTGCTGACCGTGGCCGGGCACAAGCTGTACGCACCCAAGGGGGTGGGGGCGCTGTACCTGCGCTCGGGCACGCCCCTGGCGCCGCTCTTCCTGGGCGCCGGCCAGGAGAGGGGGCGGCGCGCCGGCACCGAGGCCGTCCCCTTGATCGTCGCCCTCGGCAAAGCGTGCGAACTGGCCCAGCACGAGATGGCCAGCGACGCCGAGCGGCTCGCGGCGCTGCGAGACCGTCTGGAGAGGTTGCTGGCCGGGGGGTTTTCCGGCCTGATCCGCCACGGCCACCCCAGCGAGAGGCTTCCCAACACGGCCAGCGTGGCGTTCCCGGGCGTCGACGCCAGCTCTCTCCTGGCGGAGCTCGCCGACGAGGTTGGCGCCTCCGCCGGTGCCGCCTGCCACACCGGGCACAGCGAGCCATCTCACGTCCTCACCGCCATGGGGGTGGACGCCGCCATGGCCGCCTCCACGGTGCGCTTCTCGGTGGGGCGTTTCACCACCACCAAGGACGTCGAACTGGCCGCAGCGCGCGTCCTGGCCGCCACCCAAGGAGTGAAGGGCCGAGCGCCCCAGTGACCGGGCCGTAGCCACCGCAGCTGCCCGCCGCGCGCCGACCCTTCTCCTGTCGCCAAGGCGACCTTCAAGATTCGGGAGCGAGGGCCATCGGTGACGAAAGCGGCCTACCCTCCGCGGCTGTCTGGACCACCACGGGCGGCCGGGCCCCCGAGCTGCCGAACTGAGAAGCGCACGCGGCGAGCAACTCAGGGGGAACCTCGCCGATGAGGGTCAGAAAGCCAGCGCGCACCGCCCAGGCGGGGTTGCGCAGCAACCGCTCTCGGTCCCCGAGTCCGAGCTCCCGCAAGCCCAGCTCGAACCCCACCACCCGGTCGCGCCCCGCCCGCTTAGCCAGCAGCAACGCGGCATCCGCCAAAGCCACCACGTCACTCCAGACGAACAGTTCCACCCCTCCCAGCGGAAAACAGCAATACCCCACCGAGCAGGTGATGGCGATCTCCTCCCCAGAGCGGGTCTTGAGGCGTTGAGCGGCGATTTGGTTGAGGATCCGCTCGCCGATCCTCCACATGAAGGCGCGGTTCACCCGGTGGGCCACGGCCAGGAACTCCTCGCCCCCCCACCGGATCACCGCATCCGCATCGCGCATCGCGCGTCGCAACGTGCGCCCCACCTCAACGAGCAAACGGTCACCGACCTCATGCCCGAACCCGTCGTTGACCGCCTTGAAGTGGTCCAGGTCCACCATGAAGAACCCGAGCGAGCGGTTGGGGTCTTCGACCCGGCGGCGACGGGCAAGGTCCAGGAGGCGACGCACCTGGGCGACCTCTCGGCGCGCATGTTCCTCCAGAAAGCGTCGGTTGGGCAGACCGGTCAGAGGATCGTGCAGCGACAAGCGCTGCAGCGCCTCGTTGGCCTGCTCCAGTTGCGCCGCCACGTCCGCCAGCTCTTCGGCACGCGCCTGCGCCTGCCGTTGCAGTTCCTTGACCTCTCGGCGGCGCCGATCCAGCCTCGGGATACCCAGCAGGGCGAAAACGGCCGCGCCGTACAGCAGCAGTTTGCGCCCCGCCAGCTGGGCGGCCACCAGCGGCGTCAGAGTCGTGGTCAACGCCCCCACCGCCAGGTACGCGACCGTGTTGGCGGCCATGATGACCAGCATGCCGCGCGGCCCAGTCACGTACGCCGCCGCCGCCACATTCGTCAGGTAGAATACAAACCACACCGACTCGGACCCGCCCGAAAGATAAACCGCCCAACTGATGATCAGCACGTCGGTCGCCATCCACCACCAGCGGCACGGTACCCCCGCAAGACGCTCCACCCCTCGGCGGGCCAGGACGAAGAACACACCCGCCGAGGCGTCGGCGACGAACAGCAAGAGGACAACCCAGGTCCAGCGGATATCGATGATCCCGAGCAGTTTCCCGACCGCTCCCAGGGCCACGGCGGTGGTGTAGACGAGGGCGCGGCTCCGCTGCACCGACTCCTCGAAGGCCCGTCGCCGCGGCATCCTCTTCGGCGTTGCATCGGCCATGCTGCAAATAAATATAGATTTGGTCACAGCGGGGCGCAAGAGATGGCTTCCTCTCGGCGCACCTCCTGGCTTCCGCCGGCGCTCCAGCAACCGCAGCTGCCCCCCGTAGGCACCCGCCCCCTGCCCTCCTCCGCCCTCACATCGGCGGGGGGTAGAGCAGACGCGAGCTGCCGTCGGGCTTTACGATCCCGAGCGCAGCACGATGGGCACCAGGCGATCGCCGTCTAGGGTGGCCAGGCGCAACTGACCGGTCACCTCCACGGTGGCGCCGCGCAGCACCCCGGCGGCGGCAAAGGCGGCGGAGGCGAGCGACACCTCGGCCTCCAACAGCACGTCCGAACGCTGCCCGGCGCGCAGCCGGAAGCCGGGGCGTTGCGCCGCCATGACCTCGTCGCCCCCCACCACCACGCGATACTCGAGGCCCTTGACCACCACCTCGAAGGAAAACGGGTTCAAGATGTTGGCGAGGCCGCGGAAGGCCAGAGTCAGCCCCGTCGGGGTCACCGAGGGATTGTCCAGCCGGGCGTAGAGGGCGTACAGGTCGTCCTGGGGCACGGTGAGCTGCGATCGATTCGAGGGGTCGAGGCTGCCCGCCACGGTCACCACCGTGCGCCCGCCGTCGGTCACCCCTTCCCAGCGCACCGTCAGAGTGCCGGCGGGCAGCGCCAGCACCGACTCGGGCAGCGCGGCCAGGTCGACCTCCAGGTGCACCACGGTGTTGCCGGGTTGGTCCGTGGCGACGCCCGGCGACGCCAGGGGGATCTCCTGGCCGGCAAGCAGCAGGCGGCCGCGGGTAAAGGCGCGGCTAGCGCCCTCGGAGAGCGGCGTGGCGAGGAGTGCCACCTTGAGGCGGCGCGGTTCGGGGACGTGCACCACCGCGCGCTGCAGCGTCAGCGCCCGCACCGCCACCGGCTGGCCGGTCGTGGATCGGGCCGGCTGGGCGGGCGCCATCGCCGGAGGAGCCAGCACCAGGAGCACGATAAGCAGACGAACCGCCATGGTCAACTCCTTCCAGGCCGACGATTCTAGCGGCCCCCGCCGCCCGGCGCGGTGTCCTCGCCCACGTACGCCCCTTTTGGGGGGCTCGGCCAGCCACTCGGTGCGGTAGTCGGAGGTGGCCGGGACGATGCACAGGAACTCCACCTCCTGTTCCTTCGAGCCCTTGGCGTAGGCGTGCGCCGTGCCGGCCGGGATGAACACCGCATCGCCGGCGCGCACCGCCCGCTCCACCCCGTCCAGGGTAAGCACCATCTCGCCTCGTACCACCACCTGCTCGTGCTCGATGGTGTCGTGCCGGTGCTCGGGAATCGCCCTCCCCGGCGCCAGCGTGAAACGCTGGGTATAAAACCGCGCCGCCCCCTGGCCCGGCCCGATCAGCACCGCCATGCGCCCCCGCGCGCCCGCCGCACCGGCTCGGCCGGCGCCTGCCCCGGCGCAACCACCGCCCACCTGTCTTTCCGTCCATACCCGCCTCCACCCCTGCTAGACTCTACGGTCCGAAGGAGGGGTCGATGCCTGACGACCGCAAGATCGCTCACGAATTCAAACGCAACCCCGACGAGACGTTGCGCGTCTCCCTGTCCACCTTCAAGGGCCGCACCTACATCGACGTGCGGCTGTTCTACGAGGACACCAACGGGGAGCTGCAACCCACCAAGAAAGGGATCACCGTCACCCCCGAACTGTGGGACGAGTTCCGCAAGGGGATCGCCGCCGCCGAAGCGGCGCTCGCCGAGGCCAACCTCTGGCACCCTGCGGCAGGGTCCTAGGAGCCTGTCGGGACATCGCTCCCCTGGCGGCTCGTGCGCAGCTTTTCCAGCTGCGTGCGGAACCGCTCGCATGGATCCTCGTCGTCAAGCCGTGGAGTGAACCACAGATAATCGAACGGCAGCGACCCCGCAAACCCGGCGCCCGCCGCGCGTGGGTCCTCCCATCCCTCCTGCACCTCCAGCAGCGCCACGCTCAGCACCCCTGCGGCGACGCCCCGCGCCGCCAGGTACCATGGCACCCCCCGGTCGCGCCGCGCGTGTCCCGTCCCGGTGATCAGCACCGCGCCCTGCCCGCCCGCCGACAGCAACGCATCGGCCATCACCGCGTCCCGCACCCGCTGCGCCACCGACATACTGGCCACCAGCGCCGGGGTGGCGTGGCCGCAATGTGACGCCTCGATCTCGGCGGCCAGCGAGGCTGCCGCGGCCTCGCCCAGGGGGCGGTGAAGGCCCAGCGCCGCTCCGCGCTCGGCGCCCAGCGCCTCCAGCCCCTCGGCGGCGACGCGCCGGACCTCCGCCGGTGCCAGGTTGGCCGCCGCCAGCGGCCAGCGGGCCTTGATCGCGGCGGCGAAGACGGGCTCGTAGAGACTCCACTCCGGCCACCCTGACGACGCCCAACCCACCGCCTCGGCGAGCCCCTCGATCTCCCCCGGCCGGCCGGCGAGGTGGCGAGCTAGAGCTTCGGCCTGGCCCGCGTGCAGCATCTCGAACGCCACCAGCGGCGCGCGCCGGCGCGCCTCGAGCTCGCCCAGGACCCAGGCCTGCAGCCGGTGATGGTCGGGGTTGTCGTGCTTCTCTCCGAGCAGCACGAAGCGCGCCTCGGCCAGCGCCGCCGCCAGCGCCGCAGGCGTGACGAAGCGCTCGCCGCGCACCTCCCACACCCGGCCGGCCAGCGGGTGCTGCCCCG
>JBBINC010000091.1:0-12448 GCA_037444085.1 Acidobacteriota bacterium | reverse complement strand
TGCTCGCCACTCGCCGCCCCGACCTGCTCCCCGCCATCCTGGCCCGCGAGTTGCTTGATCAGCGGGCGCGGGAGGAGACATCAAACCGATGAACGGCGAGGTTGACTCGGGCTTTCGACTTCGCGGCGAGGTCGGCGGCAGGCTCCGGGTCATCGAGCCGCCGCCCGGGGCAGTGTCCGTCGGCGCGGCGCCGGACAACACCGTGGTCCTCGACGTGGCGACTGTTTCCCGCCGGCACGCGCTGCTCGAGGGGCAGGGCGAGACCGTGCTGGTCAAGGACACGGTCACGGACACCGACACCGACACGGGTCACGGTCACGGACACCGACACCGACACGGGTCACGGTCACGGACACCGACACCGACACGGGTCACGGTCACGGACACCGGCACGGACACCTACACGGTCGCGCCCCCGCCCGCCCCGGCCTGCCTGCGGCAGGTCGCTACATGCACGCGGGGACCGATGTAGCGGCCGCCCGCCAGGACGGCCGAGGACACGGACACGGACTCCCGGGTGGGGGCCAGTGCAGCCGGCAGGAGTCAAACAGGAGTGTCTGGCCTCCAAGAGCGCCCGAGGACAGGCACTATTGCCTGTCCTCCGGAATGTTCAGGTGGGAGATGTTCCCGAGCGGCGCGGGTGGGCGGCGACCACGCCTTTGTTGCGCCGCGGAACAGTCGCGGTGCACCCGGCGTGGCTAACCGCGCACCTGTTCATGTCCTCAACAGGCGGACGCGTCTTGACAATGCGGTGCTGAATCGGTGCTCTGAAAGGCGAATATGTAGCGCTGCCAAGCACGCGCGCATGACGCCCCGAACGACCCTCGGGCTCGGCGTCGCCGCCGCCGGCTCGTGCGTCGCAGTACCCTGTTCGAATGCGGCGGGGTTCCTCGCTCGCCATGGTCGAGCTCGGAATGACGATTTCGCCGCCCACGCCGTCATCCAGAGCCGACCGGAGGTCGGCGAAGGATCTCGCCGCGCTGCTGGGCAAGCGCCATGGCATCGCCGGCGCGAACCGTCGGCCGCGGGCAGCTCTCGCCTCGTGCGTCTCGCAACGCATCGTCATCTCAACCGAGCCGGCGGTGGAGGTTGGGGATGTGTCGCTGTCGGGGCTTTCCGGTCTTGGGATGGCGATAGGACTCGGTGATCTGCAGGTAGGTCCGTCCGCCGGATTGGGTGGTCTTGAGGTACATGCCGGCACGAATTATCGCCGCGGCATGGCGCGCGGTCGATCCCGAGAAATCTCTGATTGCCACTACAGCAACTTTTCAGGCAAAATTGTCAGTCGTGTGTTTTCAATATGCGAGTTGTCGAACCTGCCTTGAGGCACAGGCCGAGTGACGAAGTTGGGCACCTACGACGCCAGGTTTTCCCCCGGCTCGCCCGACTTCGAGCAGATCCAGGTGCGCCTGCCCGCATCCTCGAGCGCCGATGGCGGCGCGCGGCTCGTCACCACTGCCCTGGCCGCCTTCGCCTGCCTCCCCTGCCGCGACATTGCCCGCATCGACATCCGGAAACGCGACGGTGTGTCTTGCATCCTCAGACGTCAACCCCAACCCCGACCGGAGTCCCGACACCAGCACGGTGCTGGCGGCGGAGTTGGAGGGTCTCTCCGAGGGTCAGCTGGGCTCACGTCTCATCACGCTGGCCGCGGAGCGACGCTTCCCCACAGCGCCGGCATCCCTGACGCGGGCGTAGGCGGCCCTGGCAGACCTCATCAGGGCGGGCGCATGACACGTCTCGCCCTCGCCGTGGTGCACCAACGCACCGTCGTTGCGGCGATTGTTCTCAACGCCGTGGCGCTCTTCATGCTCGGCTTTGAGGGCGACCGCCATGCCACGGCGTCCATGTGCTTCTGGATCGACTACGCCTGCGTGGTGTTCTTCCTGCTCGAGGCGACGATCAAGATCCGCATCGGAACGTGGCGCGGCTACCTCGCCTCCCGATCAAACCGCTTCGACTTCGCGGTGGTGCTGGTGAGTCTGCCCGTGCTGGTCACCCCCTTTGGGACCTGCACGGCTTCGCAATCGTCCTGCTGCTGCGTCTGGGACGTCTGTTCCGGCTCTTCCGCCTGCTCACCTTCATCCCCAACCGCGACCAGCTGGTGGCCGGCGTCGGCCGTGCGCTGCGCGTATTCACCACGCAGCGGCACGTGCCTGCCGGCAAGACCGAGGACCAGCCCTGACGCCCCGCCGATCCCGCCCACCGCAACAGCTGCTCGCCGCCGCTTGCGGACTGTAGTCGCTGGTCGCGTTTGGATCGACCCTGACCTGCGCTAGGATGGGTGGGTGAACCAGGACGCGGCCGCCCCCGCCGCGCTGCTCGGCCAGCCGGTGGCGCTCGACATCCTCCTCGTGCTGTCGCTGTCGTTCCTCCTGGGCCTGGAACGCGAGCGGCGCAAGGCCGAGGCGGGTCATTACATCTTCGGCGGCGTGCGCACCTTCCCGATCATCGGCCTGGTGGGGTACGCGCTGGCCCGCCTGGCGGAAGGGAACCTGCTCGCGGTGCTGGGCGGCCTGGCCGTGGTCGCGGCGTTCCTGCTCCTGTCCTACCGCCACAAGATCGCCACCGCCGGCGACGCCGGCGTGACCACCGAGTTCACCGGGCTCCTCACATTCCTCCTAGGACCCCTGGTGGCGCGCGGCGACTACTGGATCGCCACCGCGCTGGTCGTGGTCTGCGTCCTGCTCCTGGAGTTCAAGGCCGGCCTCGAGGCGCTCTCCCGCCGGCTGCCCTCCCAGGAGGTGGTGACCTTCACCCAGTTCCTGCTGCTCACCGCCGTCATCCTGCCGGTGGTCCCCAACCGCGAGTTCACCCAGTTCCAGATCAACCCGTTCACCACATGGCTGGTGGTCGTGGCGGTGTGCGGCATCTCGTACGGGTCCTACTTGCTGCAGAAACTGACGCAGCAACGTGGGGGAATCGTACTGACCGCGGTGCTGGGCGGGGTCTACTCCTCCACCGTCACCACCGTGGCGCTCGCCCGCCGCGCCGCCGAGGCCCGCCAGCCGACCCTGTTCGCCGCTGCCATGGTGGTGGCTTCCGGCATGATGTACCTGCGACTGGCGGTCCTGCTTTTCATCTTCAACCGCGACCTGGCGGCGCGCCTCGCCGCCCCGTTCATCGCCCTCGGTCTGGTGGCCGCCGCGGCCGGCGCCCTGTGGGCGAGAAGCTCCAGCGCCACCGGACCCCCACCCACCCACCGGGAGGCCCCGCGCAACCCCCTGGAAATTGGCGCCGCTTTCGCCTTCGCGGCGGTCTTCCTGGCCGTGCTGGTGGGCACCGAGCTGGCCCTCGAACACCTGGGGCGTGCAGGGGTCTACGCGCTGGCCCTGGTGCTGGGCGTGGCCGACATCGACCCGTTCATTCTCTCCCTCACCCAGACCGCCGGGACGGTCACGCCGGTGGCCGTGGCCGCCGTGGCCGTCACCCTCGCCGCCGCCGCCAACAACCTGGTCAAGGGGTTCTACGCGCTGGCCTTCGCCGACCGGACAACCGGCTGGCGAGGCCTGGCGGGGCTCGCCTTGCTGGCGCTCGCCGGGCTTTTCCCGCTGGCCCTTCCCTCGCCGTAGCTGGGACGCAAGAGATCTTCGCGCCCTGGCGAAAGTCGCGGTGCCTGGCCCTTGCGCTCTCGCCTCGCAGATGGTACTATCCACTCAAACGCGCCTACCTGGGAAACTGGCGCTCGGAATCCAGCAACTGGGCAGGTAGGCCAAGGAGGGTCGATGCGACGCAAACTCAATCGCTTTCTTAGTTCAGCAGTCCTGGCGCTGATGGCGGTAGCCCCCGCAGCAGCGCAGCAGAACAGTCTGGGCACTGATTTCTGGCTGGGCTTCATGCACAACCACGTAGGGTCAGCGAGCCTCCCGCTGTTCATCACCGGACCCACGGCCACCAGCGGCACCGTCGCGGTGCCGGGTCTGGGCTTCTCCCAGCCTTTCAGCGTCACGCCCGGCACCGTCACCACGGTCACCGTGCCGCTGGGCGCCGAGGTTCGCAACTCCGACGTGGCCGAGAACAAGGGCATCCACGTCACCGCCTCCGACCCGGTCACGGTGTACGGGCTCAACCGCCTGAGTTTCACCACCGACGCCTTCCTCGGCCTACCCACCGCCGTGCTCGGTACTGACCACATCGTCCTCGCCTACAAGAACGTAAACATCGTCAACAAGTCCGAGTTCATGGTGGTGGCCTCCGCCGACGCCACCACGGTGACGATCACCCCTTCCGCGACCACTGGCCCGCGTACCGCCGGTGTGCCGTACAACATCACCCTCAACCAGGGGCAGGCCTACCTCCTGCAAAACACGGTCAACGGCTCCGACCTCTCCGGCAGCTTCGTCACCTCCGACAAGCCAGTGGCGGTGTACGGCGGCCACGGCTGCGCGAACGTTCCGTCCGGCTCGGTCACTGCCTGTGACCACCTGGTCGAGCAGTTGCCGCCGACCCCGGCCTGGGGGACGCAGTTTGTCACCGCGCCCCTCGCCACCCGGCTGGGCGGCGACACCTTCCGTTTCCTCGCCAGCAGCAACGGCACCACGGTGGCGGTGAACGGAGCCAACGTCGCCACTCTCAATCGCGGCCAGTTCCACGAGATGATCATCGACGGCCCGGCCACCGTGAACGCCTCGGCGCCCATCCTTCTGGCGCAATACTCCAACAGTACGACCTACGACGGCGTCACATCGGATCCGTTCATGATGCTGATCCCGCCCTTCGAGCAGTTCCTTGGGAACTACACGATTACCACTCCCGCCAGCGGCTTTGCCTTCAACTTCGCCAGCGTCGTTGCCCCCGCCTCCGCCGTCGGATCGGTTCTGTTCGACGGTGCCCCGATCGCGCCGGGAAGCTTTACCGCCATTGGCTCCTCGGGGTTCTCCTACGCCCACGTATCCCTGAGCCTCGGCTCGCACACCTTCTCGGCCCCGCAGGCGTTCGGTGTGTTCACGTACGGCTTCGACTCGGCCGATTCGTACGGCTACCCAGGCGGGCTCTCCCTCGCTCCGGTGGCCATCGTCTCCACGCTGGTGCTCGAACCGGAGACCCAGAGCCAGCCGGTGGGCGCCCAGGCGTGTCTCGACGCCACCGTGCGCGATCAGGACTCCAACCCGCTGGAAGGCGTCCGCGTCGACTTCGTCGTCGCCGGCGTCAACCCCACCTCCAGCTTCGCCTTCACCAACGCTTCCGGCGTGGCCCAGTTCTGCTACACCGGCGCCAACCCCGGTACGGATACGGTGACCGCGTCGGTGGGCAGCCTTTCTGACACCTCAACTGTGAACTGGGGCAGCGGGCCCACACCCACCCCGACCCCAACGGCAACTCCCACGCTGCCGCCACAGGCAATCCCGACCACCTCCGAGACCGGCCTCGTGATGTTCGTGGCGTTGCTGGCACTGCTCGGCGCCGCCCTTCTCTGGCGCGCGCGCGCTTGAACCGCGCCAGAAATTCGACTTCCATGACGCCCCCGCGGAGTCGACGCGGGGGCGTTGACGCTTCGGTACAATGCACAGCATATGGCGAAGAAGACCCGCATTCCGGCGAAACGGCGCAGCAAGGGGCGCAACCCGGGCGAGTACTTCCTCGCCGCCCTGGGGGTGGCGCTACTCGCACTGGTGGTGGCGATGATCGCCCACGCCGGCTCGTGCAAGCTGGGACTCTCCCCCGAGGTGGGCGGCCCGCCGCCCCGCGTCACCCCCACACCGGCGGACCTGGAGCCGTAGCCCCGGTTCGCCGGGCTGCTACGCCCACCCTTCCGGGAAGGCGGTGTCCACCTCCCGGGCGGAGATCACCAGCTCCTTGGCCGCCGCCGCGTAGGGCAGCAGCGAGAACAGCCCCCCCTTGGCGAGCTTGAGCTTGCCCCGCATCAAACCGAAGATGGGGTCGATGTCGCCGCCGAGCACATCGCTCCACACCGCCGGGGTGGCGCGGATGACGTACGGCGCCGCCTCCACGTCCTCAGGCTTGGCGGCGCTGGCGCTGCGGCACTCCCCGTGCCAGAGATCGGCGATCACCGCCCGATCCACGGGAACCCCCCAGTCGGGGTCGGCGGTCATTTCCAGTACCATCGCCCCCTCCCAGCTCGACGCCGACTTCTTGTAGTTGCCGTTGGCGTTGATCTTCTTGCCCCACGCCTTGGCCCACGCATTGGTGAAGATCTCGGCTCCCATGACCCCTCCGTGCTGCCCTGGTGACGACAAGCATAGCGCACGCGGTACGAACGCTCACCGTGTGGCCGGCCAGCGCTTGGCGAGCAGGCGCGCGAAGCGCTCCAGCGCTGCAAGCGAGGCCGGCTCCTGCTCGAGCATGGGCAGTTTGACGACCGGCACCTGCCCCAGCAGCGCCTTCAAAGCCGCCGCCCCGCGGGCGTCCCGCTCCCCCAGCCAGGCGAGCAGCCGCCGCTGCTCGGCCCACGCCATTGCCAGCCGGCCACGCCGTGACGGCAGCGGCGGGTGGATGCGGTTGATCACCACCGCGGCCAGGCGCAAGCGGCGCTCGGCCAGCTTGCGAGCGAAGAACAGCGTGTCCGGGATGCGCTGCTCGGCGGGCGAGGCGACGAGGACGAAGACGGTCTGTCGGCGGCGCAGCAGTTCCTCCACGGCGAGGGCGCGCTGCCGGAAGCCGTCGAACAGGGGTGCGATCGCCTGGAAGAACTCCGCCATGTCCTTCAGGAGATCGAGCCCCACGACGGTGTCGAAGAACGCCTCCACCCCGCGCCCCAGCACTCCCAGGCGGCGAGTGGGCTTGAGCCTGCCCCGCTCGTCGAACCACGGCTTCAAGGCGACGCGCAGCGCTCCCGAGTCCAAGAAGTCCACGATGCGCCGCGGCGCGTCCAGGAAGTCCAGCGCCTGGGCGGTGGGGGGCGTGTCCAGGACGACGCGCGCGAAGCACCCCTCCGAGGCCAGCTCAAAGAGCCGCTCCACCGCCATGTACTCGAGCACGCCGGCGAGCGAGCCGGAGAGGTGCCGGTAGAAGCGGTTGTCGAGGATGCGCCGCCGCGCCGCCTCGTCGCCGGCGTACCGCGCCACCAGCCGGTCGAAGGTACCCTTGGCATCCAACACGCTGGCGGCCAGCTGCCCGGGCGCGGAGAGTTGCACCGCCACCGGCCGATCCCGCGCCACCTCGCCCACGCCCAGGGCGTCCTTCAGGCGCCGCGACGGA
Organism: Acidobacteriota bacterium; assembly: GCA_037444085.1. Classification (GTDB taxonomy): domain Bacteria; phylum Acidobacteriota; class Thermoanaerobaculia; order Thermoanaerobaculales; family Thermoanaerobaculaceae; genus CALEVZ01. The sequence continues at coordinate 5,290 of JBBINC010000091.1, read as the reverse complement.
TCGAACGTTTCCACCAGGGTGTCCTCGCCCGAGCGTGCCGAGGCCACCGCCAGCGCCGCCGCCACCGTGGTCTTGCCAACCCCGCCGGCCCCCACCACCACCACCAGGGGTTCGGCGATCACTGCGCCTCCTCCTCCAACCGCCGCCGCAGCACCTCCACCAGCGGGCGCCCGGGCTGCTCCGCCAGCAGCGGCAGCGACACCACGGGCCCTCCCCACCTACCCCTCAGGCGCGCCAGTTCCCGCTGCTGCGCCCCGCGCAACCGCTGCCACGTCTCGGCGGCCGGATCGGACTCCTCCGCGCCCTCGGCCCGGGGGGGAAGCACGGCGTTGGCCACGACCACGTCAAGCGGGCGATGCAGGAGTGAGGGCAGCGTCCCGAGCAGTTCGAGCGCCTCCTGCACCGGCATCTCGTGCAGCGTCGTCACCACCACCACCCCGCAGCGGGTCGCCTCGCCGATCAGCGCGGAAATGTCCTGCGCCATGCGCGCAAACGGTCCGCTGCGAATGACGTCCGCCACCAGCGAGGGAGCCCGCAGCAGCGACACACCGTGGCCGGTGGCCGGCGCGTCCAGCACGACCGTGTCCACCCGCGGCGTGCCCGCAGCGGCGCGACCGTGCAGAACCCGCCAGGCGTGGCCGAGCAGCGCCAGCTCCTTCAGGCCCGGGGCACCGCCGGCGAAGTGCTCGTACACCGGGCTCGCCAGCACCCGCCGCACCAGCACCTCCAGCCGCAGGCGCTCCCGCACCACCTCGTCGATGACCCGGCGAGGAGAGAGGTTTTGCAGGAAGAGCTCCGGGCCGACGGCGACGATCTCCCCCGCCGAGGGAGGCACGTCGAGGAGCTGGTGAGCGCTTTCGCGCGGGTCCACCTCGAGCAGGAGCACCCGCCGTCCCACCCCCGCCAGGCCCGCCGCCAGCGCCGCCGAGACCGCCGTCTTGCCCACGCCCCCCTTGCCGGTCACCACCAGGAGCCGGCGCTCGCGCAGCAGTTGCACCGGTGACGGCACCGCGGCGCACACCCCGTCAGCCGGCGTACAGCCGCTCGATTTCGCGGGCCAGCTGGCGTTCCACCACCCGCCGCTTCACCTTGAGGGTGGGGGTGAGCTGCCCCCCATCGATGGTGAACGGCGTGGCCACCACCGCAAATCGCTTGATCTGCTCGTAGCGCGCCAGCCGTGCGTTGACCGCCTCCACCACCTCGGCCAGGGCCGCCTGCACCCTGGGGTGGTCGACCAGCTCCCCCCACGTCGACCAGGCGAGACCCTGCTCCGTGGCCCAGCGCTCGAGCGCCTCGCGGCCGGGCGAGAGGATGGCGACGATGAACGGCCGGCCGTCGCCGACCAGTACCGCCTGTTCGACCAGCGGGGAGGTCTTCAGGTCGGATTCGATGGGCGCCGGGGCGACGTTCTTGCCGCCGGCGGTGACCAGCAGCTCTTTCTTGCGGTCGGTGATGAGCAAGAAACCGTCATCGTCGATCTCGCCGATGTCGCCGGTGTGGAAAAACCCCTCCTCGTCGATCGCCTCGGCGGTGGCGGCGGGGTTGTTCCAGTACCCCTGCATGACCGACGGGCCGCGCACCAGAATCTCGCCATCCTTTGCCAGCCGCACCTCGACGTTGGGCAGCGGACGTCCCACCGTCCCCAGGCGGATCGTGCCCTGGGCAAGGCCGTTCACCGCGATGACCGGCGACGTCTCGGTGAGGCCATACCCTTCCACCACCGGGATGCCGACGGCGTGGAAGAACTCGGCGATATCCAGACGCAGCGGCGCCCCGCCGCTCACGCACACTCTCAAGCGACTGCCGAGTCCGGCGCGGATCTTTTCGAACACCAGCCGGTCGGCAAGCTGCAGCTGGGCGGCCAGCACCGCGCCCAGCGGCTTGCCGGCCAGACGCAGGTGGGCGGCCTCCCGCCCAACCTCCAGCGCCCAGGAGAACACCGCCCGGCTCACCGCCGAAGCCGCCGCCCGGGCCACGATGGAATCGTGCACCTTCTCGAAGAAGCGCGGCACGCCGCACAACACGGTCGGCGAGATCTCACCGATGAGCTCGGCGACGTGCAGCACCGAGCAGTACGCGCGCCGGGTGGCGCGGTACATGTACACGTACGACAGCATGCGCTCCAGCACGTGCGACAGGGGCAAAAATTCGAGCGCCAGATCCTCGGGGCCCACCGGCACCCGCGGTGCCGACGCGAGCACGTTCTGCACCAGGTTTCGGTGGGTGAGCAGCACCCCCTTGGGCTCGCCCGTGGTGCCCGAGGTATAGATGATGGTGACGGGATCGTCCTCGCGCGTCCGGCCGGCGCGGCGCCAGAAGCGCTCCACCGACTCGGCCACCTCCACGCCCACCGCCAGGTGCTCCAGCAGGCGTACGCCTCGCTCCGGCCGCCCGTCGATCTGGATCAGGTGCTTGAGCTCCGGGCACGCTTCCCGCACCTTGACCAGCTTCGCCATCTGCGCCGGCCGGTCCGCCACCGCCGCCACCGCCCCGGAATCACGCGCCTGAAAGGTGATCGGCTCCGCGGTGAGGGTGCCGTACACCGGCACGGTGATGGCGCGCAGGGACAGCACCGCCAGGTCCACCACCAGCCACTCGGGCCGGTTCTCGGCCAACAGCATGACGCGGGAGCCGGCACGAACTCCGAGACCCTTGAGCGCCTCGGCGAGCGTCGCTGCGGCACGCACCACCTCCCCCGTGGACCAGGCCCGCGTGCCGTCCGGGGTCACGTACGAGAGGTGCCGCTCCCGGGGCACCTCGGTGTCGCGGTGGAAGAAGTCCAGAATCGTTCTTTGCGCCATGGTTCACTCCCACCCTTCGAGATTCTGCTCCCCAGCCGCTTGCCGCCGGGTAACCACTCCCCTCACCTCCCTGCCTTGCCCGCCGGGGGGATCCTGGCGCAGGCGTATTCGGCCAGCGCCGTGATGGTCAGCGAAGGGTTGGCACCCAGATTGGCGCCAATCACCGAGCCGTCCATGACATAGAGGCCCGGATACCCGAACACCTGGAACGAGGCGTCGATCACCCCCTCGTCCCGGCTGGAGGCGATGGCGCACCCGCCCAGGATATGGGCGGTGACGGAGCGGTCCAGCAGCACCTCCACCAGCGTCGACTGTGGCACCGCGTTCAACTCCTCACCCAGCTCCCGCGCCACCTGGTTGGCGATGGCGATGTAGGACGGCACCCGTTTCTGTCCGGCGGGCGGCCGGGAGGCGAGAATGCGACGAAACGGCCAGTACACCTTGCGCGACTGCTGCAGCGTGGTGTGGTTGTCGATGGTTTGCATGACCAGCAGCACCTGCGAGCGCGCCGCCTTGCCCACCGGCCAGGCGGTACGCAGCGCCTGGAGCGGATGCGAGAGCACTCGTCCTGCCCAGCGCAGCCAGCGCGGCACGCCGCCGCCCCCATCGGTGAGCAGGGTGCCCAGCGCCAGCACCACGTCCGACCCCCTGGGAAAGCGCACCAGCTCCATGCGCGTGCGTTCATCGACGTGCACCTCGGCCTGGATCGCGAGACCCTGCCAGAGATCGTCACTGGTGCGCGAGGTAATCCCCAGCAGCGCCTCCGAATTGGTGCGCACGTACTCGCCGAGCCGCGGCGACAGGTGCTCCAGCGCACCCTGCGCGCGGCAGTCCAGGAGCAACTTGGAGGTGCCCAGCACCCCGCCCGCCAGGACCACCTGGCGCGCGGTGAACGCGCCGCGGCGCGGGAAGAGGCGATCGGTGGCCTTGCGCCAGGAGACTCGATAGCCGCCGCCGGGCAGCGGCTCGATCAGATCCGCCTGGGTCTCGGGGAGGATGCGCACCCCTTTCTTCTCGGCGAGGTAGAGGTAGTTGCGGTCCAGGGTGTTCTTGGCGCCGGTCGGGCACCCCACCATGCACGCCCCGCAGAAGTGACACCCCACGCGCGGCGGCCCTTCGCCGCCGAAGTACGGGTCGGGGGCCTCCACCAGGGGCTCACCGAAATAGACCCCCACGCTGGTGGGGCAGAAAGTGTCGGCCTGGCCGCGCCGCTCGGCCACCCGTCGTAGTGCCTGGTCCCCCTGGTCGAAACGGGGCGACGGCACCGAACCCAGCATGCGGCGAGCCGTGGCGTAGTGCGCCGGCATGACGCCGCGCCAGTTCTCCAGTCCTTTCCAGTGCGGGTCGTCCCACACCACCGCGTCCGGTTCGAGGTGGGTATTGGCGTAGAGCAGCGAGCCGCCGCCGACGCCCACCCCGTACAGGATCATCACGTCCGAAAGCAAGTGGAATCCCCAGGTCCCGTACCACCCGAACCAGGGCAGCCAGAACGACTTGGGGAGATTCCAGTTGCTACGGGGAAACTCCTCGGGGCGCCAGCGCCGTCCCTTCTCCAGCAGGAGCACGCGATACCCCTTCTCGGCCAGGCGTAGGGCGGCCACCGAACCGCCGAACCCCGAACCGACGATCAGCACGTCGGTGTCGAAATCGCCTGTAGGCCTGGTGATAGCGCGCGGATCCCTGGCGTTCATCGAGCCCATCTTGCCGCACAGCGGCATGAGTGTCAACACCCGGCCATCAAAGCCGTTTCAACATCGGCCACGACGCTCCGGCAACCCCGCGTTGCGGCAGCTTTCTGCACTGCGGCAAAACGCGTGAGACGAAAGACCCACCCCCCGCCTGCCCAGTGGAGGGCTGAGAATAGTGGGAAAGTGAGGTCAATTCAGAGCCTGGACTTGGACCTGGACTTCGAGCCGGTCCTGGACTTCGATCTCGACCCGGGTGGGTGGGAAAGCACCTCTCATCACTCGCCCCCTCCGGCTTGTCTCCCTCCGTGCCAGTGTCCCCGCCCGCTTCAGTGACCGTGATCCGTGCCCGTGCCGGCGTCCGGGTCCAGGTCCGAGTCCCTATCCGTGGCACCGACGCCGCCGCCTGCCTGGTGAAAGGTGGAAAGGTGAAGAGGGTGAGCGGCGGCTCGCGCGGCCGGAACGCCGCCTAGCCTGACAGCAGCGGCAGGATGACATGAGCCCACCACCAGGGGGCGAGCAACCCCTTCAGGACGATGTCCAGCGCCAGGCCAGCCAGGCCCGCCAGCAGCCAGCGCCGCCACCCCGGAGAACGCGGGAACCCGAGGCCGACCAGCGGTTCGGCCAGGGCGACGCCGAGGGCGATGTAGGCGGCCACCCGCACCACCGCCCACGGATGCCAGGCCAGCACCGCCGCCCACGGCGACGGCGACAGTGCCGCCAGGCCCCCCGCGTAGGCGCCCATCCACCCGAACAAGATGCTGGCGAACACCAGGCCCAGGTAGCCCCCGGTGGCCACCGTGG
>JBBINC010000090.1:0-12507 GCA_037444085.1 Acidobacteriota bacterium | reverse complement strand
CGGAGCGGCGGCGAAGCCGCACGCGCCTCGAGTCTCGCCTCCAGCGCCCCCGACCACCCGCGCACCAAGCCCCCGCGTCATGGCAGGGCGGGCCCTGCCTGCCTGTGACGGTGCCCGTGCCCGCGAACCGTGGCCGGGAGTGGCGGGAGCAGGCGAGCCGCTCGCCTACATGGAAGGCGACGCAGACCAGTCCGCGGAGGGATACCGCACGGTGACCACCGTATGAATGCCCCCGCGCAACCGGTAGTCCAGCGTCACCTCCATCTCCGCTGGACGGCACGCCTGCACCAGGTCGTCGAGGATGCGGTTGGCGGCGTGCTCCTGGTAGATCCCCACGGATCGGAACGAGGTCAGGTAGTACTTCACCGACTTCAGTTCCAGGCACACCTCGCCCGGCACGTAGCGCACCGTCAGCGTGCCGAAGTCCGGCAGCCCCGAGAAAGGGCACACGCACGACCATTCGTCGGTGGCGATCACCACCTCGGCCCGCCTGCCGCGGTACTCGTAGGGGAACGTCTCGAGCACCTCGGGGGTGACCGCCCCCACCCCCTCGAAGTCAAACGTCCGTCCTTCCGCCTGCACCATGCCCGACCTCCCGCACCACACGCTCCCCGCGAGGGTAGCAGATGGCCTCTATGCCGGCGGCCGAGCCCGCATGCCGCCGCGCGCGGTCCTCACCACCTCCACCCTGTTCGCCGCGCCCCGGTAGATGGCCCAGTCGGGGCGCAGCAATGCCAGGCGCTCGGCGGTGATTCCGGGGGCCTCCCGCACCACGACCAAATCCTCAAAAGTCGGATCGAAGACGGCCGCCAGTTCGTCGTACTGTTCCCACGAGTTCGCGTCCACCAGCAGCCAGGACCCGCGCGGCAGCGCCGCCACGGCTCGCGCCGGCGCCTCGCGCAGCAGGTTGTAGTCTTCGTACCGCGGCAGCACCGTGACCAGGGCGTGCACGTTGGCCGCCAGCAGGGCGCCGCCCGCCACCAGCGCCGCGCGCCGGCCGATCGTGTCGCGCCCCCGCGCCAGCGCCGTCGCTCCGAGCGCGGCCAGCAGAAACAGGAACGGCACCGCCTCAAAGTAGAACCGGGGACCATAGCCGTGCAGGCCGCCGGCGTTGGTGAACGCGTAGGCAGCCACCACGGCCAGCGGCGCCGCCGCCAGCGGCAACCCACGCCGCCAGGGCGCCAGAATCGCTCCCGCCAGCGCCAGCGCGGCGAGAAGGTGGGGCACCGCGCCGCCCCAGAGGATGGGAGGAAGCCCCGCCAGGGTGGAATCCGCGTTCTCCATTCCCGCGGCGAGGTTCTCGATCCCCAGGGAGAGACCGTGGTAGACCTGGCGCGGGAAGCGCAACGGATTCCCCGTGGTGCCCGCGTTGTCGAGCAGGATCACCACCGCCATCACTCCCCCGCCCAGCACCAGCGCCGCCACCTGGCCAGCCGTCCAGCGCCGGCCCGCCCGCAAGGCTTGCACCACGGCCGCCGCCGGCACGGCGAGCACCAGCGTGGTGAGCAACCGCACCCACGCCGCCACCCCCAGCAATACACCCGAAAGCAGCAGCCAGCCGCTGTGCGTCCCGGCGGCCGCCAGCAGCGCCGCCAGCAGCAGGCACGCCGTCGCGGTGTGGTTCATCTGGTCGCCCGCCATGATGATGGTGAACGGGCTCGCCGCCCACAGCACGGCGCACACCATTGCCACGCCGTCGTCGAACAGGCGCCGCGCCAGTGCCGCCAGCAGCCCGAGCGCCACGGCGGACAGCAGCGGGTTCAGCAAATGGGGACGATCCAGCGACGCGAAGGCGGCCAGCAGTAGAGCCCACCCGCGTTCGTAGTATCCGAGCCGCACCTCGCCGGGAGCTACCTGGGTGAGCGGTGGCGCCACCGCCTCGGCCACGTCCCCGTCGAACGGCAGCGCAAGCGTCGTGCTTCCGGTCGCCGCGATCGCCCGCGCCTGGCGCAGGTAGTACGCCGAATCCGGGATGTGCGGCACCCCGCCCAGCACATCGCGAGCGAACACCAGGCAGAGGGCGGCATGCGTCACGGCCAGCCCCGCCACCGCGACCGGCACCCACCAGTGCCGGCCGCCGGAGGTGGCCTCGCGGTCGGCCCCGGCCCGGGGCAGAAGAACCGCCGCGAGGACAACCAGCGCCGCCAGCAGCCCGATCTCTGCGGCCTGCCCGGCGATCCGGCGCACGTTCTCCCAAGGCGGCACCGGGCGATCCGTCCCGACGCCATGGCTGTGCTCGAGCTCGAGGCCCAGGTCGTTGTCGAGATAGCCGTCGCGGATGATCGCCCGCACCACTGGCTCGCCCTCGAGGCGCAGTACCGTGGTGCCGCGCCCCACGGTGCGAAGGAGGAGAGTGAAAGGGGCTCGCAACTCCCCCAGGCCAGCTACCGTCACCGGCGTGCCCGAGCGGAAGTCCATCGTCCAGTCGCCGAACGAGGGATCGAACCAGGGGTGGGAACTGCGCAGGCAGGTGCCGGCCCGGGGACGGCCGAGCAGGTGCACCGTCCACCCGTCGACCACCACCAGCTCCTCACCCCCGGCTGGCTGCACGGCCAGACGGCACAGCACCGTCTCCGACATCATCGAGCGGTGCCCCTCGAACGCCACCCCCGCAAACCGCCGCTCCCCCACCTCCAACCGAGCGCTCCGGCCCGCGCTGCTGGCCGTCACGACGCCCCCGTCGTAAACCACCTCGAGACGGTTCTCGATCCGCCCAACGTGTGCCACCACCGCGCACGCCACCACCGCCATCACCGCCGCAATCGCCCGCCAGTTCACATCTTCATGCTATCCCAGGAACGCGGCCCTTTCCGTCGGCCCCGGGGAGCGACCGAGCGACTCAGGGAACAGACAGGGGCGCGCCAGCCATGGCGCGGCGCAGGGCGTCAAGCGCCGCCTCGAGCTGGCGGCAGGAGGCGCAGTCGTTGGCGGCGGTGGGGCACGGCACGCCGTCGGCCTGCAGCTCGGCGCAGCGGGGCTCGCGGGCGGTCTCCAGCACTTCGCGGATGACCTGCGTCGCCAACTCGCGGGCGCGGCTTTCGGGCAGGTCGCGAAGCGCCGCGACAAGTGCCCACTCGTCCCGACTCAGGGTGATCGTCACCGGTTCTGCACTCATGCCCCGTCCCCTCCCTCGGCGGCCGCCGCGGACCGCAGCATGACCCGCGCCGCAGCGAGGCGCAAGGCCGGCTGCGCGGTCTCGGCACCGCTCGCGCCCCCGGCGACCCGAGGCCAGGCGTCGAGCTGCTCCAGCGCCTCGGCGACCTCGCCGGCCGGCCGGATCTCGGTCAGGGGCTCGAGCAGAAGATCCATGGCGGCCGACAGACGCCCGACCTCCGCCGGCTCCGGCACCAGCGCCTGCGAGTCGGGCGCCGGGGCGGGACCGATCCTCGCCAAATCCCTCACCACGGCTCGTGCCGCGCGCTGCCCGAAGATGAACGCCTCGAGAAGCCCGGTGCCCATGGTCCGCCGCCCTCCCTGCACGCCTCCCGCCGCTTCGCCGCAGGCGTACAGGCCGGGGGACGACGTGCGGCCCCACGAATCGATGGCCACGCCGCCCACCGAGTGGTGCAGCGCCAGTCGCAGCGGCAACGCCCCGGGGCGCCGCAGCGCCGGGCTCGCCTTGACGCCGGCGGGCATGTTGCCGTTCCACACCGGCGGGGGGACCAGCTCGACCTCCGCACCGCGGCGCATCGCCTCGGCCACCACTGTGGTGGCGTCCACCAGCGAGGCGACCGGAACCTGCGCCACCCCATCGACCTGCAGCCGGCCACTGACCAGGGCGGCACTGGTCGGGAAGAACAGCGGCGGCGTGGCGGTGACCGGCAGCGCCTGCGTCAAGTGCGGATGGTGCATGAGCACGCCGCCGGCCTCGGCCAACGCCAGGCCACTGCCGCAGCACCAGCGTGGCGACGTGGTGCACGGGAACACCGCCCCGGCGCCACCGCAGGCCAGCACCACGGCGTCGGCGCGCAGCGCCTTCCGGCCTTCATCGCCCCGCACCAGGGTGACCACGCCGCTCACCCGCCCGCTCGAGGCGAGCAGGCCCACCACCACCTCACGCTCGCACACCACCACTCCCCGCGCCTCGCACTGCTGCACCAGCGGCGCCAGCAGCGGACCGTGCTCCCGGGGCCGCAGCCGCCGGCCGCGCGGTACCTCGTCGCCGGGCAGCAGGACCGGACCGTCATCCAGCGGTTCAAGCCCCAGCTCCTCGACCAGCGCTTGCGCGCCGGCGTGAGCCTGCTCGGCGAGAAGTTCGTCGAGGCCTGGCCGAGCCAGACCGGCGCCGCGCCGGCGCAAATCGTCCAGGAAACGCTGCGGGCCGTCGCCACGAATGAATGGGGCGCTGATCAGGATCCACGGGGCGAGGCCGTGGACACGATGCGAGGCGCCGTCTCGCCCGCGCCGCGCCGGGGTGATCACGGTGACCCGCAGGCCTGCCACGGCGAGGTCACGGGCGCAGACCAGCCCGGCCAGGCCGCTGCCGACGACGATGACGTGGGAGCCCCCCGACGACGCCACCGGCGAATTGTGGCACAGCTCACCCGCCGCCCCGCCCCGCCGCAGGCCAGCTCCGCCCCTGGCGTGCGTGCGAGGTCAGAGCAGCGCGGCGGAGTGGCGTGAACGGCCCGACCCGTCACAACGGCGGGCGAGGGCGCCCGCCCCACATTCCGCCTGGAAAACTGGCACCGACACGGACACGGTCACGGTCACAGACACGGCCACGGTCACGGTCACGGACACGGTCACGGACACGGTCACGGTCACGGTCATGGACACGGACACCGACACGGTCGCGGACACCGTCACGGGCATCGACTCCGACGCCAATCGGGGGGCTACTCGTAGCGCAGCGATTCGATGGGGTCCAGGGCGGCAGCCTTGGCGGCGGGGTACACGCCGAAGATGATGCCCACGGCGGAAGCGAAACCGAATCCCAGCAGCACCGCCCACAGCGGCACGTGCGCCGCCGGAAAGCCTGGGATGGCCTTGGCACCCAGCACGCCGATCCCCCACCCGGCGAGGATGCCCACCGCCCCGCCCAGCGCCGAGAGGGTGACGGCTTCGATGAGGAACTGCACCAGCACGTCGGTCTTGCGCGCCCCCACCGCCTTGCGGATGCCGATCTCGCGGGTGCGCTCGGTGACCGAAACGAGCATGATGTTCATGATGCCGATGCCGCCCACCAGCAGGGCGATGCCCACCACTGCCCCGACCACCTTGGTGATCGCGCCGAGGATCGATGAGGTGGTCTCCAGCAATTCCTCCTGCAGCGTCACCTGGAAGTCGTTGGCCTGGCCCGCGCGCAGCCCGTGGCGGCGGCGCAACAGGTCGGTGATGAGGTCCTTGGAGCGTTCCACGTCGGCCGCCGAGCGCGCCTGCAGGTCGAGGCGGAAGAACTGCTCGATGGCACGCTCGCCGTACAGCTCGCGGGCGGTGGTGAAGGGGATGACGATGAGACTGTCGCGGTTGGCGCCGAGGATCTGCCCCAGCTTCTCCATCACCCCGATGACCGTGAACACCGTGTTCCCCACGGTGATGTCCTTGCCCAGGGGCTGCTCGCCCAGTTCCAGGTCCTCCACCACCTTGGCGCCGATGACACAGACGTGGGCGCGGCTGGCCTCGTCCAGCGGCGAGAAGAAACGCCCCTTCTCCACCCAGGTGTTGGTGACCTCCTGGAAGGCGCTGCCGACGCCGAGCAGGAATGGCGTCGAGGTGCGCTTGCCACGCCGCACCCGCTCCGAACGAAAGGTGATGGGCGAGAACGCCACGATCTCGGGGAGCTGTTCGACGATCGCCTGGCCGTCCTCGTAGGTGAGCGTGTTGCCGCGGTTAGCTAGGTCGGGGTCGGTGGGATCCTGGCGGCTGTCGACGCGGATGTAGGTGGCCCCGACCCCCTGCAGTTGGCCGGCGATCCAGAAGTTTAGGCCCTGAACGATCGATACCACCCCGATCACCGCCGCCACACCGATGATGATCCCCAGCGTGGTCAGCACGGAGCGCATCTTGTGCGCCCAGATGGACCGCAGCGCCATGCGCAGGTTCTCGAGCAGCACTCAGGCCTCCCGGCGCGCGTCCTCGAGGATCTTGCCGTCCCGCAGCCGCACGACGCGGCGGGCGTGGGCGGCGACCTCCTCCTCATGTGTCACCAGGATGATGGTGTTGCCCTTGGCGTTGAGTTCGCCGAACAGGGCGATGATCTCGTCGCCGGTGCGGGAGTCCAGGTTGCCGGTGGGTTCGTCGGCGAGCAGGATGGAGGGACCGTTGACCAGCGCCCGGGCGATGGCCACGCGCTGCCGCTGGCCGCCGGAGAGTTCCGCGGGCACGTGCGTCATGCGGTCGCCCAGGCCCACCATGGCCAGCATCTCCTCGGCCCGACGGCGGCGCTCGCGGCGCGGCAGGCCGGCGTAGATGAGCGGCACCTCCACGTTCTCCAGCGCCGAGGTGCGCGCCAGCAGATTGAAGGTCTGGAAGACGAAGCCGATCTCGCGGTTGCGGATGCGCGCCAGCTCGTCGTCGTTGAGCTGCGACACCTCCTGATCGGCGAGCCGGTAGACCCCCGAGGACGGCGTGTCCAGGCAGCCGATGAGGTTCATCAGGGTCGACTTGCCCGAGCCGGAGGGACCCATGATGGCCAGGTACTCGCCCTTCTCCACGCCCATGCTGACCCCGTCGAGGGCGCGCACCTGCACCGCGCCCATGTCGTACACCTTGACCAGGTCGCGGATGTCAATCAGCACCGTCGCTCTCCTTGGCCTTCTTCTTGCTGTCCAGGCGCACCGCATCGCCGTCCTTGAGGGTGCGCAGGACGCGATACGACCCGGTGATCACCTCCTCGTCCCCGGCGAGCCCCTCCTTGAGCTCCACCCAGATCTCGTCGTGGACTCCGGTGACCACCTTGCGCCGCAGCGCCTTGCCACCCTCGCGCAGGTACACGACGCTCACCTCGGTCTGCGTCGCATCCCCCTCGCGTCGTTCCACTTCCTTTCCATCTTCCGCGAGCCAGCGGGTCTGCACCGCCTGCTGCGGCACGCTCACGACGTCCTCCGCGCGCGCCGTCACGATCTCGGCCTTGGCGGTCATCCCCGGCTTGATGCGCTGGTCCCAGTCGCGCAGCGCCACCTTGACCTTGAAGCGGACCACGTCGATCTGCTTGCTCCCGGAGGAGGCGATCTCGATCACCGTGCCGGGCATCTCCACTCCGGGCAAGGCGTCGGCTGTGACGGTGGCGGCCTGGCCCAAGGCCAGCGAAACCACTTCGCTCTCCGCCACATCCACCTCGGCGATCATCTCCTTGAGATCGCCGATCACCATGAGCACCGAGCCGGCGAAGTTCATGGTGCCCATCACCGCGGTCTCGCCCTTTTCGACGTTGAGGGCGGTCACCGTGCCGTCGATCGGCGAGCGGATGGTGGTGCGCTCCAGGTCGTCGACCGCTCGCTGGTACGCCGACTGCGCCTGCCGGATGGTCTTCTCCTGCGCCCGCACGCCGATGGCGGCGGTATCGCGGGCCAGCCTGGTGCGATCCAGCAACTCCTCGGATACCACTCCTTCCCGGGAGAGCGACAGCACCCGGTTGTACTCCAACTCGGCGTTGGCCAGCTCGGCGCGGGCGCGCTCCAGCGAGACGACGGTCTGGTCGTAGGCGGCCCTGGCCTGATCGCGCGCCGCCTGATAGAGCTGCGGCTCGATCTGCAGCACCACCTGGCCGGCGGTGACGGCGTCTCCTTCGCGTACGGCCAGGGCGACAATCTCGCCGATCACCTTGGATTGGATCTCCACCTTGGTCTTGGGGTTGATGGTTCCGCTCGCTTTCACCCGGGCGACCACGTCGCGACGCGCGGCCTTCTCGACCTCGACGACCTTGCCCCGCTCATCCGACGAGGCCAGCGACGCCCACACCACCGCACCCAGCACGACCACCACCGCGGCACCGATGAGGATCTTCTTCATCTCCACCGCCCGCTAGAAGAGTGAGCCGGTCAGGGCGCGGATCCCCGCCCACCCCAGCCACACCACCGCCACCACCGTGGCTGCGCGGGCGCGGGGGATGCGGCCGGCGATGGACAGCCCGATGGCCAGCAGCACCCACATCCACAGGTTGAAGACGTCCAGCACCTCGGCAGCGCTGCGCAGTGCCGCCGGCGCGTCCGGCGACAGAAACGCTCCCAGGTTCGACTTCACCGCACGTCCCACCTCACTCGCTGTCAACATCCCCTTCTGCGCCACCACCAGGGCGGTGAGCGCACTGCTCACCACCCCGGGCGGGAGCATGGCGTGGAGCGTGGTCGCGAACACCGGCTTGAACTCCACCTCCGACCCGGCCAGCTTGAGGCCGAGAAAGTAGACCGCGCCGATGAGCAGCAGCACCACGGGAACCGCCAGCGCCCCCACCACCACCCCGAGGGGAGCGAACTTCTGCCCCTGCTCGATGGCGCGCTCCATGTCCGCGTCCGACAGCTCCCGGCCGCGCACCGACGATTCCAGACGCTCCCGCACCGTGCCGGCCATGTCCATGTGCCGGATAACGACCGTCTGCACGGTCAGACTCGCGACCACCAGCACGGCCAGCGCCAGCCACCAGCGGGGGTGCAGTCGCAACGCCTCGAACGCCCGCGCCGGCGAGTGAAACACGGAGGTGATGACGGCCAGGGATGAGGGAGAAGATGCCGGCTCGGTCGTTCCGGCGGCGGGGGGTGGCAGGTCACTCATCGCGTTCTCACTCCTCTTCCCGGGCTGGCGCAGGCGCCGCCGCCGCCGGCGCTTTGGCCGACGCTTCACCGCTCCAGTGGGCCCAGCGCAGCCAGTTTACGTCGGACAGGAAGGTGTGCGGCTCGCCAGTGCCCTCCTCGTCGGAGAGGTTCACGCCGGAGCTGGACAGCAGCGTGCCGGTCGCCACCTTGAGCGCCACCAGATTCTTCTTGTACAGCACCAGCGACTGCAGCTCGGAGGCCTGCGCGGCGGCCAGGTCCTCCTGGATCTGGAGCACCTGGTAATTGGTGGACATGCCGTTGGCGAACTTTTTCTGCTCGGCGTCCAGGTTGCGCTCCGCCAGCTCCCGCGCCTTGCCGGCCGCGGCGATGCTCTTCGCCCCGGCATCGAGATTGCGGACGGCAGCGCGAACCTCGGCAACGATCGTCTGGCGCTGGGCGGCGAGCTGCTGGCGCGCCTGGGCGAGGGCGAAGCGGCGCTGGGCGAGATTCGCCTTGGCCTCGCTGTTGCCGATCGGCAACGAGAGCTGTACGCCGGCCGCCCAGCGGTCGTAGTCGCGGTCGACGATCTGCTCCAGCGCGTCCCCCCAACCCTGGGTGATCACCTGATTGGTCTGCGGGTCGCGGAACGTCCCCGCCGCGCCGGTGAGACCGTAGCTGGCCACCAGATCCAGCCGCGGGCGGGTAGCGTTGTGCGCGGCAACCACGGTCAGCCGGTTGATGTCCTCGGCCAGCAGGCGCTGCTTGACCTCCAGCCGCTCGGCCAGCGCCGTGCGTGTCGCCTCCTCCACGTCGGTCGGCACAACACGCACCTCGAGGGTATCCACCGGCACGATCACGCTCCGCCAGTCCTCAGGATCCTCGAAACCCATGAGGAACTTGAGGTTGTCGGCTGCGGCCTCGACCAGGTTCTCGGCGATGATGATCTCCTGCTCGCGCGCCGCCACCGTGGCCTCCGATTGGACGATGTCGATGGGAGCAGAGGTGCCGATGCGCACCCTGGTCCGCGTCTGTTCCAGGAGGTCCTGGGCCAGTGCCAGGGAGGTGCGGGACACCTCCAGGTTGTCGCGGGCATACACCAGGTTCCAATACGCATCCTCGACGCTCTGCACGATCCCGATGACCAGACGCTCGAACTCCAGGCGGGAGATGTCGTGCTCGCGCCGCGCCACCTCGATGTAGGTCCTGTTCACGTCGGTGCCGAAACCGCGCAACAGCGGTTGCGTCACGGAGAAGCCGAGCGAGGAGTCGTACGCAGGGTTGATGAAGTAGAACTGCGAGTTGGTCTCGCTCCGCGAGTTGTTCCAGGAGACGCTCAGCGCCGTGCCGGGCGCCAGGAGCTGGGTGAGTCCCAGGTTGAGCTGCCGCCGCTTGGCGACGTTGACGTCGGCGCCGATCAGCTGATTGGTGGCCCGCGTGGTCGACGATGATTCGTGGAGATCGACCCGCACCGCCGGGTCGAAGATCCCGGTGGCGGCGAGGAAACCCTGGCGCGATCCGGCCAGACCCAGACGCGACACCTCCAAATTGATGTTGTGCTGCAGCGCCAGGGTCACCGCCTCGCGCAGCGACAGCTGCATCTCTGGCGCCCCCAGCCGGGCACCGCGCTCCTGCACACCGCTCCTGGTGGATACGGTCAACGGCTCCTCGGCCCACGATGTCGGCGCGGCGGCCAGCACCACCGCGGCGAGGACTGCTGCTCTCTTGCTCACAAGCACCTCCGTCACGTACCGCTGCTGTTGTACGTCGCTTTCGTACCCGGGTTGCATCGGCCAACGCCCGACACACCCTCGTCTCACCGCCAGGAAACTGCCAATATCGCCAATTGCCAAGCGACACCGGCCTTGTTATGCGTCAACGTTGGCGCAGTGCTTCGGGTTCCACCCTCCCCGCACCACCGCCGAGGCTGCCATCAGGGCCGCGGTCGTCGCGTGTCGCGGCTGCGCCAGGACTCCCGCCACCCCCCCCTCCTCCACGACCGTGCCATCGACCAGCACGATGATCCTTTCGCACAGCCTGGCGACCAGCGCCAGATCGTGCGTCACGGTCACCAGCGCCACGCCGCGGCGCTGCCGCAGGGCGTGCAGCAGGTTGACCACTTGACCTCGCACCGAGGCATCCAGCGCCGCGGTGGGCTCGTCGAGCACCAGAACCCGGGGATCGCACGCCAGCGCCCGCGCCAGCGCTACCCGTTGCCGCTCGCCGCCCGACAGGTCGCGCGGCAGCCGCATTGCCAGAGCGTCGGCGCCCGGCAGGCCGACCTGCTCCAGCAGCTCCAGCCCCCGCCGCACCGCCTCCCGGCGGCGAAGACCGCGCACCGTCATAGGTTCCCGAACGGCTGCCCCGACCCGCTGGCGGGGATTCAGCGACGAGGCAGGGTCCTGGAAGACCAGCTGGACGGTGCGGCGCAGCACCTCGAGCGTGCGTTGCGGCCCCGGACTCACCACGACGCCACCCACGGCGATGGTGCCCTCGTCGGGCTGCTCGAGACCGGCCAACAGCCTCGCCAGCGTGCTCTTGCCCGAACCCGACGGCCCCACCACACCGACCGACTCCCCGATTTCCACCCGCAACGAAACTTCCCGCAGAGCGGGGACCATCCTTTGGCGACGCCGAAGCAGTGCTCCGCGGCGGGGATAGCGCCGGCTCACCCCGATGGCGGCCAGCAGGGTGTGCTCACCCACGCTCATCCTCGTTCCCGGCGTGCAGAAAGCACCTGCCCATCCGACCCGGGGCGAGCTCCGTGAGGGCAGGGTGGGCCTCGCGACACCGCGGCATCACCTTCTCGCAACGATCCGCGAAGCGGCACGCCCCCCCCCACGCTTGAGGAGGCGGCACCCGTCCCGGGATCGTCGCCTGCGCTCCGCCTTCACGAGCCTTCGCGCGCACCGGCTCGACGATCGCGCAGCGCAGCAGCGCCTGCGTGTACGGGTGGAAAGGCCCGGTCAAGAGGTCGGGTGTCCGCCCCGACTCCACCGTCTCACCGGCGTACATCACCACTACCCGCCGCGCCAGCCGCTCGGCGAGCTGGAGATCGTGGGTGATGAGCAGAAGAGCCAGACCACGCTCGTCCTGCACGGTCCTGACAAGCTCCAACAGGTGCTCCCGCGCCAGCGGATCGAGTGCCGAGGTGGGCTCATCCAGCACCAGCAAGCGCGGATTCCCCGCCAGCGCTGCTGCGAGCAAGGCCCGTTGGCGCTGGCCGCCCGACAGCTGATGTGGATAGCCGTCGGCCAGAGCGCCCGCGTTCTCCAGGCCGACCGCGCGCAGCAATCCCACCGCCCGCCGGACAGCTTCGCGGTGGTTCCACCCATAGCGCAGCACCCCCGCCTCGGCCACCTGCACCCCAACGCGAAGCAAAGGGTTCAACGCCGTGCCCGGCTCCTGGAAAAGGTACGCGACGACCGCGCCTCGCAGGCGCTGCAGGCGACCGTCCGACAGCCCTCGCACCTCTTCTCCATCGACCACCACGCGCCCGCCTACGATCTTTCCGGGTTCGGGGAGCAGGTTGGTCAAGGCGAGTGCGGAGAGCGTCTTGCCGCAGCCGGACTCGCCCACCAGCGCGAGGCCGTCCCCGTCCTCGACGGCGAACTCGGCGCCACGGACGACGCGCACCACTCCCCCGCCGCGACGAGGGAATCCAACCTCGAGCGCCTCCACGGCAGCGATCTGGGCCACACTGGCATTGTACGGGAGCGACGGGAAACGCGAGACGCCAACCCCCCCACTGACCGTGACCGGGCCCGCGTCGGTATCCGTGTCGGTGTCCGTGCCCGTGTCGGTGCCCGTGCCCGTG
>JBBINC010000089.1:0-13247 GCA_037444085.1 Acidobacteriota bacterium | reverse complement strand
CGGACACGGGCACGGGCACGGACACGGGCACGGGCACGGACACGGGCACGGGCACCGACACGGGCGGGCACGACTCGCCCGGCCATCGCACGGGGACTGGGTGGGTGGTCGGGGGTGCTGGAGGCGAGACGAGCGCCGTCGGGCTTGGCCCGCGGCGCGAGGCGGGGCACGGGGGGTCGAGGCGGAGGCGAGCGGAGGGCGGCTTCGCCGTCCGGAGCGTGGGGGCTCGGGGGGCTGGAGCGAGGGGGACGAAGTGCTGGACGAGCGAGAGGTACAGCGGATCCTGGGGTTGCGCCGGCGAGGGTGGGCGGTGAAGCGCATTGCGCGGGAGCCGGGGCTGGCGCGCAACGCCGTGCGGGCGTGGGTGAAGCGGGGTGAAGAGGGGTTGCGAGGGCAGACGGGGTGGCCTCAAGACTCATGAGCACCCCCGGCCTTGCGATCCTCGGCCATCCCACGAGCCAGACAGACTCCGGTCGGGCTTGGCCCTCCCTGCGTCTGCCTGGCTCATCCACCACCACCCAGGGGGTCAGAAGTTTTGTCGCCTGACGCTTGACAGAAGCGGGGTGGGGGGTCGCCGGCCTCGCGAAAGATCAGTTGGTGGAGCCGAAGGGGTTCGAACCCTCGACCTCTAGAGTGCGATTCTAGCGCTCTCCCAGCTGAGCTACGGCCCCGCCCAGGGTTGCAAGTGTAGCACGGGCGCGGATCCTGGGCAAAGCGGGCAGCGGTGGTAGGATTGCCGCGGGAGGGCGGCTGGTGGCACGCTTCAACCCCTGCGAGCTGGAAATCGAGTTGTTCTGCCGAGGCCTCCGCATCGAGCCGTCGTGCACCCTCAAGGAGGATGCCCGGGGCTTTCGGCGGACGCGCGCGGGTCTGGGCTCGGGGCTGGAGCTCATCGTTCCAGGGGATCTCAAGGATGTTTGGTGCAACGTGCCGGTGGAGGAGGAGTTCGTTGCGGGCTCACCGTTCGTCTTGCGCAAGGAAGCCGGGCAGTATCTGGTGGTGGATCGGCGCGGGGACGATGCCTATCCGGTGCGGCTGCCACCGGAGCCCGACTGGTACGGGCGCGCGACCTCGCGGGGCACGCCGATGTCGGCTATCGGCGTGCTGCAGGGCACGTACCTGGGAGTGTACATCTCGCAGACGTGTCGGTTCTGGGACCCAGGCAACGATCGGCACTGCAAGTTCTGCACTTCCGGGCTGAATGTCGGCAAGGCCGAGGCTCTACGGAAGCGGGTGGACGAGGTGACCGAGGTTGCACTCGCGGCCAAGCAGGAATCGGGAGTCACCTTCGTCCACTTCAACGCTGGCTACCAGCGCGAGGATCGGCCGGAGGCGTCGCCGGTGCACGGCCTCAACCTGGCGGCGCCGTACGTCAAGGCGATCCGGGAGAATGTCGGTGGGTTCATCGGCGTCCAGGTGGCGCCGGTGCTCGCGCACGATTTCTGGAAGTACGATTGGCTCATCGACTTGGGTGCGGACCACTTCTCCTTCTGCTACGAGTTTCACAATCCCCGATACTTCGAGGAGTTCTGCCCGGGAAAGTGCGGCTCGCTCGGCCAGCAGGCGTTCTTCGAGGCGATGGCCTACACCGCCGGCAAGCTGGGGAAGGGGGCGGTTTCCGGCGAGATCATCGCCGGCCTCGAGCCGATTTGCGACACGCTCGCCGCCATCGACTACATCACCTCCGTGGGGGCGTTTCCGACGGTGTGCATCTTCAGGCCCCTGAAGGGTTCGCTGTTGGAGGGCTATCCGTCGCCGGACCCCGACGACATGCGGCGGGTCTTCTTTCACCTGTGGGAGGCGATGCTGCGCAACGGCATTCCCTCGGACGTCATCCCGAACATTCAGGTGTCCCTCGTCGTCAACCCGGGCGATGCGGCCTACCTGGGCCAGCGGAACCTGGGTTTTCGCTGGTATCGGGCCAGGATGGCGGCGCTCAGAGTGATCGCGAAACCTTTCTTTGCCAGGAAGATGAAGCCACAGCCCGTGCGTGCCTCGGCAACCGATCCTCCCGCCCCCGGGCGCCGGTGGGCGCCGGGATCCCACAGCGGGACGCGGCCGTGACGGGTTCTCCGTGGCGGGCAGCCGCCAAGGAGTGCTCACGACAGGTCGATACGGCCGGAGGTCGTGGTGATGGTGAGGACAGGCTTGCGGCCGCGCAGCGTGAACCGCCCTCCCTCCGGGCTTGCCTCGCCACCGTAGGAGGAACGGATCTCACCCCGCGAGCTTGACAGCTCTCCCCCTGGTTCGGCGCCGGGCGGCAGGCTGACTGACACCCTGCCCGACGACGTGGTCACCCGCACTTCATCTCCCGCCGTCAGCGCGTCGAACTGCAGTGCGACGCTCCCCGAGGTGGTGGCGACCCCCGCCGGGCCGACGAGCGCATTGAGCCGAATTGTCCCCGAGGCATTGTCGCAACGGGCCAGGCGTGCCCCGCCGCTGAGTACGACGTTGCCGCTCGCCGAGCGGGCGAGGAACTCGTCGAGCGGGCGGCTGGCGCGCACCTCCATGCTGCCCGACGTGCTGCGAAGCTCGACCTTCGGAGCCCAACCAGCGAGGAGGACCTCGGCAGTGGCGGTGCGCAGCCGCAGTGGCCGAGCGTCGGGGAACTCCCCTTGGACCGTCAGGTTTCCGGAGCTGGTAGCGAGGTCGGGAAGGACGCGGAAGGGAAGCACCACCTCGACGCGCGCGCGCGACGCGACCACGCCACGCAGCAGACCAAACCGGCGCACCTCGGGAACCGTGAACTTGAAAGCGTCGGGGTCGTCCTCGATCACCGGGCGGTGCGCCTCGATCCAGGCGACGGCTTGCGCCTCCTTGAGGGCGCCGGCGGCCAGTTCGGCGTTGATGCGGATCTCGGGCACGTCGGCGGCGCGCACGAGGAGGTCCAAGGGACCGGCGTCGATCAGCACCAAGCGTCCAGGGGCTGCGGGAAAGACCCGCTGGATAACCTCTCGTCGCTCGGCCGCGTGCAGGGCGGTGGCGGCATGAAGAACGACCGTGCACAGCAGGAGTGTTCGCGTCATGAACCTACCTCCACCTCTTCCCGGGATCGGCATGGCCCCGATGGGGCGAGATCGTCCCAGACCCCCATCGTAGTAAGTCGCTGGTGTCTCGGCAACTGGCCCGGTCAGCGATACTCGCCGCCTGGGGGCACGGCAAGCACCGCCATGCATCGGCTTGACAGGCAGGCGGCCGCACGATACCTTTGCGCAGCTGGGAACGCCTGAAGCGGGCATAACTCAGCTGGTAGAGTGTCAGCTTCCCAAGCTGAAAGTCGCGGGTTCGAATCCCGTTGCCCGCTCCAGCACCCTTGACGAACCATGCCGACCTTCGGCAGATCGGGCCCCCCGGCGGGAGATCCGCGCCACGGTGGAATCACCGTGGTCGCGAAGGCGACGGCTTTCAGCGGGGAGCTGTCCGGGGCGTCGCCGGTCCGTATTGAGGGGGCGGTGAGGGGTACCATCTCGCTGACCGCGGCGCTCGAGGTTGCGGAGGGCGCCACGGTGGAGGCCGAAGTGAGTGCCACCCGCGTCGTGGTCACAGGCACGGTGATCGGTTCGATCTCGGCAAGCGAGATGGTGGCCTTGGAATCGTCGGGACATGTGCGCGGCGATGTGACCTGTCCCGCGCTCCAGGTCGTCGAGGGTGCAATCCTGGACGGCCGGGTGACGATGGGCGGCGGCCCGAAGGTGTCCAGGTCGTCCTGATCTCGGGGCAACGGACCCGTAGTCATCTGCTGTTTCTGCAGTGATTTTTCGTCCATTGACGAGCGTTGTATACTGCCTGTGAGAGGTGCGGATGACTTCAAGCACCCGTGCGGCGGTGGAAGTTTTCGGGCGGCGCTACGAGCTGCGCAGCACGCAGTCGAGCGAGCACTTGGAGGAGCTTGCCAACTTCGTGGACCGGCGCATGCGCGAGCTCGCTGAGGTTTCCCCGCACGTCGACACCGCGAAACTGGCGGTGCTGACGGCTCTCAACATCGCGGACGAGTTGTTCAGAGAACAGAGAACGGAACCTGGTACACGGACGGAGAGAGTTCGGCAGAGGCTGGAAGGGTTGATTGCACGGATGGACGAGGCCCTAAACGTGGCCCCGTGAGCCGTTGGGAGAGGAACGAAAGGAGGCCCCTGCGCGGTTAGTGATGAGCGAAACTATTGGTGAACCAACACCTATTTGTCGGGAGCCGGGTCCAGCCGGGCGGAGCGAGCCGAAAGGTGAGCGAAGTGCGGCGGGTAGGTTCCCACCTGTGGAGAACAGGTTCAAATAGGATTGCTCACACGGCCGAGGGCGGGGGCCTTTCTCCTCTCTTCCAGTTGCTTCAGACTCTTCGCCGTGGGGTACCCCATGTTCCTTGAAAGGGGAGGCCATGGCCACAACTATTGTGCTGGCCGCCGTGGCGGCGGGCCTGGTGGCTGTTGCAGTTGTCTTGTTGCTTGGTCGTCGCGTACGCGCCGGAATTGCCAAGTTGCAAGCGGAGGCGGAGAATTCCGCGCGGAGACTGCTGGCGGTTGCCGAACAGGAGGCGGAACGGCGTCTCAAGGACGCAGGCCTGGAGGCGCGGGAGAAGCTCCTCTCGGCGCGCAGCGAATTCGAGCGAGAGACCCACCAGTACCGACAGGAACTCCTCAGCCAGGAGCGCCGCATCGAACAGCGCGAGACGGCGATCGCGGTGAGGCAGGAAGAACTGGCGGCGGTGGAGCGCTCGCTTGCCGACCGAAAGAGCGCTCTGGACGAGCGCGAAGTGGGGATTTCGCTGCGTGAGGACGAGGCTGCCGGCTTGGTCGCCGAGCAGCGCCTGCAACTGCAGCGGATCGCCGGTCTGACTGCGGAGCAGGGGAAGGCGGAGCTCCTGCGCGCCATGGAGAACGAGGCGCGCATGGATGCGGCGAAGTTGGTCAAGCGCATCGAGGAAGAGGCGCTGCAGGAGGGAGGTAACCGCGCCAAGCGGATCGTCTCGCTCGCCATCCAGCGCACCGCCTCGGACCACGTGGTGGAGAGCACGGTGTCCGTGGTCGATCTACCCAACGACGACATGAAGGGTCGCATCATCGGGCGAGAAGGACGCAACATCCGCGCGCTGGAGACCGCCACGGGCGTCGACCTGATCGTCGACGATACGCCGGGAGCGGTTCTGCTCTCGTGTTTCGACCCGGTTCGCAGGGAGGTCGCCCGTCTTTCGCTGGAACGACTCATGCAGGACGGGCGCATCCACCCGGGTCGCATCGAGGAGATCGTGGCCAAGGTCCGGGCGGAACTGGACGACAAGATCTTCCGGGACGGCGAGGCGGCGGCCATCGAACTGGGCTTTCCGGATGTCCATCCGGAGCTGCTCAAGCTGCTGGGACGCCTACAGTACCGGTCATCATACGGGCAGAACGTGCTCGGTCACTCGAAGGAGGTGGCGCAGCTGGCCGGCCACATGGCGACCGAGTTGCGGGTGAACGCGCGCGTGGCCAGGCGGGCCGGTCTGCTCCACGATGTGGGCAAGGCGGTGGACCGCGAACTCGAGGGGACGCATCTGTCCCTGGGCCGCGAGTTGCTGCACAAGTACGGCGAGTCCGAGGATGTCATCCACGCCATGGAGTGCCACCACGGGGACCATGACCCCCGCACGGTGGAGGCGGTGCTGGTCACGGCCGCCGACGCACTGTCCGCCGCGCGTCCAGGGGCCCGGCGGGAGATCCTGGAGAGTTATCTCAAGAGACTGGAGAGTCTGGAGGCCATCGCCGGCGCCTTCAAGGGCGTGCAGAAGGCGTTCGCCATCCAGGCGGGGCGGGAGCTGCGCATCATCGTCGACTCGGATCACATCTCCGATGAGGAGGCGATCTGGATGTCGCGGGACATTGCCAAGCGCATCGAGAACGAGCTCACCTATCCGGGGCAGATCAAGGTCACGGTGATCCGCGAGACGCGCGCCGTGGAGTTTGCGCGCTGACCGCCGCGAAAGACCGCGCAAGGGGGTGACGATGGCAAGGCACGAATTCTACCCGGCGAGCTTGGGAGCGCGGTTCTTCAGGTCTCCGGCGTGGGCCGTTTTCCTGGCGGTGTCCGGGCTGGCCGGGGTGACTGCGCTGCTGCTGGGGAGCCTCAAGACGGGGGCGGCGGACGCCGTGCTGGGCACCCTGCTGGCGATCGGCTCCCTCGAAGGCCTGTACCGGTGGTGCAGCGCGCGCCGGCCCCTGGTCGTCGTGGAGGACGAGGCTCTGGTGTGGCGCAGCGGCCTGAGCATGCGCCGGCACGCCCTTGATGACCTCGCCTTGTCCCCAGACCCGTTCGATCTCACGGTGCTGCGGTTGCAGACGCGGGGTGGCAGGTTTCTCCGCCTGCCGCGGGACGGCGTCGCGAAGGCCGCGGAATTGGAACGACTCCTGCGGGCCCGCCTCGAGCCAACAGCGGCAAGCGGGAGGGCGACGGCGCCAACCTCCGAGGCCTCCGACGGATCTGGGACGGTCCCCAGGCGGGATGATCAGTGAGTCCAGGCGGTAGAACGTGGGAATGTCGCCTTGACGCCGGCGGCGGCAGGGTATGGATCAATAACGAACGATCGGTAGGTGTATGTGAACCAACAGCTCCGTTCCCAGCGCAGTCGTGAGCAGATCTTGGATGCAGCCCTGACGCTGTTCTCCCAGCGAGGGTTTGGCGCCACCAGCGTGCGGGACATTGCCGGCAGGGCTGGAGTTTCCACCGGCAGCGTTTACCACCACTTCGCGGACAAGGAAGCGATCTACCGCACCCTGCTGGACCAGTACTGGCAGGCCATCGATGATCCCCGGCTGCCTTTCAACCAGGCGCTCGCCACCGGCACGTTCCCGGAGAATCTGGAGGCCCTGGGGCGCGCCTCCCGGGAGCTGGTCGACAGCTACCGCCGCTACGTGGCGCTGGTGTACGTCGATGTGGTGGAGTTCGAGGGGCTCCACATCAGAAAGTTCTATGCGGAGATGCCGAAGCGCTTTGCCGATTTCATGAGCCGTCACGGGCGGGCGGAGGAACTCGCCAGAAGGCTGCGCCCGGGAATCTCGCCGGTGTCGGCAGTGATGATGGCTAGCCGCTTCTTCCTCAACTACTTCGCGGTCGAGATCCTGTTTGGAGTCCCCAACCACTTCGGCGAGGACACCGACACGGTGATTCGCGAGACGGCCGAGATCCTCCGCCACGGCATGCTCCGGCCTGCGGAGTAGCCGGCTTCCCGGCTGCCGGCCTCCTATCGCCGGCGTCGGGGGGCATGCCGAGGGAGAAGGTGCCGTCGGCATCCCGCCGCGACAGGCAGCGAAACGCCACCAGGGTGGTCGTGCGCTCGATGCCGTCGAGAGCGGCGATCTCTCCGGTCACCAGCTCTTCCAGGCGTTCATTGCGGGCGGTCCGAAGAATCGCCACGAGATCGAAGGCGCCGGCGACGGAGTACAACTCGTGCATCCCTTCCCTCGCCAGCCATGCGTTCTCGACGTGGCGCATCTGGCCCGGCTTGACGTTGATCAAGACAACGGCTTCCAGCATGACTACCTCGCGAAAGATCCCAGCCCGCTGATCGCGGCGAGGAGCGCCGCATCGTCGGGAAGGAGTCCGGCCGCCGGCAGTCGCGGCACCAGGTTCCGCCAGTGCGGCTCGCGTGCAACGAGCTCTTCGAAGAGCGGGCGAGCCTCCTCGAACCTCCCCCCGCAGGCCAGGGTCACGGCGTGCCAGAAGGGCAGCTCAGCGATGGCCGGTGCCATGGCCGCTGCGGCTGCGTATTCGCTCGTCGCCTCGTCCCACGCTCCCGCGGCGGCGAGTTCGTCACCGCGGTTCATGCGTTTCAAGGCGCGCGCCAGGGCGGTGAGCCGGCGCAGTTCGACGAGCGGCTCCGGGTGGTCCTCGATGCGCAGGTCGAAACGCCGATCCTCCCAGGGACGGCCACTGCCCGCAGCGCGCACCACCAGCAATGCCGCCGACTGCCGCCCGCGGATGTCGCCCCCCCGGCAAGTTCGGCGGCCTCCAGGGCAGCCAGCAGCCGCTCCGCCAGGTCACCTCGGCTCGCCTCGTACGCGGCCTTCATCGCCGGCCAGACACGATCGTTGTCCATGAGGTTGGCCTGCACGGCCATCTCAGCTCCGAGGGCATGACCCGCCGCGGCAATGCAGCGCGACCCCGTGTGCACCGCCACGCGACCCTTAGCATCCAGAATGGCCACCTGCCGCACTTCGGCTTGCCGGTCGGCGGCGAGCAGGGCCGCCAGCGCCTCGGGTGCCGACTTGCCTCCGGGGAAGGGCGAGTCCGAGGTGGCCGAAGGCCGGATCCACGAACCATTGCGTGGCCACCGCACCGACGCCCGCCTCGGCCCAGGGTACCAGGCTGCCGACCGAAAACCAGTGGGATTGCACCGCGACGCCGAGCTCCCCGCTGGCGGCGTCGCGGGCGACGATGGAGTACGTGGCGACGGGACGCTCGGCGACTGCAACCGCGGCGCCGCTCATCAGCGCGAGACAGGCGAGACGGGAGATCGGAGACACGGCTTCCCCCAGCGACGATCAGAGTTCATCCGCCTTGGTGGAGATGAGACCGCGATAGTTGCGCCGCAGTCGCACCTGTGCCACTACCGGGGGGAACCCGCGGTAGGCCTGCTTGATGCGGGTCAGCGCGTTGGACTTCCAGTCGACGTAAGGGTTGTCGATCTGCACCGGGTCGAGACAGCCGGCCAGAACTACCTTGGACGAGGAGCAGAAACGACTCATCAGCGTCTTGGCGAGGTGCCGGTCGCCGTTCTGGAGCTCGTCCACGAGTACAAGCGAATTCTCGATATCCAGCCCGCGCAACAGCGAGGTGGAGAGCCGGGTGAGGCGCCCGGTGGCCTCCAGCTGAGCCTGGAAGTCGTGCCCATTGGCGAGCGATACGCCGCGTATCGCCTGGAAGAACGGCTCCAGCCACGGGGACAGCTTCTCGTCGTGGTCACCTGGCAGGAATCCCATCTCGAACCGCGACGAAGAGTACTCAGGACGGAGCACGATGAGCCCGCCTTCGAAGCTGCCGCTGCTCTCGGCCAGCGGCTGCGAGCGGCGGTGCAGCTTCATGGCTGTCGGCTGCCCACAGAGCAGGTACAGGGCGGCCACGATCATCAGCCTGGTCTTCCCCGAACCGGCCGGCCCGTCCAGCACGACCAGCTGGATCGATGGATCGAGCAGGAACTCCATGGCCAGGATCTGCCGTGGATCGGCCGGGGTGAACGACAGGATCGTGCGCGGCACCCAGGTGGAGCGTCGCGAATCTCAGTACTGGGCGTAGCGGAGGTCCCTCGCCACTGCGCCATCGAGGTCGACCCGGGCAAGCAGTTCGCTGGCGTCGCAACGCAGCACCAGGCCCTGGTTCCACTGCGGATCTGGGAGCTGTTCGGCGATGGCCGCCAGCGGCAGCGCCCGCTCGCCAGGTTCTCCGGATGCCAGGAACGCGCCGATCACCTCGGGCGACACGCCGAGTTCGGCGACGCCGTCGTAGACGTCGGCCAGACTCCCCAGATCCAGCTTGCCGTAGCGCAGCGGTTCCGCCTGCAACCCGAGGGCATCGCAGCGCAGCAGCATGTTCGAGTCCTCGGAGATGACCACCAGCCGATAGCGGCCGTTGCCGTTCCCCATCGCCTGCAGCCGGCGCGCTGCCTCGATGATCACGCCGTCCCCCTCGCCTTCGTGGGGGAGCGAGTTACCCGGCGGTTCCCAGGCCAGCACGCCTCCGCCCGGCGTAGGGGCGAACTCCTGCAGCGGTGCCTCGCCCGAGAGCAAGCGCTGCACGTCGTGGTGAATGACCGATAACGTGCGATAACCCAGGATCTTGCGCGTGGCGGTTCGGGCTGCCATGCGCACCCCTTCGGACTTGGTGCGGCTCGACTGCAGGCGGCCGAGCTCGTCGAGCACCTGCCGGAGAAGAATGACGACATTGCCTGGCTGGAGGAGGCGGTCCAGGGCGTCGGGATTCTCTACGATGGCGCTGGTGTCGGGGATGTAAATGTGGGCCGGGAGCATGTCGCCGCCCAATCTAGCACGCCCGCAGGTGACCGGCTTCTAGGCGAGGGCGTGATGCGGCGAGGCGAGAAGGCAGGAGAAGTAGCCGGAGCGGCTGCGCAACGACGCCAGGGGG
The DNA here is from genome assembly GCA_037444085.1 of Acidobacteriota bacterium. GTDB lineage: Bacteria > Acidobacteriota > Thermoanaerobaculia > Thermoanaerobaculales > Thermoanaerobaculaceae > CALEVZ01. The sequence goes on along the minus strand of JBBINC010000089.1, from coordinate 3,146 downwards.
ATTGTCATGCCCGCCCCTGCGCGGCACAGTCCCTGGTAAAGGGTCGAGAGTTCGTCGCGACGGCGGAACAACCAGGCCTCGATGGGCTCCTCCACCGAGGCCTTGGGCAACGGCACGGGGTGCGCGTGCAGCACCGCGTCCCGATCCCGGCTATAGATCCCCAGATACCAGCGGCGCAGCGCGTAATCATCGAGGGCGCTCACCACGCACAGATCGGGCGGAATGGCGACGCTCGCCTCCGCCGCCTGGAGGTGGGGACCGGTTTCCTCGACCCGGCCGGCCAGCCGATGGAGGGTTTGCACCAGCGCCGTCCCCGACTTGATCGGCTCGCTGTCTGCAGGCGGTTGATCGAGCACCACCATCTCCGCCAGGGGGCCGGGGTCGATTCCCTTCAGGCGCGCACTGCCGAGGAGCCTCAATCCGATCCAGGGCTTTTCAGGCCTGGCAGGGTCGAACGGCAGTAGCAGCCACCGCAAGCCGTAGGCCTCCATGCGGCGCTGCGGCGCCCCGCCAAGCTCGCTGTCCAGGTCGTGAAGAAAGGCCTCCGTGACGACGCCGCCGAGATTGGCGAGCTCCCCGTTCTCGGCCAGGAAGGCGGCGTAGGGCCGCTCCCGCGCATGTTCCGGGAGGCGGGTCTCGTGCCTCACCGGTTCGAGGAATTCCAACACCCGGTTGATGTCGTACCCGGCCGAAATGAGGAAATCGGTGATGTCGTCTACTTCCTTGGTGGTCTTGCCGGTGGTCAGGCGAACCAGTTCCACCAGGGCGTGGCCAAAGAACTCGAAGTGGGGGCGCGCCGCCTTTCCTGCCGCCATGGGGACGAGGTGGTAGGTGCCGACGTTGGCCGCGAGACGCAGGCCACGGTCGAAGGGGAAGCCCTGGCGGCGCAGGCGCTCGTACAGGATGCGCAACTCGGCGGCGGCCAACAGGACCGGCCGAGCCGAACGTGCCGAGTAGAACGCCCCATCTCCGAGGAACTTTTCGAATTTCAGCCGGTGTCTGGCCCGGATCTCCTCTACCTGCTGGAGAAACCTCGTCATGAGCAGGAGTCCCTGCTGCTCCCACTGCCGGCCCCGGCGCCGGAGCTCCTCCAGCTGGTGGGTGAAATCGGCCAGGTCGTACAGCAGTCCATAGCGAAGAACCGCCGAGTCGGTCACCCCCGGGTGCGTGAAGTCCAGCGGACGAGTGCCGGTCGAGAGGGTCACGAACTGCGTTCCAAGGCGGGTAATGACCTGCTGATCCTGCACGATGACCGGGAAGATCGCCCGGCGCAACGCGGCGACCACCTCGAAGCGCGTGAGCATTCCGCCAAGTTTCTGCAGAATCTGAAGTTCCTGAGCAATCAGGGCGGGCGCCTCGGCGTTTTGCCAGTCGGGAAGGAGAGACAGGACGCCGGGGTGCAAGAGCAGTCGCTGCGCCGAAAGCGACTCCAGATCCTTCTCGTGCAGGGAGAGGGCGAGCCGGAAGTTGCCATCTCTGGCCAGGAGCCTCTCGACTCGTGGCGCCACCTCGGTCACGAGCCGCGTAAATTGCGGTCGTGACAGACGTAGGGAGCGCTCGACGTAGAAGGCCAGACCGAGAAGCGAGTCGCCAAGCTCGTCGAAGGCCCACGGCAACAGATCGCGGCGCAAGACCTCGGCCACCGAAGGAGCGACAGCCGTGGAGGGGCGGATGTCGTGCCGTTCCAGACGCCCGGCGGCATCCACCTCGGCCCGCCGGAAGATCTCGGAGAGCCGCTCGGCAATCGTGAGGCGGATGATTTCGGCTTCCTCCCGCCGATCCTGCGCTACTCCAGGCGTGGTGTCCCGCATTGCATTGGAGATGGCCAGGGCGGTTTCCCGGGTCACCACCAGCCAGAGAAGTTCAGGCAGGCGCTGGCCGTGGTCGTGGGTGAGGGCGTTTTCCAGGGCCTGCGAGAACCCCTCGGCGACGGCGCGGCGCTGCTCCACCAGACCCGCCTTGTCGAAGGGCTCGGCGCGCAGCAGCGCGAGACGGTACGCCGCCTCGCTGGACACCAGACGGGACAACTGCCGTATGAACGATTCCCAGTCCCGTGACACCCTCAGCGGGAAGCCGAGCGCGACCGGACGTGCCTCATCGTCGCCGTACAGCCAGTACGGATGCGGCAGCCGGTCGGCGAGGGCGCCCCACGCTTCTCGCCATGCTCCCGCCCGTTGTCGCGCGGTGAGGAAGCCGCTGCGGCGCCGGCTGGACTCGAGCAGGTGCTCGACGGTGGTGGGTTCTCCGCTCTGCATCGATCGCATTGTACGTGGACGCCGCCGGCGCGCCAGACGGGGCGTCGGACGAGGTTCTTCCCGTCGCAAAAAAGCGCGACGGCCGGGGAGATCAACGGGCGAACTCCACGTTACCTCGGCGGCCGGCGGTCGAGGGTTCGATACGCAATCGCCTCGGCCAGGTGCCGACGGAGCAACGCCGGCGAGCCGTCCAGGTCGGCAATAGTGCGGGCGACCTTCAAGATGCGGTTGAGGCCGCGAGCCGACAGGGCCAGCCTGTCCATCGCCAGCTCCAGCAGGCGGGCGCCTTCGCGGTCGACGGCGCAGTGACGGCGCAGGTCGGCGGGAGCCATGTCGGCGTTGGTACGGCGCTTCGTTCCGCGGAGGCGGGCCAGTTGCGCCTCCCTGACCACCGCCACCCGGCGAGCCACTGCCGGCGAGCCTTCGCGCGCCGCCGTCGATGCGAGCTCGCGGTACGGCACCGCCGGGACCTCCAGTTGCAGGTCGATGCGGTCCAGCAGCGGCCCGGAGAGGCGCCCGCGGTAGCGGTCCACCTCGCGGGGTGAGCACCGGCACTCACGCCGCGCGTCTCCGAGAAAGCCGCACGGACACGGATTGGCAGCGGCGACGAGCTGGAAGCGAGCGGGGAAGGTGAGACTGGCGGCGGCACGGGTGAGCACGACGTTGCCCGACTCCATGGGCTGGCGCAGCACCTCCAGCACGTCGCGGCGGAACTCGGTGATCTCGTCGAGGAACAGAACGCCGTTGTGTGCCAGCGAGACCTCGCCGGGGCGGGGGATGGACCCTCCTCCCGCCAGTCCGGCCGGCGAAATGGAGTGGTGGGGAGCGCGAAACGGGCGTCGCCACAGCAATCCCCCGGGGCGCTCGACACCCGAGGCCACCGAGTAGATT
>JBBINC010000088.1:0-13331 GCA_037444085.1 Acidobacteriota bacterium | reverse complement strand
CGGTGATCACCTGCTCGGCGAGGGAGCGAAACGGCCCCTTGACGGTGGCGGCGAGTGCCAGGGCGGACGCGGCGGCTTCCAGCGCCTTGGCCTGCGCCGGTGGGCGGGTTGGGGTGGTGCGTGCGTGCATGGGTGCCTCCCGTTCGTTCATGCGCCCCCTCCCGCCGCCGGCGCCGGGTGAGGGTCAAGGGTCGCGCCAGCGACCGCCCGCAGGGCGGCTTGCAAGCCCTTGACGCGAACCCGGCCCGGCGCCGCCCTTTCAGGCGCAAGGCGAGATTTCCCCTAAGGTGCCCTTGCGCTTCGCTCGCCTCGGTGCACCCTCCTCCCTGCGGGGCTCTCACCCGGCCGTCGATGGTCATGCCGGGCGCACAAAAAAAGGGCGCGGGAGTGACCCCGCGCCCGTGCTCCTCGTTTCCGAGTGGCAGATCAGAAATCGTAGCGCAGCGCCAACTGGAATGTCCGTGGCGTGCCCACGTAGCTCTGCCGGCCGAAGTCGGAGCGAGGCGTCTCGCCGGTGCCCCAGATCGTGCTGGTGACGCGGTAATCCTGCCGATCGGTGCAGTTGAAGCACTCGGCGATCACCGCCAGGCCGCCCGGGCCCACCTCGAACTTCTTTTGCAGGCGCAGGTCCAGGCCCCAGAAATCCGGCTGGCGGAAGCTGTTGCGAGCGAAGTGAAGGCCGCCCACGGTGGGCCGGTCGGTTCCGGAGTCGCCGTCGCCATTGATGTCGGAGCCGGCGAAGGCGGTGTACGGTTGACCCGTGGCGTAGCGGAACAGGCCGGAGAAGGTCACCCCCCACCACGGCGTGTTCCAGGTGCCGTTGGCGGAGATCTTCCAGCGCTGATCGCGATCCGAGTAGCCCCAGTTGTTCTCGATGTTGCGCTTGTCCTCCACGAACAGGCCGGAGAAGTTGCGCTCGTTGGAGTCGTTGTCCTTGTCCTTCGAGTAGGTCACCGACAGGAAGCCGAAGAACTGCTCCACGAAGCGGCGCTGCAGCAGCATGGTGAGCGCGGAGTACTCCGACCGGGCGTCGGACACGTACATGTTGATGCGACCGTAGAACGGGTACGGCCGGGTGCTGGCGTAGCGCGGCATGCCGTTGGCCGAAGTGGCCGGGGTGCAGTTGAGGCCCACCGTGCCGTCGGCGCACTGGTACTGCAGGTTGAAGTCGGTGAGGCGCTGCAGGTACTTGGACTCGGCGTAGGTGGCCGCGACCGAGAGCACGGTGTTGGCCAGCAGTTCGTAGTCAAACTCCACGGTGACGCGGTCAGTGTAGGGGTTGCGAAAATCAGACGCGACCGTGAACACGCCCGGAGCCGTGGGGTAGGGAACGCGGGAAAAGTCGATCCACTGGAAGCCGGTGTTGGGATTCCACCCCGAGCCCCACGGCGGCGCCAGGGGATCGGTGGGACCGGAGGAGCCGGCGCGGATGATGTACTGCGTGCCGCGCAGTCCGTTCGAGGTGTTGGTCTGCGCCCACAGCAGCGCCGGGGTGCGCGAGTAGAAGCGCCCGGCGGTGAAGCGGAACACGCTCTTGTCGAACGCCTGGAACGTGACTCCCAGGCGCGGTGACCACTGGTCCTTGTCGTCGGGGATGCGGCCAGTGAGGTTGAACGAGCCGTTGGCGTTGCGATCCTCGGGGTTCAAAATGCCGAAATCGGGGTTGTCGAGGCTCTCCCAGCGCACCCCGAGGCTGGCGGTGAGTTTGGGAGAGATATACCACTGGTCCTGGGCGAAGAACGCCAGCTCCTTCTGGCCGAAGGCGGAGCGCCCGGCCTCGTCGGCGGTGAGGCCTCCCAGGCCGCCGAATTGCCGGTACTCGTTCCAGCGCCCGGCAAGGAAGTCAGCCTTGTTATTGAAGATGTACACGCCGCGCCAGTTGCCCTTGAAGACCTGGTCGATCGAGGTGTCGTTGTACTCCACTCCGCCCTTGACCACGTGGTCGCCGGCCATGAAGGTCAGCGTGTCGCCGATGGTCTTGCGCTCCGAGGTGGTCGGGTCGATCGGCAGGAAGCTGACCTCGCCGTAGTTTCCGAAGTTGCGCACCTGGATGTCGGGCAGGGAGAGTCCCTTGTCGCGCCGCGGGATGTCTTCCTGGGAGTACTGCAGGTTGAGGTCGTTGATGAGGTTGCCGAACACGCCCGAATAGCTGGCGACGATGGCCCGGCTCCACAACCCCTCCATGCCGTTGTAGCTGGCCGCCCGGGTGGGCGAGGAGGAGGTGCCGTTCTGGCCGTCATAATCGGAGTAGTTGATGCGCGCCATGAGGCGGTGGCTGGGCGCGGCGAAGTAGTCCAAGCGCCCGAACGCGACGCGTCCGTCGTTGGTGCGCACGTACTCGGGATCGGTCCGCAGCACCGGGTACTTGGCGAACACCTCGGCGTCCAGCACGATCGGGTCGATGACCACCGTCTCGTCCTGCTTCTGCTGGTCGAAGGCGGCGAAGAAGAAGAGCTTGTCCTTGATGAACGGGCCGCCCAGGGAGAGGCCGTACTGCGCCTTCTTCTGGTCGTTGAGCTTTCCCACCGGGGGATCGGCCACCAGATCCTGGGGCTGGTTGTAGTAGAACACCGAGCCGTGGAACTCGTTGGTGCCGCTCTTGGTGATGACGTTGACGAAACCACCGCCCGAGCGCCCGAACTCGGCCGGGGCGCCGTTGGTGATCACCGAGAACTCCTTGATGGTCTCCTGAGAAATGGCCAGCGGCGCGCGCCCCTCGGCGTCGCCGGTGGTGCCGCCGAAGAAGGCATTGTTGTTGTCCACCCCGTCGATGGTGACGTTGGTGTTGATGCCGCGCTGGCCCGACAACGAGATGTAGCCCCGCTGGCGCTCCTTGTGCGACTCGGGGGCGAGATAGACGAGGTTCTCGAAGTCCCGGCCCGACACCGGCAAGGTGGCGATCTGCTCGGTGAGAATCGTGGTACCGGAGACGGTGTTGTTCACCTCGACGAGCGGCGCCTCGCTGGTCACCGTCACCACCTCGGTGAAGGTATCCAGCGGCAGCGTGAAGTCGATGGTGGGGGCGGAGCCCAGCACCAGGCGCACGTCACTCCGCGTCGAGGTCTTGAAACCGGACAGCGACGCGGTCACGGTGTACAGCCCGGTGGGCAGGTTGAAGACGCGATAGATGCCGTTGGCATCGGAGACGGCCCGCAGCATCAGACCGGTCTCCTGGTTGGCCGCCTCGACGGTCGCGCCCGGCAAGACCCCGCCGTCCTGGTCGCGCACGGTGCCGGAGATGCGGCTGGTGGTCACGTCCGTCTGGGCGGCCGCCGGCATCGCCACCAGCAATGCCAGCACCGCCGCCATGGAGACGGTCAGAACCCTTCTCACGACTGCGCCTCTCGCCATAGTTCTTCTTCCTCCTTCTCGGCTCCCACTCCGGGCTGCACCCGATCGGGCCAGGTGAACATCATACTCGGGCGTGTGAAGACGCGGTGAAGCCGGTTGCCGCGACGATGGCATTCCAGGAGCGCCGATGTTGAGATTTGCAAGGCCCATTCTCAGTAGTCACTGGTCATGATGAACACCGGGCGGTTCTCGAATTTCTCGTATTTCGGCCGCAGCCGCCCGGTGTTGTAGTACTTCTCCACGTCGACGACCTTCTTTCGACTGGTCACCACGGAGATCGGCACGTTGTCGTAGCGGCCGTTGCGCACGTTGACCAGACGCCCGTAGGTGCCACTCAGGATGAGGTCGAGGGCCAGGTTGCCGAAGGCCATGGGAACGATGGAATCCAGCGCATCCGGATCGCCGCAGCGCACCAGGTACCCCAGCCGCTGATTGATGACGTCCACGCGCTCCCCGCCGTTGAACCGGGGCGACAGCTCCTTCAGCCGCTGCGCCACCAGGTCGCCGATGCCCCCCAGCTTCTTGTGCCCGAACTGGTCGGTCGCCTGCTCGGTGAACACCATGCCGTTCATGCCCTTGATGGTCGCCCCCTCGGACACCAGCACGACGCTGTACAGGCTCGGGTTCTTCCGCCGGTCCTCGCTCAGCAGCTCGCACAGCAGTTCGTCGCCGAAGGGGTGCTCGGGAATCACACAGCGATTGGCGGCGCCCGCCATGGCCGGCAGCAGCGCCGTGAAGCCGGCGTAGCGGCCGAACACCTCAAGCACGAGAAAGCGCTCGTGACTGCCCGCCGAGGTGCGCAGCGCGTGGGTCATGGCGATGGTGCGGGTGACGCAGGTGGAGAACCCGATGCAGTAGTCGGTGCCCGGCACGTCGTTGTCCATGGTCTTGGGGATGCCGATGACCTTCACTCCCAGCTCGTGCAGGCGCACCCCGAACGACAGCGTATCGTCGCCGCCGATGGGGATGAGCACGTCAATGCCGTGGTGCTCCAGATTGGCGAGAACCTCGCGGGTGAGATCGTTGCGGTCCTCGTGATAGCGGTCCCGCAGATGCACGGGCACCGCCGCCGCGGGGACGTGCGCCGGATTGGTACGGGAGGTGTGCAGAAACGTTCCGCCGGTGCGGCCGACCTTGTTGACCAGTTCGTCGGTCAGCTCGATCACCCAGGCTCCGTTCGCCTGCTTGTCGTCCCGGTCGGGCTCGATCAGCCCCGCCCAGCCGCGGCGAATGCCCACCACCCGATACCCCTCGCGCAGCGCTCGTACCGTGATGGCGCGGATCGCCGGGTTGAGCCCCGGCACGTCGCCGCCGCCAGTGAGAATGCCGATACACCCCCTGAATGGACTCATTCCCCCTCCCCGGTGGTGACTGCATGATAGTCCGCTCCCGCGGTGCTAGACTGCCCGCCGTGAAGCGGGCGCTGATCACCGGCATCACCGGCCAGGACGGCTCCTACCTCGCCGAGTTCCTGCTTGACAAGGGGTATGAGGTGCACGGCCTGGTGCGGCGCTCCTCCACCTTCAACCGCGAGCGCATCGACCACCTGCGCGACCACCCCGACTACGGCGGCCGTTACCTCCTTCACTACGGCGATCTCTCCGACGCCGACTCCCTGCATCAGGTGGTGGCCGCCTGCCAGCCCGACGAGGTCTACAACCTGGCCGCCCAGTCGCACGTCGGCATCTCCTTCCAGCAGCCGACCTACACCGGCGAGGTGGTGGCGCTGGGGACGCTGCGCATGCTCGAGGCGTTGCGGCAGCGAGCGCCCGGGGCGCGTTTCTACCAGGCGTCGTCCTCCGAGTTGTTCGGCCTCGCCCAGGAGATCCCGCAAAACGAGCGGACCCCGTTCCACCCGCGCTCTCCCTACGCCGTCGCCAAGGTGTTCGCCTACTGGGCCACCGTCAATGCCCGCGACGCCTACGGCCTCTTCGCCGTCAACGGCATCCTGTTCAACCACGAATCCCCTCGCCGCGGCGAGAACTTCGTCACCCGCAAGATCACCCGCGGCGTGGCCGAGATCGCCGCCGGCCGCCGCTCGTCCTTCGCCCTCGGAAACCTCGAAGCACGCCGTGACTGGGGTTTTGCCGGCGACTACGTGGAAGCCATGTGGCTCATGTTGCAGCAGGAGCGCGCGGAGGACTTCGTCATCGGCACCGGGAAGACCCACTCGGTGCGAGAGTTCGCCGAGGCGGCGTTCGCCGCGGCGGGAATCACCGTGGCCTGGGCGGGAGCGGGAATCGGGGAGCGTGGCTTCGACGTCGCCACCGGCAGGACGCTGATCACCGTCGACGCGGCCTACCTGCGCCCCGCCGAGGTCGACCACCTGCAGGCCGACCCGCGCCGCGCCGCCGAGCGCCTGGGCTGGCGGCCGCGCGTGGATTTCACCGGCCTGGTGCGCATGATGGTCCGGCACGACCTGGAAGCACTGGGCGTCGCCAGTGCCTTCGGATAGGCTCGCTCGGGGCGGCGCCACAATCGCTCCCCATCAACCCCGCTCCCTCACCGATGACGCGGAGATGGCATCAAAACGGGTTGCCCAGCGAAAAGAACAGCTCGCCCGCACTCTCGCCGGGCAGACGGTCGAGCTTCCAGCCGTACTCCAAGCGAATCGGCCCCACCGGCGTCTCGAAGCGCAGCCCGACCCCGGCGCCCCAGCGCAGGTCGTCCAGGTCGACCTGGGCGCGGCCGGCCCAGACATTCCCGCCGTCCAGGAAGACGTTGAGACCGATGGCTCCGGCCAGCTGCCGGCGCCACTCCAGGTTGGCCAGCAGCAGCGCCGCACCGCCGATCGGCTTGCCATCCGCGTCCAGGGTCTGCCCCGACACCCCCAGGCGGTCAAGGGCGAACGCGCGATGCGAGACCTGGCCGCCGGCAAAGAAGCGCACGTTGATGGGTAGAAGGAGGTTGTCGCCGGTGCCGGTGTGGCCGTTGCGCGGCACCACGACGCCGGCGCGTAGCGCCCCCGCCAGCACCCCGCGACTGGCGGAGCGGTGCCCGGCCAGCGACAGGTTGAGCTTGTCGAAGGCGGCATCGGCGAGGAACACCTTGAAGGCGCTCTGCACCTCAGCCCGCGCCAGCACTCCCCGGCTGGGGCTGAACAGGTCGTCACGGCTGTCCCAGACGGCGTAGGGGATGATCGACGCGATCTTCAGGCTCTGCTTCTCTCGCTCCAGGCCTGAGAGGATCTCGGGGGGGGCTTCCGGGTCGACGATCTGATACTCGTAGCGCACCACCAGCCGCCCTGGCCGGCGTTCGCGGTCACCCAGCTCGAGCCACATACCGCGCTCGCGCAAGTTGAAAGTGTCGAAGTCGCCATCGTAACGATAGACCGAGAACCACAGCGGGACGCCGAGGAGGCCCAGTGGGCTCGGCTCTCGGTAGGTGAGTTGCAGGCGCGTGCGTCGCTGGGAGTAGCTCCCCTCGGTGAAGAGCGCGCCGCCCGTGCCAAACGGATTGAGATGCGACCAGGACGCGGACGCCCGCACGCCCGCCTCCGTATCCCACCCCAGGCCAAAGCCATAGGAACGCAGCGGCGCTTCCTTGAGATCGATGACCACGCCGCGTCGCGCCCGGTGCTCCTGACCGGGAATGGGGCGCACCTCCGCGTTCTGGAAGATCCCCAGGCCGAGCAGGCGCCTCTGCGTTTCGAGCTGCCGTGCGGCCCCCAGCGGTTCATCGACCTTCAGCGTGGAAAGGCGGTTTACCACTCGCTCCGAGGTGCGCACGAGTCCGGCCACCACGACGCGGTCCAGGACCACCTGCAGACCCGGGGTGACTGCCACGCGCACCGAGCAACGATCCGCCTCACAATCGCCGGCCAGCACGACGCGGGCGTCCAGGTAGCCGGCGTCGCGCAGCGCCCCCTCCAGCAGGGCCCGCAGCTCTTCCTCGCCGGTGCGGCTCCACGGACCACCTCTCGCAAGCGGCAGCGGCGGCAAGGGGACCTGCTCCACCATGCCCTCGATCGCCAGCTCGGACACCGTCCGGCGGGACCCCATGGTCACCGGGAAGACGACGGTGACGCCGCCATTCTCCTCCTCAAGACGCGGCGCCTCGACCCGGGCATCCGCCCACCCCTCCCGCTGCAGCACCGTGAGCACCGAGAGGCGATCCCACTCCAGGCTCTCCTCGGTCACCGGCTCGCGCCCCCACACCCACGGCCTGCCGCGACGAACGCCGATCCTCTCGCGCAGCACCTGCTCGTCGATGGCTTGCAAACCCTCAAAGCGCACGGCGCGAATCGGCCGCTTCTCGGTGCGGCCAACGTCAAGGCGAAGAACGCGCTCGTCCCCCGCGCCCCGCACCTCCCCCGCGACGGTGGCCAGCAGGCGCCCATGCTCGTGCAGGTGGCGGGCGAGGCGGGCCAGAACCGAGTCGAGATCGCCCTCCTCGAACGGCTCTCCGCCGCGCAGGAACGGCAGGGCTGCCTCGGCCATCGCCTTGTTGACCTTCAGCCCGACCAGCTCCAATTGATAGCGAGGCCCGCGGTCGACCTCCAGCCGGACCACGGCGCCTGCCTCACCGCTCTCGATCCGCGGCGGCCGCACCTCGGCGGCCCACCATCCCTGCCGGCGCAGGTGTGCCGCCAACCGCCGTCGCGCCCGCTCCAGGCGTGCGTCCGAAAGGGGAACGCCCGGTCGCAGGCGCGTCACCTCCTCGAGGCTCTGGCCGTGCAGATCCGACCCCGGCGCCTGGACGCCGGCCAACGTGAGCGGGGTACCGACTTCGGCGGTGATCAGCACCGGCACCGCGAGGTCCGCTGCCGCCGGGCCGGTCTCCACCTCGAGCTGGGCGCGCGGGTACCCGGCCGCGCGCACCGCACGCCTTGCCTCCTCCAGCGCCGCCGCCAGCGCGCCGCGATCCAGCACCGCGCCCGGGGAAAGGGCAAGGATGCCCTCTACCCGCCGCCGCAGTGCTCTCGGCAGCCCTTCGATACGCGCCTCGCCGGTGCGCTCAGCCGGCACCGCCTCGACCTCCAGGACCAGACCCGCCGCGGTCACCTCGGCGCGTACTGTGGCATCCACGAACTCGCCAGAGGCGAGCAACGCCTGCACGCCGGCGCGCACGTCGGGGCGCGTGATCACCTGGCCCGGCCGGAGACCCACCAGATCCCCGGCACGGGCGGCGACCTCGGCGGGAGCGACGACGCGGACCTCGTGCACCGGCAGGCGCCCCCACGGCAGGGCCGTCTGGGCCATGGCCAGGATCAATATCGCCGCTGCCACTTCAGTTCCGCCCAGTAGGAGCCGTCGCTGTCGCGGTTGACCTCGAAGAACACGCCCGGCGACACGCGCCAGCGACTCTTCACGAGATCGTCGCGGTTGGAAGCCAGATTCGTGGAGTAGGTCACGGTCCAGTCCTGCGAGATGCGTTTGACGACCGTGACCCGCGCGGCGGGGGTGTTGGTTTCCGAGCTGAGATACGGGTCGAGCCGCAGCTGATCGACAGCCAGCAGGGTGCGCGCCCGCTTCGCCACCGTCCCGGCGATCTGATCCGAGAGGAAGCTGGTGGCCAGAGCGCCCGCCGAGGTCTCTCCGCCCACGCCGGAGGGCGTGCCGAGGGCAAGGAGCGAGAGAATGTCCATCTCGGTCAGGGGTGGGTTGGAGGAGAAGCTGGAGGCAAGGTGATCGAGCGTACCCTGCAGCGAGACGCTGACGTCGATGGACTCCACCGCGGTGCGCGCGTGCACATCCAGAAACGGATCGATGCGGTCCGCCTTTGAGAAGCTCACGACGCCCTTTTCCAGCTCGTACCGGTTCACACCCAGAGTCAGCTCGCCCCCCGGCAGCACCTCGACTCGACCCAGGACTCCCGGCTGTGCGGAGGTTCCGACCACGCGCAGGTCGCCTCTCAGCGTCAGGCGAGCGAGCGCCGTCTCCACCTCCAGCGTCCCCGGGATGTGCACATCGATATCGAGCCGCACCGCGCCCTCGCTGGTGGGCAGGGCTCGCACCGGGCTCAGGAACTGCTCAAGCACGAGCCGCTGCAGATCGAGATCGCGTCGGTACACGGTGGGCTGCACCTCCACCTCGCCGGTGACGACCAGGTCATCGACGGAGCCGATGAGCCGGAGCTCACCGCGCAGGTGGGGAGCAAGAGCCGCGGCCAAGGCAAACCGTACGTCGCTGACCGCGAGCGCCAGATCCAGTTCCACGGCCGGGTCGAGGGCGATCCTGCCGCGCGCCGTGCCCTCACCGCCGCTGTACGCGAACAAGACATCGTGCAGGCGCAGCGCCTCGGGCACGAACTCGATGACGCCATTGATCCTCGTCAAGGGGGACGAGAGGCCCGGAATACGCAGGGAGCCGTCGAACACCCTCGCCACACCTTCGAAGGAGGGCTCCCGATCGCTGCCCAGAATCGCCCCCAGCAGCTCGACCCGGCCTGACGGCCTCCCTTCGGGCCACAGCACCGCCAGCAGCTCCGCCGGCAGCTCTCCGGAGACGTTTCCGTGCAGCACTCCGTTCTCCCGCCGCCCGCCGCGCACGAAGAGACGCGCGCTGCCGCCGTCAAAGAGCAGTCCGGGCACGTTGATCTCGCCGCCCTCCACGGTGAACGCAGCCGGCTGCGACAGGGCGGCGGACTCCCCCTCCACCTCCACCTCGAAACGGGTGATGGTTCCCTCCAGCCGGGGAGGCCTTTGCGGGGCAAGGACGAGTCGGCCGTTTCCCTCGACCCGACCCTGCACCGGCAGGTCCTCATCCATCAGATCAACCAGCAGCCGCTGCAGCGAGGCAACCCGGAAGGAGAAGTCTCCCGTGTACCCCTGCCGGGCGCGGGAGAGCTTCGCCGCCAGCGACCACACCCCCCCTCGCGCCACCTCCACCACCAGGCCGCGCGGATCCAGGGCGACGAAGCCCGAGGCACCGCCGCCGCTGCGCACCTCCAGGCGGCCACCCGGCTGATCGAACGGGAACTCACCGTGCAGTTCGCAGTCCAGCGCTCCGCCGGCGAGACGCGCCAGGGGAGGTGAGAGCGCGTCCAGTCCGAGGCTTGCCAGCGTCGCATCGAAGCGGGCGCGGCGGTCGCGCAAATCCACCCGCGTCGAGGCCCGCAGGCCCCCGACCGCGAGATCCGCCACGGTCACCACCGCCTCTCGCAGCGTGACCTCGGCACGGCCCTCCCCCAGGTGCAGGCCGGCCACGGCCACGTCCCGCAGCCGCAGCGACGCATCCACCTCGGGCGACCCCAAGGTGCCGCCCACCGTTCCCCGTACCGCCACGCGTCCAGTCAGCGGCGCGCGCACCCCTCCCCAGGCGGCCACCCGGTCGACGGGGATGCCCTGGCCGGCGAAGGTGAGGGCCAGGCCGTGGTCGGACCCGTAGCGAAACACCCCTGCCACCGTGGTCGTACCACCCCCCACCGCCACCGTCGCCTCGGTCACCTCCAGCTCGCCCCGGCCCAGATGGAACGAACCCGCCACCCCATCGGTTTCGATCGGTCCAAAAGCTACCGGCGCCACCGCCACATCGCCCACCACCGTGGGATCGTCGAAGGGACCGCGCAGGCGCACGTCGAACACCGCTTCGCCGTGCAGCTCGTCGGGCAGCACGTCGTCGCCGACCCAGCCGCGCAGCAGCGTCGCCACCGCCCCCAGGGGCACGTGATCACCGCGCACACTCCAGGTTGGAAGCCAGGTGCCGAGAGTCAGCCCTCCCTCCCACTGGACGCCGGCCCCGGCCACGGTCACACCGGCGGTGTTGACGTGCAGGAGGCCGTCGCGCGCCAACCGCAGCATCACCCGCCCGCCCGCCGGCACCTCGCCGGCTCGCGGCCGCAGATCCACCACCGCCGTGCCGCTGCCCTCGCCGATCCGCTCGCCGTCCCACGCGAGGTTGGCCGTAAGGGAGCAAGAGGCGGCCAGCCCGGCCGGATCGACGTCGATGGCGCGCAGGAACCCCGCCAGGTCCACGCCGCCGCCTCGCGCCGCCACGCGGTGCCGCCAGGGCGACCGCAACCCCTCCAGCAGGTAGGAGCCCTCGACCGCGCCGCCGGCAAAAACGCCGCGCGCCAGCGACCCCTCGATCCCCTGGGGGGTGACGTGAGCCTCCGCCTCCACGTCCTCGACGACGAATCCAACGACTTCGACACGCGGGCTTTGAAGCCGTGCGTCGACCACGAAGTCGTCGCCGGAGACCGTCGCCGAGCCCGTCGCCTGGACCGCTCCCGCCAGCCCCGCCTCGATGTGGAGCAGCCGATCCAGCTCGGACAGCTCCACGTCTGCCACGCCCTCCGCGTGGAGAGCGCCCCCGGCCAGGCGGCCACGCGCCGTCACCCGTCCCCACCCTCCCGAGGCGACCAGCCGCGCCACCTCGAATCCCTGCGGGTTCATCCTACCGCGGGCATGGAGCGCCGCCTCCACCGGCTCGATCCCCGGCGCCTCGACGAGGACAGCGCCGGCATGGACCACCACCGCCTCCAGGGGCGTCCGCCGCGAGCCCATCCAACGCAGCTCCAGGTCCCGCGCCGCCAGACTCACCCCGTTGCCCAGCGCCAGGGCGTCGATCGAAGCGTCGGTCAGCTCCAGCTGGCGCACCACGACCCGCACCCATCCGCCCTCGCCGCCCCCGGGTCCAAGACTGGGCAGGTCTTCGAACCGCACGCGCACGCCCTTGAGGCGGAGGTGGTTGATCACCAGTTCCCGCTCGGCGACCAACACCCGACCGAACCCGACCTCGGCGAGGCGAACGTACAGCAGGGGATCGGCGAGGTCGCCGAGGCGCACGTCGTGCAGCACAATGCGCGGGGGATACAGGACGACTTCCATGTCCGCCACGTCGACCGGCCGAGAGAGCGCGAACGCCAGCTGCGCCGACAGGCGTGCCGCCATCCACCCTCTCACCCCCGGCTGGCGCGCCACCCAGCCCGCTACCCCCAGCAGCAGCACCCACGCCAGCGCCGCCGCGGCGACGGCGACGACCGTGCGCGCCAGATGGGGACACCTGCCGGCCACCTCTATTCCCCCCGCTCCCCCCACTTGAGCTTGTGGTGCAGGATCGAGAAGAACGTGCTCCTCGGATTGCGAATCAGCGACAGCGGCTCGGTGGACTGCGACACCTCGACCCGCATGGCGCCGTGCATGGGCAGGCCCACCTGACCATCCAGCGTGAGATGCACCTCGGCGTCCGAGTCCTCGATCCAGACCCGCAGGCGGCTCGCCGGCGGCAGCACCAGCGGGCGAACCCCCAGGGAATGGGAACAGATCGGTGTCACCAGCATGGCCGGCAGCGCCGGGTGGACGATGGGGCCGCCGGCCGAGAGGTTGTACGCGGTGGAGCCGGAGGGGGTGGCGATGATCAGCCCGTCGCCGCGGTAGCGGGAAAGCAGTTCGCCATCCACCTCTGCGATGGTCGTGACGATGCGCGCCAGCGATGCCTTGTTCACCACCACGTCGTTGAGCACCAGCAGTTCGCGCTCCTCGTCCGGCCAGGAGACCACGACCTTGAGACGCTGGCGCCGCTCGACCCGGCAGCGGCCGGAGAAGATGTCGTCCAACAGGGAAAATGTCGCCTCCGGGGCGTGCTCGGTGAGAAACCCGAGCGTGCCCAGATTGACGCCGGCGACCAGGGTGGAGGACGGGCACCCGCGGGTGACCGAAAGGAACGTACCGTCGCCGCCCAGCACCAAGACGACGTCCGCGTGTCGGCCCAGCTCGGCACGCGGCGGCCCGTGCGCAGCCCCGAGCGCCGCGGCCGAGTCACCGTCCACAACGGCCCTGGCGCCGCGACGCTCGAGTTCACCGACGACCCGGCAACCCAGGGCCACGGCGTGAGGGTTCGAGAGCTTGACCGCCACCCCGACGCGGCGTGGCGGGAGCTGCGGATCACGGCCGCCCATCGCAGTATTCTAGCCCACGGTTGCGCCGCACACGCGGAGAGGCTCAGCTCGTCTGCGCCCGCGGGGGCGGGGGCGGGGGCGCGGGCACGGGCACCGACACGGGCACCGACACGGGCACCGGCACGGGCACCGACACGGGC
>JBBINC010000087.1:7716-13551 GCA_037444085.1 Acidobacteriota bacterium | reverse complement strand
ACCACCCCGACCACGCCCCCACCCAGCCCCCGCGTGATGGCAGGGCGGGTCGTGCGTGCTCGTGCCCGTGCCGGGGTCCGTGGCCGTGTCGGTGACAGGGCGAGGTACACTACCGAAGCGGGAACGATACGGGAGGTCAGGCATGACAGCACAGCGCTCACCGGGACTCATGGGCATCGTCGGGATCGGGCTTCTGGCGGGGTGCAGCAGCGTGGCGCAGCGCGCGGCTAGCACACCGGCGCCGGCGCCCAGCGCCTTCGCGCAGGCCCTGGAGGAGGCGCGCCGCGACCCGGGGGTGCGCCGCCAGCTGATCGTCGAGGCCGAGGGACGCATGGCCGAAGGGGTCACCTCCGTGCTGGTGTTCGGCGACGGCGTGGCGGTGCTCAACGGCACGCGGCAGTTTCGCGTCGACGATGAGACGCTGGTGGCGTTGCTCGATCTGCTGATCTCACGCGGCGTGGCGTCGTGGCCAGAGGAGAGCCCGTTGCCGAAGGGGAATGCCCTGGAGATTCACCTGAGGTTGCTCGTCACGGTGGGCGAGAAGAGCCACCTGGTGATCGAACGCAACAAGCGTCCGCCGCGGCCGCCGCTTCAACAGCTCCTCCGGGAGCTGGCCGAGCTGGTGCGACCGGCGGCCGCCTCCGGCCTGGAGGTGTCCTCCCTGGAGGAGGGGTTACGAATGGTCGCCGAGGGCGCTCTGGCGCCGCACGTGCTCACCGTCAACGCGCTGGCGCCGAGCATGCCAGGGGCCGGGAAGGAACCGCAGGACGGCTGGCAGCTCTCCCTGCAGCGGGGGGTGCTCCAGGCGTCGGCGTACAGCTTCGCCGACGGCGTGCGGCCGATCTCCCGCCGCGCCGCCCTGACCGATGCGGCGGTCCTGGCGCAGCTCCTGCTGGACACCGGAGCGGCCCGTCTCCCCCGCCAGATCCATCTGGACGAGGGTCACTTCCAGCTCAACCTCGAACTGCTCGGGCAACGCCTCAACGTGCAGGCGCGCCGCTTCGTCGGCACGGGTGCGACGCAGGGGCTCGAGGCGCGGGACGCGTTGTTCGCGGTGCGCGACCGGCTTCGGGGCCGGTTCGAGGAGGAGGCCCGTGCGGTAGCCAGAGCAGGCGTGGAGGAGTGAGTGGAGCGACGCGTGCGGGCAGGCGCGCTTTGCAGTCTGGCGGCGGCAACGCCGAGCATTGACACGATCCCTCGAGGGGAGCATAATGAACCTCGTGCTTGACGAAGAGCGTAAGGGTTCATGAGAGCTTGCCCGCGACTGCCGGGGCGAGGTGGAGACGAGCCGTTGTGGCAGCGAACTGCAAGTTCAGGCAGGGGACCCCTGGAGGCGTGCCCCAGGCACGGCAACAAGCGCGCTCCCCCGAGCGGGTGAACACCTGGCGGCCCGAGCGCCGGGTCGCCATGACGGGAGGTGGAGAAGGATCCTCAACCGCGTGAGTCGCAACCACAGGAAAACGTACGAGGACATGGCGAGAGGAGGAGGTAGAACGATGAGAAACATGCGATGGTGTGTGGTCGCAACCGTGGTGCTGCTGGCCGCCGCGCTGGCCCTGCCAATCGGGGCTGACCAGGGTGGCAAGCGGCCCTCGGTGGTGCGGCCGACGGAAGTGCTGCAGCCGACGGCGTTCGCGGTGACGCCGCCGGTGCGGGACATGGCACGGGTGGTGCCGGATGTCCTTGGGCCGCCGCGGGAGGTCCCGAACCGGCCGGTGAACCCGGCCCGGTTGCCGGTGCTGACCTTCCCCGACAGCAAGGCGCCCGAAGGGGGGCCGCAGGGCGAGGGACGGCTGGCCGGTCTCACCGGGACGCTGGCGCCGGCGCCGTCGGTGTCGTTCAACAGTCTGAACAGCGACACCAACCAGGCGATCGTGGGCTTCCGCGTCGCTCCTCCGGACACCGAGGGGGCGGCGGGTCCCAACCACTACATCCAGTGGATCAACCTGGTGTGGGCGGTGTACGACAAGTCCGGCACCCTGCTGGGCGGGCCGTGGGCCGGTAACTCGCTGTGGCAGGCGCTGCCGGCGGGGTCGGCGTGCCGCACCGAGAACGACGGCGACCCCATCGTGTTGTACGACCACGCCGCCGACCGCTGGCTGATGAGCCAGTTCGCGCTGCCCGGGCCGTACTACACGTGTCTCGCGGTATCGCAGACCGGCGACCCGCTGGGGGCATGGTACGTCTGGGAGTACCTCTACAGCCCGACGCTCCTGAACGACTACCCGAAATTCGGCATCTGGCCGGACGGGTACTACATGACGGTCAATGAGTTCGGCGGCGGGGATCCGGCCACGGTGGTGTTCGACCGCACGGCCATGCTGGCCGGCGCGGCGAGCCCGGCGGCGGTGCGTTTCCAGATCGCCACGGTGCAGCCGGCGTTCCCGCAGCCCACCCACTGGGACGGCGGGCCGCCGCCGCCGGCGGGCAGCCCCAACTACAACGTCGCCTTCTACGACGACGCCTGGGGCAACCCATTCGACCTGTTGCAGATCTGCACCTTCACGGTGGACTGGGGGACGCCCGCCAATTCGGTGTTCGCCTGCCCGCCCCTGCTCACCGATCCGGGTATCATCAACCTGACCGCGGCGGGGCTGTCGTTCAATTCCGAGATCTGCGCCGGCTACACTCGCAACTGCATCCCCCAGCAGGGGACCTCGCAGAAGCTCGATGCCCTGTCTGACCGCTTGATGTTCCCGCTCAACTACCGCAACCTCATGGGCACGCTGGGCTACGAGGTGATGGTGGTGAGTCACTCGGTGGACGTGGGCGGCGACCAGGCGGGCGTGCGCTGGTACGAGCTGCGCAACACCGGCAGCGGCTGGTTCGTGCACGACGGCGGCACCTTCGCCCCCGACGCGCAGCATCGCTGGATGGGTTCGGCGGCGGTCGACCAGAACGGCAACATCGGCCTGGTGTACTCGATCTCGTCGAGCACCATGTACCCCTCGGTGGGCTACACCGGTCGCCTGGCCGGCGATCCGCCGGGGACGATGCAGACCGAGGGGGTGGCGGTGGCCGGCGGCGGGTACCAGAGCGGGACCAACCGCTGGGGTGACTACGCCACCATCCACACCGACCCCGACGGGTGCACCTTCTGGGGCACGGCGGAGTACGTGGCCACCACGGGCAGCTTCGATTGGGACACCTGGGTGGTGGCGTTCACCATGCCGGGGTGCACGCCCACCGGCTTCGG
This sequence comes from Acidobacteriota bacterium, assembly GCA_037444085.1. Taxonomy (GTDB): domain Bacteria; phylum Acidobacteriota; class Thermoanaerobaculia; order Thermoanaerobaculales; family Thermoanaerobaculaceae; genus CALEVZ01. Next base: position 10,355 of record JBBINC010000087.1, on the reverse strand, counting down.
CACCTTGAACGGCACCGTGACCAACGCCTCGACCATGGCGCCGATCGGCGGCGCGCAGGTGCAGGCGGGCGCCTACACGACCACGACCCAAGCCAACGGCACCTACGCCATGAATCTGCCCTCCGGGACGTACGACGTCACCGCCTCGGCGTTCGGCTACAGCCCCGAGACGGTCAACGGCGTGGTCATCACCGACGGCACCACCACCACGCAGGACTTCGCCCTCACCCCGTCGGCCAGCGCCGAGCTGGACGGCTTCGTGGTGGGGCAGGCGCACGGCTGGCCGCTGTACGCCAGGGTGGACGTCGAGCTCGGCGGCTCCACGGTCGCCTCGACCTACACCAACCCGTTCAACGGCTACTATTTCTTTTCCAGCCTGCCGGCGCCGATGGGCTACGACGTCGTGGTGACCTCGCAGATCGCGGGCTACCTGCCGGGCAACCGCGCCATCGTGCTGTCGGCCATGGGCCAGAGCGAGAACTTCGCCCTGGTCGACGACGGCCAGGCGCCCTGGGTGAGGTGCAAGCTCTCGGGCGGCATCAACGAGGGGTTCGAGGGGGCGTGGCCTCCGACCGGGTGGACGGTAACCCACGATTCGGGTAACCCCAACTGCTTGTGGACGAACGTGTCGAGCCGCGCCAACCTGACCGGCGGGGCGGGCAAGTTCGCCATCGCCGACTCGGACGCCTGCGGCGGCGGCAGCACCATGGGCACCACGCTCACCTCGCCGATCATTGACTTGACCGGCGTCGCGAACGTGGGCATCCAGTTCAAGTACGACTACTACCATCTGGGCGGCCAGAGGGGGTACGTCGAGATCTCCACCGACGGCGGCGCCACCTGGACGACGATCAAGACCTTCAGCGCCTCCGATCGCGGCCCCAAGACCTACGAGGAGAATCTCACCGCGCAGTGGGCCAACCAGGCCAACGCCCGCATCCGCTTCCGCTTCGTCTCACCGGGCTGGAACTGGTGGTGGCAGATCGACGAGGTGCGGACCATCGTTCCGGCCACGCCGCCGCCGCCTCCGACGGCGCAGTGGACCGAGAACTTCGACGGGGTAACGGCGCCCGCTCTGCCGGCTGGCTGGACCTCCACCGTGAGCGCTGGCAGTGGCGGCGTCTGGGCCTCGGCCACGGCCACGCACCATCCCCCCGGGCAACCGCCCTATTCCGCACCGAACCTGGTGTGGTTCAACTCCTGGCACGTTAGCACCGGCAACAACGCACGTCTTCGCAAGACCACCACCGACGCGATCCCCGGCGGTGGAGCAGGGTTCGTGTCGTTCCGGATGTATCACGACACCGGCTTTTCGTCTAGCGCCGACCGCGTCCAGGTGCAGTACTCGGCCGACGGCACCACCTGGACCAACGCCGGCGCCGCCGTGAACCGCTACGATGGATCGACCGGGTGGAAGTACCACGAGGTCGAGCTGACCGGCGCCACCGGCAGCGTCTACATCGGCCTCAACGGCATCAGTGCCTACGGCAACGATATCCACATCGACAACGTGCAGTTCTTGACCGGCCAGCCGGGCACGCCGGCGCTGCCGCTGGACCCGACTGACTTTGGTTGCACGCCGGTTCCCGGCACGCTGGTGGAAGGGTTCGTCACCGACGGCAACACCGCCGCGCCGATCGTCGGCGCGATGGTGGAGCACGACCTGGGTGGCATGACCACGACCTTTGCGACGCCCGCCGACCCCAACCTGGGTGACGGGTTTTATGTCCTGTTCACCCCGGTGCCGGGCGGCTACGGTCCGGCGACGCGCACCTTCACGGCGTCGTTCCCGGGCTACGGCAACGACGTCAAGATGGCCACCCCGACTCCCAACACCACGTTCCAGATCGACTTCTCGCTGCCCACCGGGTGGCTGACCATCAACCCGACCTCCCTGTACGCCCGCCTCTACCAGACCGAGGAGGAGCATCAGAACCTCAATCTCGCCAACCAGGGCGGCCTGGCGGTCAACTACATGCTCATCACCACACCGGTGACGCCGACGTGGCCGCACCTGTCGCCGGTGCAGCAGGGCAACCAGCCGGGTGGCCAGGCGGCCTCCATCGGTCGTCCGCCCCAGCCCGCCCCATACGTGCCGTTCAAGGCCCGCACCACCCCCGAGCTGGCCACGGTTGAGGCCAACGGCGTCGACCTGCTGGGCGACGACCTGCTGTATTGGGCCGACATCTCGAACCCGACCGGGTGGACGATCACGGCGGCAGCCGCCGGGGACTACTACGCCGGCGACTTCCTCATGGGGGACTTCTCCAAGCTGTACGTGATTGACAACTTGTCGAAGCAATTCCGCACCATCGACACGGCCACGGGCGCGGTCACCAATCTCGGTGTGTCGTACCCGAACGCCGGTGAGACCTGGACGGGGTTGACCGGGACGATGACCGGGATGTTCTACGGCTCGGCCACCACCTGCGCGGCTTCGACGTTGTACACGGTCGACCCGGCCACCGGGGCAGCCACGGCCGTCGGCCCCATCACCAACGGCCCGTGCATCATCGACATCGCCGCCACGCCTGCGGGCGACCTCTACGGCGTCGATATCGTTGGCGACGTGCTGGTGAAGATCGACCCGGCGACCGGCGCCGGCACGGTCATCGGCCCGCTGGGCGTTGCTGCGAACT
>JBBINC010000087.1:0-7616 GCA_037444085.1 Acidobacteriota bacterium | reverse complement strand
TGGGCGGCGGGCTCCCCTGGCTGGTGCTCACGCCGGATCAGGGCTCGGTGGCTCCCATCTCCATCCTGCCCGTCGACGCGCACTTCATCGCCGACGGCGCCGACCGGTGGGGGACTTACCAGGCCAAGATCATGACCGTGCACGACTCGGCCACCCCGGTGCCCGACGTCAACGTCTGCTTCGTCAAGGCGTTCAACGACGTGCCGCAGGGGTACTGGGCGGACAAATTCGTGCACGCGGCGGCCGGTGCGAAGATCTCCCACGGCGTCGGCGGGGCGTTCAACCCCGACGGCCCCATGACCCGTTCCAACATGGCCCGCTGGTTGCTCCTGGGCCGCTACGGCAACACCTACGCTCCGCCGGTGTGTCAGGGGATCTTCGCCGACGTCGACTGCGATACCACCCCCAACGCCGACTGGATCGAGGATCTCTACAACAAGGGCATCACCGCCGGATGCGGGACGAACCCGCTGATCTTCTGCCCGGACCGCATCGTGACGCGGCGGGAGATGGCGATCTTCCTGCTGAAGGCCAAGGAACCCGCCGGCTGGACGCCTCCGCCCTGCACCGGCACCATGTTCGGCGATGTCACGTGCTCGCGCTACTCCGACGCGTGGATCGAGGAGCTGGCCCGGCGCGGGATCACCGTTGGCTGCGGCGGCGGCAACTACTGCCCGGAGAACACCACGACAAGGGCGCAGCAGTCCGTGTTGGTGGTCAAGACCTGGAACATCCCGCGGTGTCCGTAACCTGACAACCAGGGGCGGGGCTCTCCCCGCCCCACAACCTTGCCTTTCCAGGACCGGGCGGTTGCAACCGCCCGGTCCTCTTTTCTATGGTGTCGCCATGCTTCGCGTGGCGCTCGTCGCCAACACCGGCCAGCCTCCGTACGGCAATAACCTCAATCCGCCGGTTCGAGCCTTCGCGGCGCTCGGCGTGGCGCGCCTCTTCGTGCCGTCCGAGTATGCGGATTTCGCCTCAACCGGCGGCGCGGCGCCCGCCCCCCTGCCGCGGGGGTTGCTCGACAACCTCGCGCGCTTCGCCCCGGAGGTGGTGGTCTGCCTGGGAGGGGGCCTGTATGTCCCTCGGCCGCTGCGCGCTCTCCTGCTCGGGGGTCCCATCCTCGTGGGGATCGCCCTGTCCGATCCGCAGGCGCTGCCGGCGTCGCTGGAGATCGCGCCGAGCTTCGATCTCTTCTACACGCAGGACGAGGGGTCTGTGCCTGCCTACGCCAGCCGCGCAGTGGCGGCCCGCTACCTGGCGCTGGCCGCCGATCCCGCTACCCTGTTCCCGGTGCCAGGCGCCAAGTCATGCGACGTGTTGTATTTCGGAAAGTGGACCGAGTATCGGAACGAACTTGTCCGAGCCCTGGCGCGGGCGGCGACGGTGAGGGTTCTCGCCTATCGGGGAGAGACACGCTGGGAGGCGCCTGCAGGGGCACAATGCGACGACGAGGCCGCCCTGCGGCGGGAGATCAACGCCGCCCGCCTGGTGCTCGATCCGACCAGAGTCGAGATCTTCCCCGACGGTTCGCGGGATGCCCATCGCATCACTCCGCGGGCCTTCATGGCGGCGGCGTGCGGGGTCCCGGCGCTGGTCGAGGAGCACTGCCCGCTGCACGATTCCTTCTCGGCGGGTGAAGAGATCGCCACCTTCGACGGCACCCCCGAGGGGGTGGTCGCCGTCGCGGGCGAACTCCTCGCCGACGGCGCGAGACGCCAGCGGATGGGGGAGGCGGCCCGCCGACGTCTGCTCGCCTCGCACACCTGGACGCACCGGGCGCGGCGCGTCCTGGACGACGCGGCCGCCTTTCACCCGCCGTCACACCGTCGCTGAGCGGGGAGGGCGCGCCTCGCAGGCCCTCTATGGCCCGTACAGGGTCAGGGAGAACGCCTTGGTGAGGAACACCGCCATCTGGTCGCGGCCGACCGACTGGTCGGGGCAGTAGTTGCCCCCGCCGCAGCCGACGGTGATGCGCTGCGCGGCGATGTAGTGGATGTGCGGGCACGCCTGGTCCGCCGCGGGCACGTCCAGGAACACGGAGAACCCTCCCGCTCCGCACTGGTAGGGCCCCATCCCCGGCACCGTACCGCTCGGCGGAATGGCCGAACCGACGAGTGCGCGCGCCAGGAACTCCGCCATGGTTCGGCGGGAGGTGACGCCCCCGGGGCAGTAGAGGCCAGCCCCGCACGTGTCCGTCACCCCCTGGGCGACGGTGAAGTGAACGGCACGGCAGCCGGGATCGGCGGGCGCCACATCGGCGAACACCGACGATCCGCCCTCGACGCAATTGTAGGCGCCCAGCCCAGGCACCGTGCCGGCGGCGGGCAGCGGGCCCGGGTGCAGGATGCGGGCCAGAAAGACGGCGATCTGCCAGCGGGTGACCGTGTCGGCGGGACAGTAGTTCCCGCTGCCGCATCCCGAGGTGACGCGGTGATGAAGCATCGTCTCGATGAACCGGTACGCCCACCGGCTCGGTGGGACGTCAGAGAAGCTCGACCCGACGTGCAGCGTCCAGGCGTGGGTGGCGCCGGTGGCGAGCAGCTCGCTGGCGGTGGCGTCCCAGTGCAGGGCGGGGCGCGTCGCCGGGGCGGAGACGGTGACCTGGTAGCAGTCGGTGCAGTTCGCGGTGGCGCCGGCGGCGATGGCGCCGTACGAGGCGGTGGCGTCGTCGATGGTGTAGGTGGCGCCCGGCGGGCCGAAGAAGGAGATGAGCGTCCCGGTCTGGGCCACCGCGCCGCCCGAGGGGTTGCGCCAGGTGGGGCGCACGATCACCGTCTCGCCGGGCTCCAGGATGCCGTTGCCGTTGCCCAGCGGCGCCTCGTCGAGCACCAGGCCCACCGCTTCCATGTCGACGGCCGCCGTGCTGGCCTGGGCTTGATTGTCGGCGGGGTTGGCGTCGCCAGCCGTGCTGCTGACCGTGACGGCGGCGTCGAGCGTCCCCACGGCGGTCGGCGAGACGATGACCTGGCGCTGCGCGGAGGTGGCCGGCGCCAGGTCGCCGAGGGCGCAGGTGACGGTGCCGGCGGCGTGGCTGCAGCCGGCCGGCGCGGAGACGAAGCTGGAAGAACCGGGGAGGGTGAGAGAGGCCGCTGCCCCCGGGGCTATCCCGGCGCCGCCGTTGAACGCCGAGAGGGTATAGGTGAGTTCCCCTCCCACGAGCGCCGGGTCGGGCGCCGCGGTCAGGCCCGCGGCCAGGTCGGGAGCCCCTCCCGTCACGGTCGTCACCGTCTGGGCGCTGTTGTTGGCAGGGGTGTAGTCCGGCATTGATGAGGTCACCGTTGCGGAGGCGCTGATCTGTCCTTCGCTGGCGGGAACAACCGTGACCTGCACGCTGGTGGAGCTGCCGTTGGGGAGGCTGCCCAGGGAGCAGGTGAGGGTGACCCCGGCGAGGGAGCACCAGCCGGTGGAGCTCACATACGTGACGCTGGCCGGCAGGGTGACGGTGAGGGTCACGGCGGTGGCGGGGCGGGGGCCGCCGTTGTTCACCCCGATGGTGTAGACCAGGTTCTGGCCCACCGCGACCGGGTCGGGCGCGTCGGACATGGAGGCGGCGAGGTTGGCTTCGTTGATGGCCGCGTAGATGTCCAGTCGCCCGTGGCCGTAGGTATTGTTGGGGAAGACGTTGTCGCCAATGCCACCGCACACCTGACCGGTTGGGGTGACGGCACGGGTGGCGGTTTGGTTGAGACGCGTCTCCACCGTGTCAACCTGGCCGATCCAGCCCGGTACCGCCGACAACAGCAGCGCCACCGCCCCGGCCACGTGGGGGCCGGCCATGCTCGTGCCGCTGAAGCTGGAGTAGCCGCCGCCCGGCACGCTGGAGCGCACGCCGACGCCGGGGGCGGAGATGTCGGGCTTCATGCGGTTCGAACCATCCACGGTCACCGGGCCGCGGCTTGAAAAGCTGGCGATGGTATCGGTGGAGGAGGTGGCGCCCACCGAGTAGGAGGCGTCGTAGATGCCAGGGGGGTCGTTGACTGAGCCGCACGACGAACCGGCGTTGCCGGCCGACACCACCACCACGATGCCGGCGTTGCGGGTGTTCTCGACGACGGTCTTGAGCACCTGGACGTCCGTGCAGCCCTCGCTCGGCGGGCACCCCCAGGAGTTGTTGATGACGTGCGGGGCCTTGGACGGGTCGGGGTTGTTGCCGTTGAGGTCGGTCGGAGCGATGAACCACTGGAAGCACTCGGAGTAGGTGGCCGGCGTGCCGTTGCCGCGGTCCATGTTGCGGCAGCCGATCCACTTCGCCTGGGGCGCCATGCCGATCTGGTTGCTGCCGCCGTCATCCCCCACCATCGTTCCCATGGTGTGGGTACCGTGCGAGTCGTCGTCGCAGGGGACCGGCGAGTTGGCGCCGCAGACGCCACCGCCCGAGTGGATGGCGTCGTGCCAGTGATAGTTGTGGTTGGCGCTCGAGCCGTTCCAGCCGCGGTACTTGCCCTTGATCGCCGGATGGTCCCACTGGTAGCCGGTGTCCTGGCCGCCCACCACGACGTTCTGGCCGCGGTAGCCGAGGCTCCACACGCCGGGGGCGCCGGTCTTGCTGATCCCCCACTCGATCGCCTCGGGGGAGGCGGGAGCGTCGACGTCTTCGGCGATGGGCCGCTGCAGCGGCACGGAGGGGTTGGGGAGGATTTTCGCCACCTCGGGACGCCCGGCGACGGCACGAAGGGCGTCCTCGCCGCCGCGCACCCAGATCATGTTGACGATCCAGTACGGGCGGTGCGGCACCCCGAGTTTGTGCAGGAGCTCGAGCACAGGCGGCTGGGTCGCCTCGGCCACCGCCCGCAGGGAGTGGCTGACCCACTCGCCGCGCGCTTCCTTGCTCGCGAGTTGGCGCGCCGGCGCGGTGTCCACCTGGGCGTGCAGGACAACGAGGAATTCGGTCTCCCCGCCGTTCCTGGTGGCCTCGACCACCAGGGGGTCGACGACGGCCGCCGCTTCCGCCGCTGCCAGTCCGCCCCACCGGACAGTGAACAAGACCAACGCCCCCAGGACGAAGCACCGCGTGCGACGTGTCATGACCATACGCTCCTCCCGAGGGGCGATTGTACGTGCCCGCACGGGCAAGGAAAAGGGGAGTCGGTGCCGAGACCGCACCGACCGAGGTGAAAGCTGCCTCTGCTAGACTGACCGCCGCACGGCGGCGAAATGGCGAAAACGAGGGTCTTTCTCTGCGGCTACTACGGCTTCGGCAACACCGGTGACCAGGTGATCCTGCAGGGCGTGTGGCATGCGCTGGCCGGGGCCTTGCCGGCGGTCGAGCTGAGCGTCACCTCGGGAGGTGGCGCGCTGGAAGTGCCGGCCGCGGCGGTGCCGTGGCGGGACGTGAGCGGTATCCGCGCGGCGGTGGCCGAGGCGGATCTGGTGGTGGTGGGGGGCGGAGGGTTGTTCCAGGACTACTGGGGCGTGGACCGGGGCGCCCTGGGAACTCCGCGGCACCATGGTGTGACCTTCTATTCCTGGCCGCTGCTGCTGGCGGCGGAGCGCGGTGTTCCGTCGCTGGTGTGGGGGGTGGGGGTCGGTCCCCTGCGCAGTGAGGAGGGGCGCTCGCTGGTGCACCAGGCACTGGCGGCCGCCTCGTGGGTGAGTGTTCGTGACCGCGCCTCGGCGGCGCTCCTGCGCGAGCTGGGGTGGACGGCCGGCGACGTCGAGGTCGTCCCCGATGCCGCCTGGGCGGCCCCGGTTCGACGCTGCGATCGGGCCGGGGTGCTGGCCGAGATGGGCCTGCCCGGCAACTGTTCGCTGCTGGCGGTGGCGGCGCGGCGATGGCCCGAGGGTGAGGTTCCGGCCGGGAGAGAGCTGGTGGAGGCGCTGCGGCAGGTGGCGGCGACGCACCCTCTGGGCGTCGTGTTCGTGCCGTTCCAGCTGGGCGAGGGACGGGATGACGACCACGCTGCCGCCGAGGAGCTGGCCCGCGGCCTCGGGGGCGCCGTGCCCAGCTGGGTGGTGCCGCGAACCTGGGAGTCCCTGTCGAGGTTCTGGTTGTGCGCTGCCGCTGATCTGACCGTCGCCATGCGCCTGCACGCTTGCATCGGCGCGCTGCGGGGTGGGAGGCGTCCGCTGGGTCTCGCCTACGACCCCAAGGTCACGGCGCTGTTCGAGGAGATCGGCGATGCCGGCGCCGCTCGCGAACCTCGGGCGTGGACCGCGTCCGAGCTTGCGGCTGCCATCGCAGAGCGCCTGCGGCCTGCGCCCGCGAGCGGGATGACCTCGGCCTGGGAAGGGCGCAGCCTCGCGCCCGCCACGGCGGCTCGGCGGCTTCTGCAGGGGCGAGATGCTGGCGGGAGGAGCGGCGGCGGGCCGGCCGCCACTGGGAGGTCGGGAATGGAGTTGAGCCGAGGTGGTTTGCAGCGCCGTCTCACGGGCATTCTCGCCAGCCACCGGGAAGTGCGGGAGGTCGTGCTTTTCCTGCCCTCGGTGTACTGGCAGACCGAGGTGTTCCAGCGTCCCAACCAGCTGGCCCTGGCGCTGGCGCGCGCCGGGTGCCTGGTGTTCTTCTGGGAGCCGCCCACATCCACTCAGTTCGGTCCAGGCTTTCATCGCGTCGCGCGGCGGCTGTACGTCGCCAACGTGCCCGCGGACACCTGGGGCTACCTGTCGGACCCGGCCGTCGTGGCGCTGCCCTACAACCGCGAGTGGGCTGAGAACCTGGGCCACTTCCGTCTGGTGTACGACGTCATCGACCACCTCGACGTCTTTCCGGGCGGCAGCGCCGTCCTGTCCGACAGCCACGCCGCGCTGCTGCACGAGGCCACGGTGGTGACGGCGGTGTCGAAGCCGCTGCTGCAGGAGGTGCAGCGGCAGCGGCGCGACGCCCTGTACCTCCCCAACGCGGCGGATCCCGAGGGGATCCAGCGGGCTCTCGTTGCCGCCGCCGAGGGGTCTCCCTCGCCCCATGCCTGCTCTGGCGACAGGCTCGAGGTCGGCTATTTTGGCAGTTTCGCCGCCTGGCTCGACTACGACCTCCTGGCCACCTTGGCGAGCGAACTCACCGGGGCGTCGCTGCGGCTCATCGGCCCCGACCTGGACGGCAGCCTGGCCGAGTCGGGGCTCGCCGAGGAGGCGCGGGTGCGCTACCTGGGTGCGCGGCCGTACCAGGAGTTGCACCGGGCCTTCGCGGGTGTGCGGGTCGCCATCATTCCGTTCCGCGTCAACCCGGTCACCACCGCCGTCTCGCCGCTCAAGCTGTACGAGTACCTTGCCATGGGGCTGCCGGTGGTGAGCACCGATGTGCCCGAGTGTCGCGACGTGCCAGGCGTGTGGGTGGCAGGGTCAGCCCGGGAGTTCGTGGAGGCGGTGCGGGAGGCCGCGGGCGGGCTGTCTGCGGCGGTGCGGCGGGCCAGGGAGGAGTTTCTCGCCGCCAACACCTGGGAGAGGCGCGCGCAGGCACTGCTGGCGGCTCTCGAGACCGCGCCGCGGCGAGCCGCGTCTCCCGGTCACGTGCAACAGTTGGCGCGCCGCCTGGCGCAGGCGCTGGTACGGGTGGATGAGGAGCAGCACGCCGCGGCCGAGAGAGGGAAGGAGCTGCGCCGCGCCCAGGGGGAACTCCGCCGCCTCGCCGCCGAGGGGCAGAGCCTGCTCGAGCAGTGCGGCGAGCAGCAGAGGGC
>JBBINC010000086.1:12326-13592 GCA_037444085.1 Acidobacteriota bacterium | reverse complement strand
CGCCATCCCGGGCGGGGCGCGCGCGGCCAACGCGCGCCTCGTCTACCACCGCGCGCCGCCGGCGCTGCTCGCCCGCCTCGGCCTGGCAGACGAGCCGGCGTTCCAGCCGCAGGTCATGGCCCGCGCCACCGCCGCGCTGCAGCCGGAGGAGTAGGAGCGAGCGGTTCGAGGAATACTCGAGACGTTGTGGCCCCTGCTCGAGGATGGGCGGGGGGTGTGGTGCGCGCCAGGGAGCAAAGGGCATTCGATTTTTCGGCCTCGCTCGCGGCTCACCACGGGTTGCCCTGGCGCCGTCGAGGCCACTCGCCGGCCGGGGGAAAATTCGACAGATCCTCGCGACAGCGATCCTGCCGCGATCTGCCCCCACGTCACGGTACTGGCGTGTCGCACCATGGGGAGTCCTCATGAGCAGATCCTCCACGGCCCCGGACGAGGCCACCTGGTCCATCGCCGCCGCCGCCCGCGGCCGCCGCGTGCGCCTGCTGGGCCTTGACACACCCCTCGACGAGATCGTCGCCACCGCCGCTGGCACCGACGCCGAGGTGGTTGGCGTGACCGGAAGCAGCTCCGGATGTTCTCCCCGCACCGTGGCGATGCTCAACCGGCTCTATGCCGCCGTGGCGCCGCGGGCCGCCTTGTGGGTGGGAGGATCCGGTCTCGGGCAACTCGACGGCCTGCACCCCGCCATCGCCCGCATCGGCGACCTGCCGGCACTGGACGAACGGCGAGCCCTTCTGCGACTCGCCGCAGCGGGGTGGGAAGAACAGCCGACGAAAACGAGATCGCGTGGCGCCCATCGCCGTCCTTGACGGCGTCTCCAGACGCTACCGCGCCGGTACCGCCGTGGTCACCGCGCTCGACGGCGTTTCCCTGCACCTCCTGCCCGGCGAGATGGTGGCCCTGGTCGGCCCCTCGGGGTGCGGCAAGTCCACCACCTTGAACCTGGTGTCCGGCGCCGACACCCCCGACGAGGGTGAGGTCATCGTGTGCGGCGTGGACGTGCGCCGCGCCGGCGTGGAGGCGCTCACCCTGCTGCGGCGGCGGCAGATCGGCATCGTCTTCCAGGCGTTTCACCTGGTGCCGCCGTTGACGGTGGAGGAGAACGCGGCGCTGCCCCTTTCCCTCGACGGCCGCCGCGACGCCGCTCGGGTGCTCGACCTGCTCCAGCGGGTCGGGCTGGCTTCCCGCCGCCGCCACCTCCCCGGCGAACTCTCCGGCGGCGAGCAGCAGCGGGCGGCGGTGGCGCGTGCGCTCGCCGCCGCCGAC
>JBBINC010000086.1:0-12292 GCA_037444085.1 Acidobacteriota bacterium | reverse complement strand
CGAGCTCGTCCCCCTCACCCGCTGGACGAGCCCGCGCTCCGGCGCCACCTACCCGGCCCGGCTGCGCCTGCGCATCCCGCGCGCCGGCCGCGAGCTCGAGGTGGCGTCGCCGCTCGCCGATGCGCTGCTCGTCGGCGGCGGTGCTGGCAACGTGCGCTGGGGCCGCAGCGGCGCGAGCTAATCGCCTCCCTGATCGCCCGCTACTTCAGCGCTTCAGGTCCTCTCGAGCAGCCACTCGGTCGTGCCACCCCATGAACAGCCATGCTGCAGGGTGCCGACCCACTGCTCCCCATATCCCATCCCGTCCCCACGCAGGCGGCGGTGAGTGAGCGTGAAACCGCGTGGAGCTCGGCCAACGCGGCCATGAGGATTCGGGGCGCAGAAGGCGGCAAGGGTGGGAGCGGGGGGCGCCCAGGCCCCCCTCCCAGCAAGCGATCGTCTCACCTCACCGAGGCCGAGGAGCCAGCCATCTCCTTCCACGGTTCGGCGCGGCCGCCCAAGTGCTTGGCCAGGAACTCCTCGGTGCGGCCGTAGAAATCCAGCCGGTTGTTGGGCCGGGCGAAGCCGTGCCCCTCGTCGGTGTAGACCACGTAGGTGACCGCCAACCCCTTGTCGCGCATCGCCTTGACCATCTGGTCGGACTCGCGAATGTTGACGCGGGGGTCGTTGGCGCCCTGGGCGATGATCAGCGGCACGCGCACCTTGTCGGCGTGGAACAGGGGCGAGATGCGTCGGTTCAGCTCGGCGTCGTTCTCGGCGTCCCCCACCCGCAGCACGAATTGCCTCTTCATTGGCGCCCAGTACGGCGGGATCGACTCGAACAGCGTCTTGATGTTGGACGGACCGACGATGTCGACGCCGCAGGCGTACAGCTGCGGGGTGAACACCAGTCCCGCGAGGGTGGCGTAGCCGCCGTAGGAACCGCCGTAGATGCACACCCGCTTGGGGTCGGCGATGCCCTTGGCGATCGCCCACTTGACCGCGTCGGTGAGGTCGTGCTGCATCGTCCCCACCCCCCACTGGCCGTTGCCGGCGTTCAAGAACTTCTTGCCGAACCCGGCCGAGCCGCGGAAGTTGACCTGCAAGGTGGCGTAGCCGCGGTTGGCGAACCACTGCGCCTCCGCGTCGTACCCCCAGGTGTCCCGCGCCCACGGGCCCCCGTGCACGTTGAGCACGAGCGGCAGGTTTTTCGGTTCGACGCCGACTGGCAGGGTCAGATAGCTCACCAGCTCAAGGCCGTCGCGGGCGGTGATCACCACCGGCTTCATCGGCGCCAGGGTGTAGGCGGCCAGTTGCGGCTGGTTATTGAACAGGAAGGTGGCCTTGCCGGCGGTGCGGTCCCAGGCGTAGTAGCTCACCGGGCCGTCGTCGGACTGGAAGGTGATGATCCAGGTTCGATCGGCGCGGTCGCGCCCAGAGAGGTAGAACTCGCCGCGCTGCAGCTTGGCGATCGCCTCGAACTCGGCCTTGATCGTCTCGTCGAGCACCGTCCACTCGTTGGTCAGATAGTTGAAGCCGACCGCCTGCACGACGCGAGTGTCGCGGTGCACGATGACCTGCCCGACGTCCGCCTTGGGGTTGACGGCGAGCACCTTTTTCTCGCTGCCGGTGGCGGTGTCGACCAGCGCCAGGCGGGTGGTGTCCGAACCGATGGAAGTCTCCACGAACATCGCCTTGCCATCGGCGGTGAAGTCGACGCCGCCGCCGTTCTCACCGAACGGCCAGGTGAGCAGGTCGCGCCACGGCGCCTCGACGCTGTCGCGGACGCGCAGAATCGTCGAGGCGTCCTGGGGGTTCTGCGCCATCGCCCCGCGGATCTTGAAGCTCGGGTCGGTGAGCCAGCCCACCACGTCGCCGGGGTTGACCGTGTCCAGCACCACCGCACCGGTGGTGAGGTCGACGCGGTGCATGTCGAAGATGCGGCGGTCGCGCAGATTGAGGCCCACCAGCATCTCGTTGGGGTGGTTCTTGTCGAGCATGATCCCCTGCGCGCGGATACCCTGGAACGGGGTCAGGTCGCGCACCACCTTGGTGTCGAGGTTGACCGAATAGACATGCCAGTTCTCATCGCCCCCGATATCCTGGAGATAGAGGATGTGCTGGCCGTCCTCCGCCCAGAAGTGGATGCGGATGCCCCGGTGGGTGTCGTTGGTGACCTGGCCGTCGTCCTCCTTGCCGATGGTCCGCACCCAGACGTTGAGCACCCCCTTGTCCGAGGGTGCCAGGTACGCCAGCCTGGCGCCGTCCGGTGAGATCCGCGGCGAGGCCTTGACCGGATTGCCGAGCAGCACCTCCCGCGGGATCAGCGGCGGCAGCTCGGCCTGCACCGCGGCCACCGCCAAGACCTGGAGAACAGCTACCACACAAAGAACTGCCCTGCTTCGAACGCGCATCACCAGCCTCCCTTCGCTGTCACGCACGCTGGTAGTACGCACCGACCCGCCGCCAGGTTCGCTCGTTCCGGCCGGCTGGAGAGCGAACTCGGCGAGAGCGATTCGCGCTATAGTTCATCGTTCGACGGTCCGGGGGCACCCCAGCCTGCGGGGCGCTCTCGAGGAGGTGCGGCATGACGGCGCAGACCCGCGAAGCTCCCGAGATCACCTCGCTGGCCGACGATCTGTCGGATGCGTGGGGCGTGCTCTCCGCCGAGGACCGGGTGGAGGGGTTCCGCCTGCTGGATCAGGTCGAAGCTGAGGAGTTCTTCTTCGCCCTGTCGGCCCGCGATCAGGAGGAGCTGATCCTCGCCCTCCCCGCCACGGAGCGCCGTCGCTGGCTGCGCCTGCTGGACCCCGACGACGCCGCCGACGTCATCCAGGAAAGCGACGAGGACAACCGCGAGAGCTTGCTTGCTTTGCTCGACGAAGGGCATCGGCGGGAGGTGCGCGCCCTGCTTGCCTACGCCGAGGACGATGCCGGCGGTCTCATGAGCCCCCGCTTCGTGCGCGTGCGGCCGGACATGTCGGTGGACGAGGCGATCACCTATCTGCGCCGCCAGGCGCGGGAGCGGGTGGAGACGATCTACTACGTCTACGTCCTCGACGATCGCCAGCGGCTGCTCGGCGTGGTGTCGCTCAAGCAGTTGTTCACCGCCTCACCCAGTGCCAAGGTACGGGACGTGATGGAAACCGACCTGGTGACGGCGTACGAGGAAATGGACCAGGAGGCGGTGGGGATGCTCATTGCCCGGCACGACTTGCTCGCCATCCCGGTGGTCGATGGCGAAGGGGTGCTCAAGGGCATCGTCACCGTCGACGACATCGTCGACGTGGTGCAGGAGGAGGCCACCGAGGACATCCACAAGCTGGGCGGCACCCAGGCGCTGGATGCGCCATACCTCAATGTGGGCTTCTGGAAGATGGTGCGCAAGCGGGTGGGTTGGCTGACCCTGCTGTTCGTTGGCCAGACCTTGACCATCACCGCCATGGGGCACTTCCAGGACGCCCTGGCGCGCGCCGTATTTCTCTCCCTGTTCATTCCGCTCATCATCTCTTCCGGGGGCAACTCGGGCTCGCAGGCCTCCACGCTGGTGGTGCGCGCCATGGCCCTGGGCGAGCTGCGCCTGCGCGACTGGTGGCGCGTGTTCTCCCGCGAACTCCGCTCCGGGCTGTCGCTCGGCCTCGTCCTGGGCATCATCAGCATCGTGGTGGTGGTGATCCACTTCCAGTGGGGAGGCGACGCCGTGGCGCACTTCGGACGCATGGCGCTGGCGGTCGCGTTGAGCCTCGTCGGCGTGGTGACCTGGGGTACGCTGGCGGGTTCGATGTTGCCGTTTTTGCTGCGCCGGCTGGGGCTCGACCCGGCCGTTGCCTCTGCGCCCATGGTTTCCACCATCAGCGACGTGGTGGGAATATTGATCTACTTCACCATCGCCTCGCTTGTGCTGTAGGGACTTGACCCTTCCCGCCGGCGCGCATCGCCGGTGCGCCCCGCCGTGAGAAGTCCTACACCCTGGACTGGCGGACGGGGGGATCGCCCACACCGCGGCCCAGGGACTCGAACACGGGCACGGGCCTGGGGCAGGGGCACGTCCTGCGTCTTCACTCCTGCGTTCTCAAGGTTTCTGGTCGAGGTTTCCGAAGAACCCCACCTTCACACCTTTTCAACCGGCGGGCGCAGGCCGTCCCGCGTCTCGCGCCCCGTCAGCGCAGGGCGGCGAGGTCGGGCCGGCTGCGGCTGCCCTCCACCAGAAAGACGTGGCAGGAGTCGCAGTCGACCGGGATGATGCGGGCGCCGTCGGCGGTGGCGTGGTCGCCGCCGTGGCAGCGGAAGCAGCCCGGGGACTCCTCGTGACCGATGTGGTTGGCGTGCGTGTCCCAGTTGGTCTTCATTTCGGGGAACACCGAGCGGGCGTACACCTGCGCCGCCGCGGCGGCGGCGCGGCCGACCAGGTCGCCGCGCTCCGCCGCTAGCGCCGCGTGGCTACCCTGGTAATACTCTCGCAACGCTCGCTCCACGCCGGCGACGCCGGAAGCGTGGGAGGGGTAGGTGGCGGTGATGGCGGCCAGCGCCTGCCGCTTGAAGTAGGGAAGGGAGGCGAGCTCGGGCACGGCGTCGAGCAGCGCGTCCAGGGCCCGGTCAGGGGGCGGGAAGTAGTGGGAGGGACGGCTGTGGCAGTCGACGCAATCCATCAGCCGCGCCCGCTTCTCCACATCGGGAGGCACCTCGCCGCTGCCCCCCGGGGTGTAGGTGAACGTTTCCCCGGACGGGGTCACCAGTTCGACCCACAGCATCTCCTGCCGCTTCTCGTCGGCGACGTAGCGGATGCGGTTGTCCTGGTTGATGTGCCACCAGTGGATGCCGCCGTGCCCGCCCAGATCCTGACTGCCGCCGCCGGTTTTCAGTAGCATGACCGTGTACGAAGGCGTGTTGGCCTCGTCAGTGCCGTAGCGAGCGAAGAAACGCATCTTGTCGCCGTGGTGCTTGGCCGGCCAGTGGCACACCTCGCATGTCTCCCGGGCTGGACGCAAGGTGTGGACGGGCGTGGTGATAGGCCGCGGGTAGATGTTCCACACCGTCTTCCACACCTGCCGCAGGCCGTCCACCTTGGTGCGCACGAACCAGGAGGCGCCGGGGCCGATGTGACACTCGACGCAGGCCACCCGCCCGTGCGGTGAATCCTGGTAGGCGGCGTACTCGGGCTGCATGACGGTGTGGCAGGTGACGCCGCAGAAGCGCGGCGAGTCCATGTGCTCCACCGCCAGGAACGACGCGGTACCGAAGATGACGGCATTCACCACGGTGAGACCCAGCACCACCATGGCGGTGGACCGCACGTGCGGCTCGTTGAAGTCGAGGCGCGGGTAGGCGGGAATGTCGGCCGCCGCCGCCCCGAGCCGGCGCAGGGCGCGCCGCCGCCGCCACATCCCCAGAGGGATGAGGACCAGGCCGGCGAGGAAGACGGCAGGCAGGACGACGAAGCCGAACACGGGCAGATACGGATTCCTCACCTCGCCCAGCAAATCCACCGCCACGAAGATCACGATGAGCACGCCGGCCACCGTGGTCACCCCGATGCCAAGCTGGCTGGTGAGGTTATTGGCGTAGGTCAGGGCCTTCTTCGCCGCCGAGAACCGTATCTCCTTGGTCTTCGTCATCGGCACACCCCCCGTTCGCCACTCTCGTCACCGAGAGTATACATCGGGTCGCAAACAGTACTGAACGAACTCGTTTTGGTTAATGTGGTTCAGAAAGAACGCGCGAGGCGCGCCACCTCGTCCGCCGCCGACGCCGCGCCACTGCCCGGCGCCGCCAACGCCGCGGCGGGCGAGTCCAGCAGCGACGCGACCTCGGCGCCCCAGCGTTGGGCGGCGAAGGCCGCGGGAGAGATTTCCGCACACGCCCCGCGACGCCGCACGAAAGCCGCGAGCACCGGCGACTCGGGAAAGCTCGGGCGCGGCACGAAGGCGAACCGCCGCCCCAACCCCACCACTTCGGCCACCGTGCTGTACCCGAGCTTCCCCACCACGAGGTCGGCAGCGCGCACCAGGTCGGGGTGGTGGAAACCGGTACGATGGGGCAAGAGCAGCACGTTTCCCTGCCTCTGTGCGACGTCCGCACCGCCCGGCACCACAACCACGGCCTCGTCGCAGCCGGCGATCCGGCCCGGCCCTTCCCACCGCCACGGCACCCCGCCCATGGTAAGCAGCACCAGCGGCCGCCCGACCTCGATCCCGAGGGCGCTCCGCACCTCGGCGGGCGGCCGGCGCGGCGATCGCCACACCGGCGGCACCGCCAGCGCCCCCACCACCGGCGCACACGCCGGCTCGCTCTGGATGCGGCGCGTCGCCCCCGCCAGCACCTCGGCCAGGTACTCCGCGGCCTCGGCAAAGACCGGGTCGCAGCCGGCGTAGGCCGCGTAGATCCAGTCCCAGGTGAAGTTCTCCACCACCACCGAGGGCAGCCCGGCACGCGCCGCGACCGCCACCCCGAGCGCCGAGACGTCGCACACCACGACCTGACACCCCAGCGCGCCCACCATCGAGGCCAACTCCTCGACCTGCCGGAGCGAGTAGGGCAGTTCCTCCCGCAGGCGTCGCGCGGTGGCACAGAGGTTCTCGTGCAGCGAGGTGGCTTGCACCAGCCCCACGTCGCAGGCGCACGGGTGGTAGCCGAACGGCCGGCGGAGCGACTCCTCGAAGAACCAGTGCGGCGTGGTGGTAAACACCTCTACCCGGAGGTCACCGCGGCGCGACGCCAGTTCCTCGATCACCGCGCAGGCCCGCGCCGCATGCCCGAAGCCGTGAGGGGTGACGAAGTACGCCAGGCTGAGACTCACGCCGACGGACCCCGCACCGCCCCTGCGTGCTCGAGGGCGGCGAGGAAGCCGTCGACATCGGCGGGGGTGACGAAAACGCGCCGCCGGGCCTCGACCAGCACCCCCTCCTCAAGCTGCGTCGCCGCCACCCGCACTGTCGCGCCGGCCATGCGGAACAGGCCGATGTAGTAGCCCGGCACCGCCGTGCCCATGAGGCGAAACGCGGCGGTGGGGCGCAAGCGACGCACCGTCACGCCGGCCACCTCCCAGCGCCGCCGCCGCACCAGCCCCGCCACCTCCAACTCGCCCGGCCGGACGAGGTAGCGCAGGCGGGCGGGCGCGACGAAGAAGAGTGCCGGCAGGAACGGCAGACCCGCCAGCGCCAGGATCAGCGCCCAGCGGATGATGGCCATGCCCTCGCCCGCCGCCACCGGGGTCGGGGCGGTGGTCAACTCGGTGCCGGACGCCACGGCCTCGCGAAAGGCGCGACGGTCGGCGGGAGTCACCACCAGGGGACGGTCCAGCCCCCGCCCGCGCAGCACCAGCGCCGCCGGCGAGCAATTGGTCGCCTGCCACACCTTGCCCACCCCATCGTAGGTGAAGGTGCCAACGCAGAACCCGGGCATCGCCGCGCCGTGCGTCCGCCGGCCGCCGCGCAGCCTCACCGCCTCCACGCTCTCCACATCGTCAAGCGTCATCTCTCGCCGCTCGGTGATCACCGAGTAGCGCGCTTCGATGGTCAGCACGGCGCCCTCGATGCGGTAGCTGATGGTGCGAGGCAGCCAGAACAGTGAGGCAGCGAAGAGCACGGCACCGCCGGCGAGGAGGGAAAGCACGGCACCGAGCACGGCGCGCGCCACGGGCCGCCGCCCGGGC
Organism: Acidobacteriota bacterium; assembly: GCA_037444085.1. GTDB lineage: Bacteria > Acidobacteriota > Thermoanaerobaculia > Thermoanaerobaculales > Thermoanaerobaculaceae > CALEVZ01. The sequence goes on along the minus strand of JBBINC010000086.1, from coordinate 4,662 downwards.
GGCCGGAACTCATAGATGAGCGGGCTTCGCATCGTGACAGTGTACCCAACCCGACCACTCGAGACGCGAGGAGTCGGCCGCGGCGCTCACCGCTTGCCCCGGCGTGCACGCTTGCGGTATCGTCGCGCCGTGAAGGTGCAGCGCTGGAACCGGGAGCGACACGGTCCTCTCAACGAGGCCAAGCTGCGCAACCGTCTGGAAGAGCTGGGGTACAGCGTGATGCGCCAGAACTATCCCGCCGGCACCAGCTTTCCGCCGCACACCCACCAGCAGGACAAGGCCGACGCGGTGATCGCCGGGCGCCTGCGTGTCACCGTTGCCGGCGAGCGGGTGGAACTGGGACCCGGCGATGTCATAGAGATCCCGCGGGGTTGGGAACACGCCGTAGACGTGGTGGGCAACCGCGCCGTCATCGCCCTGGACGGCGTCAAGATCGTCCCCACCTAGATGCAAGTCTCTCCTGTGGATGACCAGTTGCCCTCGCCAGCCGCGTACCGCCGCCCAACAGCGTATCCAAGCCGTGTGCTATCATACGGATCGCACCCCGCCGCAGGAGTGTGCGATGCGGCGCGGGCGAATGTCGCCCGGCGCCTGAGACGAGGACAGGGACCAGCGAGGAGGCAGCCATAATCCGAGGGAAACGAGGTTTCAGTGAACCGCCCGACCGGGCACAGCACCGCATCAATAACCGCATTCGCCTGTCGCCGGTGCGCCTCATCGCCGCCGATGGCACGCAGGTCGGCATCGTCCCCGTGGAGGAGGCGCTGGCGCAGGCGCACGCCGCGGGGCTCGACCTGGTCGAGGTGGCCTCCGAGGCCCGCCCCATCGTCTGCCGCATCATGGACTATGGGCGCTTCCTCTACGAGCAGGAGAAGAAGGCGCGCGAGGCGCGGCGCAATCAGACCATCATCCAGGTCAAGGACGTCAAGCTGCGGCCTGCCATCGACGATGCCGATTTCCTCACCAAGCTGCGCATGGCCGAACGCTTCCTGAAGAAGGGCATCAAGGTGCGCGTGACGGTGATGTTCCGCCGCCGCGAAATGCGCCGGCCAGAGAACGGCTACGAGGTGCTGGCGCGCGTCGTGGAGCAGCTTGAAGGCACCGCGGTGGTCGAGCAGGAGCCGCCGGAGACCCTCGAGGGGCGTGACCTCACCATGGTGTTACGCCCGGCCTGAGCATCTCAAGCCCGCCCGGGTGCCGTGGATCACCGACCTCCCTCAGGCGGGCGCGCTATTCTTTCGGTATCGAGAGGAGGCGTCCATGGCCCAGGCGGCGCTGGCTCGTGTTGTTCTTCCGATCGTCGTTGTGGTGAGCGGGGCAGGATCGCTGTGCGCCGCTGACCCGCTCTCCATCTCACCGAACCGCAATCCGGCGATGCCGGGCGAGGTGGTCACCTTCACCTTTTCGCCCCCGGTGGTGTTCTCGGGCGACAAGATCACTTTCGCTTTCGGCGACGGCACCGAGAAGACCGTCTCCTACTCGGTGGGCTGTTCGATCATCGGCGGCTGCGTCGAAGTCACCCACGCCTATGCCGGCCCCGGCGAATTCACCGTCACAGGCGAGGGCATCGCGCGCGGCGTTTCCGTGACGGGCACCACGACGATCACGGTGAGCGCCGCGCCGCCGGACAAGGGGCGCTACATCCCCACCGCCGCGCACCTGCCCGGCTTTGCCGGCACGCGGTGGCGCACCGACCTGGAGGTTCACAACCACGGAACCGCCAGCGCCACCTACCTCATCGAGCTGCTCGCGCGCGACCAGGCCAACCCCGACCCGCCGCGCGCCACCTTCACGCTCTCCGAGGGGCGCAGCGCCACCTACGCGGACGTGCTGCACTCCGTGTTCTCCTTCAACGGCGCCGCCGCCCTGCGTATCACGCCCATCGCCGGCGACGTCCTGCTCGCCAGCCGCACCTACAACCAGGCGTCCTCCGGCACCTTCGGCCAATTTGTGCCGCCGCACACCGTGCAGCAGGCCATCGTCTCCGGCACCAGCGGCCGTTTCATCCAGCTCTCCCATGACCCCTCGTTGAAGGCGGGCTCCCGCACCAACCTGGGGTTCGTCAGCGCCTCGGTGGTGCCCATCGACATCGAAATCCGCTTCGCCACCGCCATCGGCCGCCACCTGGGCACTTACACCTTCCAGCTCAAGCCATACGAGTTCAAGCAGCTCGACAAGGCGTTCGAACTGGTCAGCAACGAGGTGGTCAGCGGCGGCTACGCCACCGTGCGCAGCACCACCACGGGCGGAGTGTTCTTCGCCTACGCCTCGGTGGTGGACAACCGCACCGGCGACCCGGTGTTCGTGCCCGCCGCCCTGCTGCCGTAGCAAGGACCGCAAGAAGCGGGACGCGAGACGGAAAACGCGGGGCCCACACCCCTGCGGACGGACCCCGGCCGCCCGCCGCGCGGCCGCTCCACTCCCACCGCTCTTCCGTCATCCCGAGGCCGCGTCGCGGCCGAGGGAGCCCGACGCGTCTGATCGCCCATCGCCCGCGACGGAACTCCTCGCCCTACTCCTTACCCCACTTCTCCCCCTCTCCGCCTTCCCGAACCACGAAGCGCTCGACCGGAAAAAATCCACCCGCTTTCACCTCCTCGCCGCGGAACACCGCCCATTGCTGCAGGGAGGGCAGCTAGCGCCTGGTCATCTGGGGCAACTGCAGCGCCGAGTTGGCCAGAAAGAGATGGACCACGCGGTCGCGGTTGAAGGGGTTGGGCACGGCAAGGAAGGCGCCGTCGTCGGGGTGGTTGTAGCCAGTGCCGAGCAGGGTGAACGACCCCCGCCCCAGGGTGGCCGGCAGGCCGGCCTGGAGGCAGCCGATGAAGGAGTTGTCGAGGAACGAGCCGAGCACGATGAGATCGTGGCTCGCCGCCATCTCGGTGGTCAGCTCGCAGTCCTTGACCACGGGCGGCAAGACCTCGCTGTAGGCGTCGGCGAGGGTGGCCTGCAGGCGCAGCGCCAGGGTGTGGTTGGCCTCCTCCTGGCGGGCGGTCCCCAAGACCATCAACGTGTCGTGAAAGCGTTCCAGGAAGGAGGCCCAGGTGTACGGGTTGGGAAGCGGTACCGGGATGTCGAAGGCGGGGTTGAACACCACCCGGTCGGGCCGCGCGGGCAGCACCCACCTCACCTCGATGCGCGCCCCACGTACCGCGAGCGAGCGAACCGCCGCCTTGCCCGCCGACTCCAGCGCCACCGAGGTGACGAATTGGTAGGGCTCCCCCTCCTGCGTGACGGTGATCTCCATCCGCCACCCCTCCTTGACCTTGCCGCCGCGCACGGTGAACGCCGGATCGGGCAGGCCGGTGCGTTCGGTCCACTGCGCCAGAAGCGACGCCAGCGGACGGCGGGCCATCTCCTCGGCCAACGTCACGAACGAGGTCGAGTCGATCTCCTTGCCGGCGTGGCGGGAGTGCACCGCCGTCATGACCTTCAAGAATGCCTCCGTGCCCAGCAGCAGACGGAGCTGGTGCAGGGCGAAGGTCTCCTTGACGCGCGGCAGCTGGTATGGGGCGTAGCGGCCGTAGGCGACATCAGCAGCCCGGGCGGGAAGTTCGCCCTCGCCGGCGGCGATGGTGAGATAGCGGGCGTCGAGTTCGGCGAGACGATCGGCGAGCTGGCGATAGGCCTTCTCTGCGGGCGAGGGCAGCTCGTGCAGCAGCCGCCCGTAGGCGGCCGAGCCCGAGATCAACCACTGGTCGGCCGCGGATGTTGGGAACACCGTCCCATTCCATAGCGTGCGCTGCTCCACCTGGTAGCGCCCCGCCACGCCGGCCAGATCCACCGTCGCGGCGGGCGGGGTTGCGCCCAGCCGCGCGGCCGCCAGCCGCTGCCGGCGCGCCACCTTGAGCATGTCGGTGACCACCACCGGGCTCGCGGTGGCGTGCCCCAGCGCCAGGTGGGGCACCGCGCCCGGCAGGTCCGGCATGCGCCGGCTGCCCTTCTCCGGGAACTTCTCGCGCAGCGTCACCTTGCTGTGGTGGGCGATGAACGCCAGCTCCCGGGCCATCGCCGAGGTGGTGATCGTGCCGTCGCAGGCGTGCCCTCGGTTGACCGGCGAGGAGCCCCACAACCGCACGGCCGCCTGCTCGTCGATTCGTCCCCGGTGTTCCTCCCAGAAGCGCCCAAACGCCACGTCCCGGTTGGTGCGGGCGAAGGCCGCGTCGAATGGGGCGTCGTCGGGCTGCACGGCGTACTCACGCCGCACCCCGGGGTCTCTCGCGTTGTGGTTCGACCAGTCGTTGGTATACATGCCGTTGTTTCCTTCGCGCAAGATGGCGGCCACCTCGTCGCTCGACGAGGCGTGCTGCGCCGCCTTGCGGACCCGGCTGGACTGCGACGTGCCGGTGGGGTCGAAGGGACTTTGCGCCACCGTCGTTGCGCCGATTACCAGCCCGGCGGCGTTGATGTAGAAGTCGGCCCCCGAGTGGATGCCGCCTGGGACCGTCTGCATCACCAGGTGATGGCCGGCGGACGGCTGGATGTCCAGCAGGACGTTCCAGTGCACACCGGTGTAGCCGCCCCACATGAAAATCTGCCCGAGGACCACCTCGCCGGAGGCGGTCGCCGGCCCCCCGGGCTTTCGTGTGCGGGGGGCTCCGCTCTTAGCCCACCCAACCACCCTCGCTCCAGCCCCCCGCGCCCCCACGCTGCGGGGAGCAA
>JBBINC010000085.1:0-13678 GCA_037444085.1 Acidobacteriota bacterium | reverse complement strand
CGCGGAGGAAAGGGAGGGGGGCGCGCGGCCCCCCGAGAAAAGAAGCAAGCGAGCGTCCGGCTTTGCCGGCGCGAGCGGTGGGGGCTCGGGGGGCTGGAGCGAGGGCGGTTGGGTGGGCTAAGAGCGGAGCCCCCCGCTCAAGAAAGCTCGGGGGGCCGGCGAAACCCCCCGAGATGAAAGACACGGGCAGGGGCACGGCCACCGGTGCGGGCGACGCGGGGGATCAGCCCCACCCCCCGTGATCTCCGCCAACGCGGTTGCTCACCTCTTCTGTAGCGACACGTTCCCCGAGAAGCTCTTGAGCACGATGCGGGCGCCGCCGCTGCCGGTGGAAAAGGTCAGTTCCCGCTCGGAGGTGTACTGGCTGACGCGCTTGGCCTCAGGGCCAAAGCCGTTGCGAATGCCGCCCGAAAAGGTGGTCACCTCGAAGTCGGCGACCGTGTCCGCCGGCAGAACCAGGGTAATGTCGCCGCTCACCGCCTTTGCCTCGATGCGGGCGCCCGGCGCCAGGCTTCCCTCCATGCGGATGGAACCCGAGGTGGCCGCCACATCGGCACGGGAGATAGCGGCGCCCTTGACCTGGATGGTGCCGCTGACGCTGGACGCCTCCACGCTCCCCTCGACGCCGTCGATCACCACGTTGCCGCTCACCGACTTGGCGCGGACGGGAGCACGCACGGCGCGGACGAGCACCTCCCCGCTGACCGACCGGGCTTCGACCTGGGACGCACTGCCGCTGACCTCGACGTCGCCGCTCACCGACTTCAGCGCGCATGCACCCGTCGTGTCCCGCACGGTGATGTCGGCCGAGACCGCGTCCACATCCAAAGCGCTCGCCGCCGGTACCTTGATGGTCAGGTGGGAGCCCTCGCAGGAGCGGCAGTTGCGCGGCAGTACGACGCGCACGATGGTGCGATGCGGGCCGGCCTCGAACTCCAGCCGCTCGGTCCCCCGGCCGAGCACACCTTGCACGTGCACCTGCTCCTGCGCCCAACCGATCACGGTGATGGAGCCGGAGATGTTGACGACCTCGACGACACCGGTGGCCGAGGCCGGCTTGCTGCTGTCGACACGCTCCTCGGAGAAGGCCGGGGACGCCAGGAGTGCTACCACCAGCACACAACCGATCATTCGAAACATGGATGCCTCCCTCACACCTGCGCGGGCATCTGCCACACCCGCTGCAGCACGTCGATCTGTTGCTCAAGGGTCGCGACCAGGAGGACCTGCAACTCCCGGTTGCCCGGATCGGCGAGCAGCGCGGCGTGAAGCCGGGCGATCGCCTCGTCGATGATCTTCAGGTTCTCCAGCACGACCGCGCTGGTCTCTCCGGCGAGCGAGGCGGGCTGGTGCTCGACCGCCTCGCGCAGCGCCGCGGCGGCGCGGCCCAAGGTATCGATGGCCGGCGCCAGGCCGTCGCCGGCCAGGGCTAGACGTGCCGTGGGTTGCGCCGGCGGCCTGTCCGCCACCTGCCGGCTCCCGCCGCCACCAGCCAAATAGGCGAGGGCGACGGCGAGGGCGACGGTGGCGGCGACGGGCAGCGCCCCGCGCCATGGAATCGCCGCGCGACGCGTCGTGCCGGCAAGCCGGGGTGCGATGGCGGGCCAAAGGTCGCGCGCCGGCCGCACCTCTCGCGGCAATTGCTGCGCCGCTCGCCGAAGCGACGCCAGTGCGTCGCGCTCGCCTCGGCAGCGAGGGCAGCAGGCCAGGTGCGCGTCCACGCGCTCGGCGTCGGCCCGCGCCAACCCACCATCGATCAGGTCGTCGAGTCGTCGCTCAACTTCGTCGCACCGCATCATTGCAGCACCTCCTTGAGCATGCGCCGGGCGCGATGAAGCTGCGCCTTGCTGGTGCCCACCGCACAGCCCAGCACCTCGGCGATCTCCTCGTGGCGCAGCCCCTCGACATCGTGCAGCACCAGCACGCTGCGCGCGCCGGCCGGCAACAGCGCGATGGCCCGTTCCAGGTCGATCCTCGCCTCGCTGGGAGCGGGACGAAGCGCTACCTCGAGGCCGTCCAGATCGGCGCTGCCGCGCGGGCGGCTGCGCTGCGAGCGCAGCGCGCTGGCCGCCGTGTTGACCGCCACCCGGTACAGCCAGGTGGAGAAGGAGCTGTCGCCGCGAAAGGAGGCGAGCCGCTGCCAGGCGCGCACGAACGTGTCCTGGGTCGTCTCCTCGGCGCGGCCGCGGTCGCCGAGCATGCGCAGGCACAGGCCATACACCCAGGCGACGTTGGCCCGGTAGAGCGCCTCGAACGCCGTCACATCCCCGGCCCGAGCGGCCGCCAGCAGGTCGTTGTCGTCCCCTGTCCGGCTCATCCGCCCGCCCACTGCGCCGGCGGCGTCTCGAGTGATGGCCACGACGCTCACAGCTCCTTCGACGCATCCCCGCCGCGCAAGGTTTCAACCGCCACGCCCGCGCCTTCCTTGACCCCGCCTACACCGTGCTCTGTGCGTCCACGTCCACCACCCGGCGCACGCCGCGAGGCACTGGTTGCCCCACCAGGAGGCCCAACGCGGCCCGCAGCGCGGCGCGATTTTTGGCGACGAGCAGCAGCTGCACGCGATAGCGCCCGCGCAGGCGCTGCAAAGGCGCCGGCGCCGGCCCCAGCACCCTCACGCCCTCCCTCCCTGGCGACAGTGCCGCCGCGGCGGCAGCCGCGGCGGCGTGGGCGCTCGCCTCCAGCACTGACTCGAAGCGCACGACCGCCAGGCGAGTCACTGGTGGATAGCGGAACGCCTGCCGGTAGCGCATCTCCGCCGCCAGAAAACCTGCCGTATCGTGGGCCACCGCGGCACGCACGGCGTGGTGATCGGGTTGGTAGCTCTGGATCAACACCCGTCCGGGGCGGTCACCGCGGCCTGCCCGCCCGGCCGCCTGGGTGAGCAGCTGGAAGCACCTCTCCGCGCCACGGAAGTCGGCGAATCCCAGGAGGTTGTCGGCGTTGATCACGGCCGTCAGGGTGACCCGGGGGAAGTGGTGCCCCTTGGAGACCATCTGGGTGCCCACCAGCACCTGCGAGGTTCCCGCAGCGAACCTCTCCAGGGTAGCGAGCAACTGCGCCGGTGACCGGGCCGTGTCGCGGTCAAGAATGTCCACCTGTAGAGCGGGGTAGAGCGAGCGCAGGCGTGCCGCCACCTTCTCGGTACCCGCTCCCACGTCCTGCAGCACGACGCCGCCGCAGCGGGGGCAGCGGAGGGGGGGCGGGATGGTGTAGCCGCAGTAGTGGCACACCAGCGCCGGTGGTCGCCGATGGACGGTCAGGGCGATGGAGCAGTCCCGGCACGCCACCTGGTGGCCGCACTGGCGGCACAGCAGGACGGGCGCCCAGCCGCGCCGGTTCACCAGCACGATGGCCTGTTCGTCCCGGTCCAGCACCTCGTCCAGTAGACTCCGCAGCCTGGCGGATATCCACACGCGCCCGTGCTCTCCGGGCTCTCCCTCCTGGCCCCGTAGATCGGCGACTTCCACCTCGGGCAACTCTCCGCCGCCAACCCTGTCCTGCAGGACCTCGAGCGCCAGGCGTCCCTGCCGCGCCAGCCAGTAGGCCTCCAGCGACGGCGTGGCCGATGCCAGCAGCACCGGCACTTTCAGGCGCTGCCCCAGCAGCAGTGCGAGGTCGCGGGCGTTGTAGCGCGGCTCTTCGTCCTGCTTGTACGACCCGTCCTGCTCCTCGTCCACAACGATGAGGCCGAGGTTGGAGATGGGCGCCCACACTGCCGATCTTGCGCCGGCCACCACGTCCACCTGGCCGCGCCTGACCCGCTCCCAGGCAGCGAAACGTTCCCCGTCGGCGAGGGAGGAGTGGAGCACCGCGACCCGCCCGCCGAACCGCGCCGCCAGTTGCCCGGCCAGCGCCGGCGTCAGGCCGATCTCCGGAACGAGGATGAGGGTTCCCAGGCCGCGTGCGGCGGCAGCGGCTGCGGCGCGCAGGTACACTTCGGTCTTGCCCGACCCGGTGACACCGAGCAGCAGGGCCGGCGCGTACCGCCCAGCGCCCAGCCCGCCCACGATCCGCTCCACGACGCGCTGCTGGCCACCCGAGAGGTGCTGCGGTACCGGCGACGGCGCCAACTCCCAGCGCCGCGGCACCGCCACCCGCGCTTGCTGAAAACGGCGGAGCACCCCCTTGCGCACCAGGGCGGCGATCACCGCGGTGGAACACTCACACCGCCGTGCCAACTCCCCCTCCAGCTCCGGCCGCCCCAGCTCTTGCAGCCACGCCACCACCCGCTGCTGCGCCGCAGCCCGCCCCACCAGCTCGGCCCGGCGCCCAGGATCCATGTCCACCAGCGTCACGGCATGGACCGCCCCGCCCGGGTGAGCCGCCGGCACTCGCTCGACAACCTTCAGAACGCGCCTGGCGGCGAGGCTCGCCAGCATGGCACGCAGCCGGCCAGGAGAATGCCCCTCGCCGGCCAGCCGTGCCACCGTGATCCGCCGGGCATGCAGCACCCGTTCGGTCAGAGAGCGTTCCGCCTCGTCCAGCGCCGGCATCAGCTCGCGCGCCCGCTGGTCCGGAACCACCATCGCCGGCGGCAGTCGCAGCAACGGGGCGGGCACCGCGGCGCGCACCAGCATGCCGACCGGCGCCAGGTAGTAGTCTGCGGCGAAACGGATCAGATCCATGACATGGAGAGGCAGGATGGGGCTGTCGTCGAGCACCTCGTCAATCGCCACGACCCGCTCGGGAGCAACGCCCGGCTGCACGTCCTGATCCACGATGAGGCCGACCCGCCGCCGGCCGCGCAACGGGGCGCGCACCCGCACGGCGGGTAATGCGAGAGACGCGAGCCGATCCGGGACGGAATAGGTCAATGCCTCAGGCACGGCGGCGGGAAAGGCCACACTGACGTACACGGCGCTCGATGATACACTCGCGCCGTGCTCGACTCCGACGACAGTGGGAGGTTTCTTGACCTCGCCGGGCGCCTGGCCGCCGGGTCGCGGCCCGAGGGCGAGCCGTTCGAGACGTGCCGCCGGCTGCTGGCGGAAGGCGCGCGCGGCCTCGAGGCCGGGCAGGCGCTGCGCGTGCTTCTCGAGGGAGCCATCGCCGACGCCGCCACCTCCATCGCTGACGCCCACACGATCATGTCCCTGCTCAAAGCCGCTGACCGAGGCCTTGTGCGTCTGGAGCAGTTGCTCCCGCCATGATCGCCGAGGCGCTCGCCGTTCTGGCCATTCCCACCGCGGCGCTGCTGGCCGGCCGCAAGCTGGCGATGACCCGGCCACAGCCCCTGCCGCTGCAGGTGGCGGCTGCCCTCGGCGCGCTCGCACCGGCGGCGGCCGTGGCCTTCTCCGGGCGGCCGTTCGTCGAGCAGACCATCGCCTGGGCGGTGGGCCTGGTGGGATGGGGCGGACTGCTGCTCGGCCGCGACCCCTACGTCCTGGCCGCATCCATGCTGGTGGGCGGCGTGTGGGGGGCGCTCCTGGCCCTACCCGCGACCGCTCCCCCGCCGGAGAGTACCGCGCCCCGCGTCGTCCCGGACCCGGCGGCCGCCTCGCCGGCGGGCCGCGACGGCGAAGAGGACGAGGTTCGAATCGACCTGACCTGCCCGTCGTGCGGCGCCGCCGTCACCTTTCCCGTCTATCACGGCATGGCCGAATGCAGGTTCTGCGGCTCGCGGCACCTGGTGAAGCGGGACGACGCCACTCTTGTGGCCGTCATCCCCAACGCAGTCAACAACGAAGCTGGCGTTGTCGCGGCCGTGACCGCTCACCTGCGACACCTCAAGTACCTCGAGCTGTACGACCGAAGGGTGCGGCCGCTGGTGGAACGACGCGCCGCCCAGCTGCCAGAGGACGCTCACCCTGCGGACACCCCGCACCTGGATGGCGTGTCCCTCGCCGCCATCAACGCCGCCGAGGCGAGGGTCAGCCGCGCCGCTGAAAAGTACGCCGGGCGCCTCGCCCCGCACATCAGGGTGCTCGGCTGGCAGCCGTTCCTGGCGCCCTACTGGCACCGCAGCGGCACCCTCTACCAGGTGGCGTTCGGGCGGCACGAGGACGGCGCCAAACGCATGGACCTCGCCATCACCCACCTCGAAGGATCGCAGCCGGGAAGCGCGGCACCGCTCCCCGAGATGGGCAGGCTCTCGTACCTGAGAACTCTGCGCCCGTTGTGCGGCGCCCCCGAAGCGACCCTGCCCGCCCTGCCGGTGGAGGGAGGAAAAGAGGAGCTGGTGGCGCGCCTCGAGACCATGCACGACCGCCGCGCCTCCTTCTCGTTCCGCGCGATCGCGGTGCGGGGGGCGTTCGTCCCCCGGGTGGACGCCCTGGTGTGGCGGCCCTGGCATGCCGCCCGAGTCGCCGTGCGCGAACGCCTGCAGGACTTCCTCGTGGATGGTGCGTCCGCTCGGGTTGCAGCCGAGCCAGCCCCACCGCTGCCGCTGCTCGCCGGACCTCCGCGGCAGCCGGCGGCCCAGCAGATCCGCCTGGTGCCGTCTCGCTGCCCGGTGTGCGGTGCCGACCTGACGTTCGTGCCCGATGCGGCGGCGCACCTGTGCGGCAACTGCTTCCGTCTCCTCGACGCTTCTGCGCGGCGCCTGCAGCCGCGGCCGTATCTGCGAGAAGATCCCGTCGCCGGCCGCGCCACCGTACCCTTCTGGCGCTTTCCCCTCCTTCTCCGCACCGCCGAGGGAGAGGTGATCTCTGACCTTGGCCACCTGGGCGACCGCCTCGACGGGGTGCTCGACCAGGTGGGTGACCGCCCGCAGCAGCAGTCCTACCTCTTCGTACCCGCCTTCCGCCTGCGCCTCACCCGCGCCGCTGTGCGCTTCTACCGCCGCCTCTGGCCGCTCCTCCACGGCGCCCGCCGCAGCGTTCACGCCGCCCCCTTCGACGCCACCTCGAGGCCCACCGAGCTCTGGCCGCTTACCCTTCCTGCCAGCGAGGCCCGAGTCTTCGCGGCGATGTACCTGGCGCTGTCGTTCACCTCCCGGGACCTGGCCCGGGCCGAAATCCGTGGGATTCGCGCCCGTTTCCTCGATGCCACCCTGGAGGGGGAGCCGGAGCCCGCGTACCTCAGCCTCGCTGGCGAACTGGTGGCACCGTTTCGCGGCCTGCTCAGGTCCCCTGACGCGCCCGCGGTGGCACGGCTGGCCGGGCGATAATCGCTCCCGTCTCCGGGGGCCGGTAACGCTGGTGAATCTGGCTCAGCTCATCGAGTGTTACGCAATGCTGACCTCTTGCGCGATTCATCGGCAAGGAGTAACATCTCCTCATGCCCCCCTCGTCTCCCCGCGCCCAGCAGATCCTCGAAGCGGCCCTCGACCTGGCCGAAACCCAGGGTGTCGGCGGCATCACCACGGCCGCCCTGGCTCGCCGGCTCGAATTCACCGAGGCAGCGCTGTACCGGTACTACTCCGGGAAAGCCGGGATTCTCGTGGGAGCCCTCGAGCATCTGGGCGAGCGACTCCTCGCCACCATGCTGCTGGAAATCGACGTGGACGCCGTGTCCGAAGGGGAGCACGCCGCGCGCCAGCTCACGCATCACGTTACCCGCTTCGCCTACCGCCAGGGCCTGATCATCGAGCTTCTACTCTACGCCGCTGCCAACCGCGCCGAGAACCTGCGAGAGGCGGCCAACGCGTTCATGCAGGAGTACCGCCAGCGCCTGACCGTCCACTTCGCCCAACTGCAGGAGAAGAAGCTGGTGAACGACGCGGTCCCAGCAGAGGAGTTGGGGCGCATGTGGATCTGCCAGTTGCTCGGAGGTTTCCTCCACTGCCGCCTGATCGCTGACCCCTGGCATCCCGAGGATCAACCGGGCTTCCGAGCCTTCTGCCAGGCGCTGGCCGTGCGCACCAGGCACTAGACCCGCGCTGCGGAGCGCTCCACCCACACCTGCAGCAGCTGCAGCACCGCCTCGCACGCCTTGGCCATCCACTCCAGCGACACCCACTCCTGCACCGAGTGGAAACTCTGCCCGCCGGCCCAGATATTGGGAGTCAGCAGCCCCATGTACGACAGCCTGGCGCCGTCCGTACCGCCACGAATCGCCCGCCGCACCGGCTCGATGCCCAGCCGCCGCACCGCCTCCAGGGCGGCCTCCAGCACCTCGGGTCGCTCCCGCAACTTGTACGCCATGTTGCGGTAGAACTCCCGGATCTCCACAGCGAGCCGTGCCTTGGGGAACTCCCCGCGGACGAGGTCGAGGACGCGGCGTAGATGGTCCTCCCGGGCGTGCAATTCCTCTTCCGAAAAGGCTCGCACAAGGACCTTCAGCTCGGCGCGGGAGACGTCGCCGCGCAGGTCATAGGGGTGCAGATACGGCTGCCGCCCGTCCGTCGTCTCCGGCAGAAACGCCTCATCCAGCCGCCCAACCACCGCCGCCGCCACGCGCACGGCGTTGACCAGCTTGTCCTTGGCGTATCCAGGGTGAACGTCGTGGCCGGTCACAGTGACGATCGCGGTGTCGGCGCAGAATGTCTCGTCCTCAATCTCCCCCAGATTGGAGCCATCCACGGTGTAGGCCACATCGGCGCCGAAGGCCGCCACGTCGAAGTGCTCCGTGCCCCTGCCTACCTCCTCGTCGGTGGTGAAGGCAATCCGGATTGGCGGGTGCAGAAACTCGGGGTGCCGCCGCAGCCACGCCACCACCGTCATGATCTCGGCGATCCCGGCCTTGTCGTCGGCGCCCAGCAGGGTGGTGCCGTCGGAAGTGATGAGCGTGTGACCGACGCAGCGCTCCAGGTTGGGGTTGTCGGCTACCCTGATGACCTGCGCCTGGTCACCTACCAGGCAAACATCGCCGCCGGCATAGCGATCGATCACCTGCGGCCTGACCCCCGCGCCGGGCGTGCCGAAGTAGGTGTCAACGTGGGCGATCAGCCCGACCGTGGGGACGCGGCCGGCTGCCGGGTGAGAGGCGGGAAGGTTGCCGGGCACGCTTGCCCACACGTAGCCCCACTCGTCCATGCGAGCGTCCTCGCATCCCAACTCCGCGAGTTCCTGCGCCAGCACGCGCGAGAGGTCCTTTTGCTTCTCCGTCGAGGGACTTGTCGCCGAGTTCTCGTCGGAACGGGTATCCACCTGCACGTAGCGCAAGAAGCGCGCCAACAGACCTCTGCGGTCCTCACTGCCCAGCACGATGCCACCCATGGCCTCCTCCTCCTCCTCTGTCGTCGATCCCGCCAGCCGCAGCGCGCAGTGTACCCCACCGCCTCCCCCCCAGCCCGCGGGCCCGGCGGCTTGCCAGCACCGGCGCAAGTGTGGTACCTCAGGTGTCGTGCAGACCATCGTCCACCTCGCCTCGGAGATGGTGCCGTTTTCCAAGACGGGCGGGCTGGCCGACGTGGTGGGCGCCCTCCCGGCTGCCCTGGCGCAGCTAGGCCACACGGTCTCGGTCGTGATCCCGGCGCACCGCGCCTTCCTCGGCGACGAGCCGCCGGGAAGGCACGTCGCCACCGTCGAAGACCTGGGCATCCGCGCCCGCGTCTTCGCGACCGCACACCGTGGGGTGGAGGTGCTTCTCCTGGACGCTCCACAGGTGTTCGTGCGACCCGCGCCCTACGCTGTCCCGGATGGCGACTACCCCGATAACCCGATCCGCTTCGCCTTCTTCGTGCGCGCCGCCCTGCGACTGCTGGCCGAACGTCCACCCATCGACATTCTGCACGCCCACGACTGGCAAGCCGCCCTCGCCCCGCTGCTCCTGCACCACCCCGCCACCGCCTGGCCCGCGCGGCGGCGGCCGCAAAGCGTTGTGACCATCCACAACCTCGCGTACCAGGGCGTCTTCCCCGCCTGGGTGGCTGAGGCGGCGGCGCTCCCGCGCGAGCTGTTCACCGTCCGCCACCTCGAGTACTTCGGCCAGGTGTCGTTTCTCAAAGGGGGAATCGTGGCGGCAGATGCGGTCACCACCGTATCGCCCACCTACGCCCGGGAAATCTTGACGCCCGCCTTCGGCTGCGGCCTCGAAGGCGTGCTTGCCCAGCGCGCCGCCGATCTCTCCGGGATTCTCAACGGTCTGGACACCGCCGTGTGGGATCCGGAGACCGATCCGCACCTCCCCGTTCCCTACCGCCTGCGCAACGCCGTCTCGGGCAAACGGGCGGCGCGCGCGGCGGTGGCCCACGAACTGGAGTTGGCGCCGGGAGCAAGGCCGCTCGCCGGCATGGTCTCCCGGCTGGTGGAGCAGAAGGGCGTCGACCTGCTGGTAGCGGCGATCGACGACATCGTCGCCCTGGGTTTCGACGTCGTGGTGCTTGGGCGCGGCGCCCGGCGCTGGGAGGAGCTGCTGGTCACCGCCGAGACGGCGCACCCCGGGCGGGTCCGCGTCGTGCTCTCTTTCAACGACCCCCTCGCCCACCGCATCTACGCCGCCAGTGATGTGTTTCTCATGCCGTCCCGCTTCGAGCCGTGCGGCCTGGGACAGCTCATCGCCCTCCGCTATGGCGCGCTACCCATCGCGCCTCCCACCGGCGGTCTGGCCGACACCGTGATCGATGCCCAGCGCCCCGACGGCTTCGGTCTCCTCTTCTCGCCCACGACATCCCGCGCCCTTCTCGCCGCGATGGCACGCGCGAAGGACCTTCTCGCCGCTCCGGAAGAACTCGCCCGACTGCGGCGCAACGCGATGCGGCGCGACGTGTCGTGGGCCGTTCCGGCGCGGGAGTACACCGCCCTCTACCAGGAACTCGCGGGCGCGCAAAGGGCGTAAGAAGACAACCCGCTCTGCAATCTCATCGAGGAACGAGGCATCCGCTCTACCGACCGATCCCACCTCGGGGGGGTTGCCCCGCCTGGCGGCCGCTCGCGCCTGGGGGGCGCGACGGGGTCAGGCGGTCTGGGCGGGGGAGCGCTTGCCAAACAGCAACGCCACCAGCACCCCCAGCAGATAAAGGACGATCATCGGCACCGCGAACACGCTCTGGGTGGCAATGTCGGGGGTTGGCGTGATGATCGCGGAAACCACAAAGATGCCCAACACGGCGAAGCGGAACTGCTTGAGCAGAAAGCGATGCGTCACCACGCCCAGGCGCGCGAGGAAGAGGATCATCACCGGCATCTCGAACACCAGGCCCATGCCCAGAATCACCTTGGAGGCCATGGAGAAGTACTCGCGAACGGTGATCACCTGGCGGAACTCCGAACCCACCTCGAGGAGGAACCGGCACACCATGGGAAACGCCACCCTGTAGCCAAAGTACCCACCGGCCACGAAGAAGACGGTGGTGGCGAGGAGAAAGGGGATGGCGATGCGACGCTCGCTCTTGTACAAGCCTGGCGCGATGAAAAGCCACACCTGCCACAGCACCACCGGCGAGGCCAGGAAGATTCCGGCCAGCAACGCCACCTTGATGTACAGCATGAACGGGTCGATGAGACCGGTGAACGCCAGCTTCTCGCCCTCGGGGAGAAACTGGGTCAGCGGGACGGAGAGCCAGTTGAAAATCGGCTTCGCGAAGTACCAGCAGGCCAGAAACCCGCCGAACACGGCCAGTGCCGACACACCGATGCGTCGCCGCAGCTCGTCGAGGTGATCAAGCAGCGACATGCGCGGCAGTTCATCGTCGCTCGCGTCCGACCGGCGCGCCTCGCGATTCATCGCGGCCCGGTGCTCGCCTTCTCGGATGAGGCCTCGCCCGAGGTTTCCCGGCTGGCCGTGCCTGAGGTCTCCTCGACCCCGGTCGTGACCCCGGTCAACTCGCCGGCCGCCGCGCGCATCTCGCGCCCCGCCGCCTTCAGTTCGTCCGCCGCGACTTCCTCTTCCAGAGAGCGCCGGAGATCGTTGGAGGCGCGCCGAAACTCACCCATGGCCTTACCCAGACTCTTGCCGATGTCGGGCAGCTTGCGCGGCCCAAACAACAATAGCGCCAGGACGAAAATCAGAATGAGCTCGGGCACGCCAATCGAGCCGAACATGAACCCTCCCCCCAACGCGGGGCTGCGGCGAGTATAGTCGCAGTCCCCTCACCCTCTCCACTCGTATGCTACAGTCATCGCCCTGAGGGGGGTGGCATGAGTCGCGTCAAGACGTACGTCCTTGCCTTCGGCGTGGTGGCGCTGGGCGCCCTGGCGGGAGCGCTGGCCGGAGATGGAAACAAGGCGCAGGGCAACGCTGCCGACCACTTCCTCACCCGCTTTGGCAGCCTGCTGCATACGGTTCTGGCCAACGCACCCAGGCCGGTCGAAGCCAGCGAGCTCGTCTACTCGGCGATTGACGGCACCCTGGACATGCTGGATCCCCACTCCAGCTTCTTGCGGCCGGAGATGTTCTCCTCGATGCGCGAGCGCCAGCAGGGTTCGTTCCACGGCATCGGCGTCATCATCTCCATGCGCGGTGGGCGCGTCACCGTGGTCACCCCCATCGAAGGAACTCCGGCCGCCCGCCTGGGTCTGCGCGCCGGTGACGTCATCGAGAGGGTGGACGACGCCTCCACCGAGGGCATGAACCTGGACGACGTGGCGCGGCGGCTGCGCGGCCTCGAGGGAACCTCGGTGAGGGTGGGCATCGCTCGGCCGGGCCTTCAGGAATCGCTGGAGTTTACCATCCAGCGTGGCCGCGTGCCCACCGACTCGGTGCGCTTCGCCTTCATGATCGGCGACGACACCGCGTACATCCGCGTCAACGACTTCACCCGCACCACCGGACGAGAAACCCGCGCCGCGCTCGAGCGCCTGATGGCCGAGGGCGCCACGCGCCTCCTCCTCGACCTGCGCCAGAATCCGGGCGGCATCGTGGATTCGGCGGTGGAGGTCGCCGGGATGCTGCTCGCCCCTGGACAGCGGGTCTTCTCCACCCGTGGCCGCACCGCCGATTCCTTTCAGGACTACCGCGCATCCCGCGACGGACTCCACTTCGACGGCCCGTTGGTGGTGCTCATCAACTCTGGCTCTGCCTCCGCTGCGGAGATCGTCGCGGGAGCCGTGCAGGACCACGACCGCGGCCTGGTGGTGGGAGAGCCGTCCTTCGGCAAGGGAGTTGTGCAGACGATCTATCCCGTCCGCGATGCCGGCCTCGCACTCACAACCGCCAAGTACTACACCCCCTCGGGGCGCTGCATCCAGCGCGACTTCGACTCTCTCTTCGCCTACACCCACCCCGATCGCAACGGCGACGAGGCGGACGCAGGACGGCCTCGCGCCCGGGATCCACAGCACCGGGGCGAGGTGTTCTTCACCGACTCCGGCCGCAAGGTCTACGGCAGCGGGGGCATCGTGCCCGACCACCAGGTGACTCAGGGCGAGTACTCCGCCAGGGTCGTGCGCCTGCTCGCCAACTCCGCGTTCTTCCACTTCGCAGTCGACTTCCTCGCCGGTGCCAGCGACAAGGAGGCGGCCGCGCGCGGCTTCGTCGCGGACGCGGAGGCGCTGGCGCGGTTCCGCGCTCTGGCCATCGAGAAGGAATGGAGCACGGCCGAGGAGTTGGACGCCGCCCTGACCGATCCCATTGACCGGCGCGATATCACCATCCAGCTCCGCACCGAGGTGCTCAACGCTGGCGTTTCCCTCAACGAGGGCTACCGCGCCGCCATCGCAACCGATGCCCAGCTCCAGGACGCGCTGGGAAGGTTCCATGAAGCGTCGAGGCTGCAGGCTCAGGTGGCCTCCAGCACGCGACCCGCCCAGCAGGCAAAGTTGCCGCCGCGGCCCTAGTCGCCCGAGGCTCCCCCTCTCTCGGGGGGTCGGCGGCCCCCCGGGCTCTCTTGAGCGGGGGGCTCCGCTCTTAGCCC
>JBBINC010000084.1:0-13845 GCA_037444085.1 Acidobacteriota bacterium | reverse complement strand
CGCCACCCCTCGCCGCCGCGCGGGCCCATTCAGTGCCCGTGTCCGTGTCGGTGTCCGTGACCGTGCCTGTGCGCTTGTCAGCGAGCGTGTCCGTGCCGGCCACCGTGAGGAACCCGGCATGCCGTGCGGCGGCCTCAGGCGGACCGCGCCGCGGGTCTAACTGCCGCGGGCACGCTCCAGTCGCGCCAGCCAGGAGGTGACGGCGGCACCGTCGGCCAGGATCACGCCGGTGTAGTGCATCACCCTCCCTGTGCCGGCAACGTAGCTCTCCACCCCCACGAAGCGGCGATCGGGAGAGGCGTAGCGCAGCACCAGGGCGTGGTCGTTGAAGTAGCCGCCGCCCACCAGCACGGTGCCCAGGGGGATGGAGTCCATGCGGAAGCGCACCGTCGCCGGGCCGATGACGTCCAGGTGGAAGCTGGACGGCACCGGGCGGCCGGTGGTCTCGGCGTCGCGCACCTCGCCCCGCACCTGCAGCGTCTCGGGGAATTCCTCCGAGGCGTGCACCTCGGTGATTCCCACCAGCCGCTGCGGCTTCTTGCCCGAGGGGAAGTAGTCACCCTCCAGGAACCACTCTCCGGGTACCAGAAAAGGATGCATGCCACTCCCCTCGTGTATTCTACCGCCGCGGCTGCTAGGGTGGCAGCATGGTGCGCACCTTTCCTCGCTATCCCTGCTGCCCGGTGTGCGGCGACCCGGCGGTCAATCCTGCCTCCATGGCGGTCACCTGGACCTGGAACGAGGACGCCTCCCGGGTGGTGGGCCGCTTCACCCCGGGCCCTCGCCACGCCGGCTACGCCGAGCGCATGCACGGCGGCTTGCTGTCCACCCTGCTGGACGAGTGCATGGCGTGGGCGGCGGCGATGGCTGCGGGCAGCTACTGCGCCACCGGCGAGCTGCAGGTGCGCTTCAAGACCCCCGCCCGCACCGGGGAGGAACTGGTGGTGGAGGGGTGGAGCGAGACGGCGTGGGGGCCGTACGTGCGCACCCGGGGAGAAGCGACCGCCGCCGGCGTGACCCTCGCCACCGCCTGCGCCACCTTCGCCGCCATGCCGCGGGCCGAGGCGCTGGCGCTACGCGCCGCTCTCACCTTCAGCGAAAGCGATATCGACGTGCTGGCTCGCTGAAAAGCAGAGCGCTCACCGCGGCGCCGCGGCGGCGCCGCTATTTTCCTTCTCCCTGAAACGCCTTTGCACCAGGAGGGGGCGGCGGTTCGAGGGTCAGCTCCCCGCCCGGGGCCAGGGAACCTTGCGCGCATGGCAGCGGCGGGGTCGCACCGGGGACCCACGCCGCGGGGTGCGGCAACGGGCAGCAGGAGTAAAATCCCGGCGCGACCTCAAGCTCCAGCCACTCCTCCCCGCCCAGGCTCGCCCACTGCGTCAGGAAAAACCCCGGCACCCGCACCCCCTCCGTCCGCAACTCCCACAACCCCTTCCGGGGCAGGCGCAGCCGGCCGGATTGGGCGGGCGCTGTCACCACCACCTCCCCCTCGGCCCCAACTCGCCAGCCTGCCAGCGCCAATCCGTACCCCGGCACGGCGACAACAATGGCCGCCTCCACCGTGTGGGCCGGTACCGCCACCGCGAAGCGTCCCTCACCGTCAGCAAGAGCGTTCACCGCCCGCAGCCCCAGGGCCGCGTCGGAGGTCCACGGCACCACGCGGACGGTCGCCCTGGCCACGCGGCCGAGAGGGGAGGAGACCCAGCCGCGAATCTCCCACTGCTGCCGCAGCACCAGTCGCAGCTCTTCCCCCTCCCAGTGCCGCTCGGCTACCTCGACCTCGCGGCTCCTCCCCTGCTCGTGCGTCGCCCAGACGATCACCTTCTCCTTCCGCTCCACCCCCTCTACGGCAAAGCGCCCGCCGGGTCCCGCCAGCACCGCCTGGGGCAGCGCTCGCCCCTCGGCGCCTGCCAGGAAGACCACCTGAGCGCCGGGCACACCGTCACCCTCCTCGTCCGCCACCCGCCCCACCAGCTGCTCGGGCGGCAGCTGGATCTCCACCTCGGCGCGGCCGGCCGGGGGGGCCGGGGGTACGGTCACTTGTTTTCGCGTCAGCGACCCACCCCGGCCCCACAGCGTCACCTGGTACTCCCCCGGGCCAGGCAGCGTGCAGGAAAACCGGCCCTCTTGGTCGGTGACTACCCGCACCAGTCGCACCTGTTCGTCCGCCCACTCCAGCTCCCCCTGCCAGGGCGCCTTCCCCCGGCGCACCCGCCCCTCCACTGCCAGCACCTCAAGGAGGAGGCGCAGCGGCTGCATCCCTTGGTGGACCTCCATCTCCTGCCGCAGCCAGGCCATGTCCGCCGGGCCCGCCACCACGGCCTCCCAACGCCCCGGCGCCAACCCTACAAAGACGTGCTTCCCCGCCTCGTCGCCGGGGCTCGCACCAAGCCCTCCCGGCCACGCCTCCCAAGGGACCTCGGGCGGCCGAGCCGCCACCCGCCAGGGCGACCCGCCGGGATGCAGCGGGGGGGCCACCTCCACCGCCACCCGCACCGGCGGGCCCACGGCGATCCCCTCCGTCACCACGGTTTCGCCGTCGCTGCCCACCTCCACCCAACGGGGCACCGCTCGTCGGCCCTGGCCCCCGGCCCCCAGCAGGCGGCCGCCCGCGGCCAGGCCAGTGAGTTGGAAGAACCCCCTGGTCGTGCACGGGACCGGTGCGAACGCTTCTCCGCGCGGGCCCGGGGGGGAGCGGTCGCCCTCCCCCCGCCCGGGCGGCGGCAGGAGCTGCACGCGGACCTCCTCCAGTGGGGATTCCCCCACCACCCAGCCGCTCACCGAGCCCCCCGGACGGCCGGGCAGTGGCTGTGGCAGGCGCCACTCGGTGTGGGGGAGCAAGTCCAAGTCAAAAAGGTACAGCGGGGCCGAGCCGGGCCACACCACGCGCACATCCCGCACGAAGGCGGGGACGTGGCATACCCACCCCGGCTCGCGCGCGGTGCAAGGCACCTGGTGGGTGGGCAAAGCTCCCGGTCCAAGCCGTCCCGTCAACGGAAAGCCCACCTCCATTTGCGCCGCTGCAGGCAGCTCGCTCGCCCAGGGCAGCACCAGCGAGGTGGTGGGCCACAGGGGCATCACCACCGGCCCGGGTATCTCTCCGGCTCGGACGGTGACGGGAGTCGCCCACCACCCGGGGGCCACCACCTCCAACCGGTAGGTCACCCCCGGCCGCAGCGTCGCCACCCACGAGCCGCCGCGCACGGTGTGGCGCAGCGCCGCGGGCAGCTCCCCCGGCCCCGCCACGGCCGTGGCCACCAGCTCGACCTCGGCCGGCCCCTCGTACCCGTCGGGGACAGTAAGCCTCACCTCGAGGGCCGACGCAGCCCCACCTAAGAGCATCGAAAGAAGCAATGCCGCACCCATGGTCGCCTTACCCCGACATAAGGTAACACGTCACCTGGACGCAGTCTTGGCCGTACTGACAGCACGCTGGGCGGGAAGTGCCGGAGCCACCACCCGCTTCGCAGAACGTCGCGGTCCAGGGACAGTCGGGACAGTCCGGAGGCGGGGGCATCCCCCACACGTTGCACTGGCCGGGGCACGAGTGCGGGTTGTTGGCGCACGCCATGCCACCGGAGAGAATCAAGAACGCGTAGCACACGTCACCCCAAATCTGCCAATCGGCGAAGGCGCAAAACGGATCCTGGTTCTCGGGTTCCCACTCGGCGCGGGCGTCGGCGCTCGCCCACACCAGCAGCACCAATACGAGGAGAAGCACACCACCGGGTGGCCGGACCCTTGCTCCTTTGGTTGACATGACATCCTCGCTTTCTCCGTCTTGACATTCTCTCCCCCCCGGCATTGTCAAGCCCCCGCCTTTGCTTGTGCTGGAGGAAGGCGCCGACCATTGGGCGGTCCGAGCCAGCGACGGCCGCCGGCGGCCCCCCAAGCCGTCGCACGACCCTGAGCTGGGAGGAGGCGAGCGCAGCGCTGTTGCGCTAGCGGGCGGTGACCACGGTGCGCTGCCCCGGCGCCACCGTCACCCACCCCCCCTGCGTGCCGCCCTGACCTTCAACGAGAGCGATATCGACGTGCTGGCTCGCTGGAGCAGAGCGCTCACCGCGGCGCCGCGGCGGCGCCGCCCACGCTCAGGCGCAGCACCCCGCGCGGCGTCAGTACCCCCGAGGCGCAGCGCTCGGCCGGGGGCGGCAAGCCCGCCTCCAGGCCGGAAAACAGACTCACGGGATCGCCCCAGCACAGCCCCCACGGCCCGGGCGCCATGGGCGCCAGCGCCAGCTCGCCCGCGGCGGCCGGGGCTGCGGCCACCTCGGGCAGCGCCACCAGCGGCCAGCGCGCCGTCCCGCGCACCAGCCACACACCTGCCAGGCAGGAAAGCTGCGGGCAGGAAGTGTCTCCCGCCACCTGCAGCATCCCGCCGTCGGGAGACAACCACACGTCGCCTAGCTGGCGCCCCGGCCCGCCGGCGAAGAGTTGGAGCCCCAGACCTGGCGCCGCCACCACCACGGACACCACCGGCGCGCGCCCCATCATGCGCAGGGTGAAGGTGCCGCTGGCGTCGGTGCGCGCCTCGGTGACGTGGAACGAACCCATGTCCGCACGCCGGGGGCTGGCGCGCAGCCGGGCGCCCGCCAGCGGCCCACGGCTGGAAACCACCCTTCCTGAGAACTCGTCGGCGTCCTTGAGCACCAAGCGCACCGGGGCGGGCCTCTCCTCGCCCGCGACCTCCACGTGCACAGGATCGCTCCACTGGGACCGCCACGTGGCCTCGAGCACCCATGGACCCGGGCGCAGGGCGGCGAAGACGAAGGTCCCGGTGCGGTCGCTGCGGCCCCGGGCGTTCTCGGTGCCGTCGCCCAGCGGCACGGCGGTGATGAGGGCCCCCTCGACGGGCGCGCCGTCGGCGCGGACCACCGTCCCCGCCAGGCCCGTGCCGGCGAGGTCGATGGCCAGCTCGCACGGTTCTCCGGGCGCCGGGACGTTCACCTCCCCCGCCTCCAGACTCGCCCCCCGCAGGCCGACCCTCGCCCGGTAGCGGCCCTCGCCCGGCACGACCCCCTCGAACCGCCCTTCGGCGTCGGCCGCCAGCGCCGTGCCGCGCCCCTCCCCCGACAAGAACAACTGGCCGGCGGTCTTCCTCCCGCCGATGCGCAGAACACCGTGGCAGAGCACACCCCTCAGAGGCACGACCACGGAGTTCTCCCCGCCGTACACCTCCAGCGGCTGGGAGGCCCACATAGCGCCGGCGGCGTCCCGCACCGAGAACCGATACGGCCCAGCCAGCAGTTCCTCGAACGTCACGGCCAGCTCGCCCCCCACCTCCCGCTCGATTCCCTCCAGCTCCGGGCCCGCGCGCTGCGGGTCGGGAAGCAGCACGACCGTCCACGAGCGGGCTGGGAGATTCGCTGACGGCTCGAGAAGCACCCGCAGCACGCCCAGGGGGACAAGGCGGAGAGGCTCGTCGAGGCGCGACTCCAGCCCCGCCGAGACCCACACCTCGCCCGAGCGCGCGCGCCGCCCCGGGGCGACCACCTCCACCGCCCAGGCGCCGGGCGGCACCGCGAGGAACTGGAAGAAGCCGCGCTGGTTCACGCCGGTGGCCGGCGGCGCAGCCGCCGCCCCCGTGTCCGCCAGCGGAGAGAGCGTCACCCGCACGCCGTCGGGCGACTCAAACTCGGTCACGAACCCCGACACCGACGCCCCGGCGTGCAGCGGCACAGGCCCCACCCTGGTGGCCTCCCGTGGCTGTACCGTCACGCCTCACAGGTAGGAGGGGGCATGGCCCTCGATCCCCAGACGCACGTCCAGCACCCCCGCCGGCAGCGGGCAGCGGTAGCACCCCTCCACGATGGGACACACCACCTCCGCCTCCCCAAAGGAGAAAGCAGGCTGTGCGGGAACCTGTGGGTCGGGCGCCGCCCGCGCCGTCCCCGCGCGGGGCACCGCCGGCGCCGACTCGACGCAGGCGTGCAGTTCGCCCGCCGGCAGCAATCGCACGAGCACGCCCCGGGTAAGCTCGGGGACCACCACCGCGGGCTCGCCCCACCACCCGGGCGCCTCGGCCCACAGGCGCCAGCCGACGCCGTCCTCGAGAGGCACCGCGTTGCGCCCGGGCACCCGTACCTCCCACTCCACCCGCCGCGCCCCCGCCTGGGCCACGAGGGTGGCGCTGATCGTCGCCTCGTCCGCCGGCTTCACCCCGCCCAGCGCCAGCTCCACCGGCACCGTGCCAGCGCCGGCCGACACCGCCGCCAGGGCGGCCGCCATCGCCACCGCGGCGGTGCCCGCGGGCCGTCCTACGCCAGGTACGAGAAGCACGTGCCTCCCCAGGCGACGCACTCTTCGCTCGTGGACTGAGTGCACCGCGGCCTGCCCGAACCGGGGTAGACGTGAAAATTGGCCCAACATGCGCTTCTCACGGTGGTGCCGGTCGGCGTCACAACGAGCTCCTCCACGCAACGATAGCACCCGCCACTTGGTGGACATGCTCGCCCACCCTGGCCATTACTCGGGCGCTAGGGCGCGGTGAGCACGGTGCGCTGCCCCGACACCACCGTCACCCACTGCCCCTGCGCGGACGTTGCCGCCCAGGCGGCGTGGAGTGCCGCGGCGACGTCGGCAGGACCGCGCGGCCCCGCAGGCCACGGCAGAAGCAGCAGCCGATACGACCCGGGGCCGAGCGGCCCCAGCACCCACCGCCCCTCCCCTGCCGCCCGCGCCCACCGCTCCTCCGGGTGCGGGGCCAAGAAGGCAAGGGCACCGTCGGCCCGCACCAGAAACGCCGTCAACGGCTCGTCAGGGTCGGCCTCGGGAGCGAGCAACTCGATCTCTCCCCCGGCGGGGGGCAGCACCAGCTCCATGGGCTCCTCGGCCTCGCCGGGCCGGGGGCCCAGGAGAAAGGGAATGCGGCCCCACCCCGGCACGTCCGCCATGATGTTGAGCGGGTGGGACAGCGGTGCGGCGAGGGACAGCTCCGCCTCGCCGGCGGCGTCGGTGTCCACCGCCAGGCCCTGCTCTGCCCCCAGCAGGACGAACCGCCCCCGCCCATCGGACCAGAGGGACCGTTCCCAGACCTCCCCTTCGGCCCGCTCGAAGGTAAGGAGGCAGGTGGCCTTCTCCTCGCCGTGCCGCACCTCGCCGCGCACCAGCGGCGGCTGGGCCAGCACCAGCCGCTGCCTCTCCCCCGGGGCCAGCACGACCCTCTCGGTGAGGATGGGCGAGCTCCTCGTCTCCGCCTGGCGGCTGCCGGCGAGCAGCTCCAGCTCCCATGCCCCTCGGGGCAGCAGCGGCAACAAGACTTCCCCATCGGCTGCGAGCTCCGCTTCGAAGGCGCACCACGACAAGGCCCGGCTAGCCCGGGGGTAGGCGGCGAGTACAGCTCGGTTCTGAGGGTGGGTCTGCGCGAGCTCCACCACGAACGGCGCCACCACCTCCACCCCTGCGGCCGGGCCCACCTCGGCGCGCACCGCCGCCTCCTCGCCCACACTCAGCGCCGCCGGTCCCCTCGTACACCAGGGCGCATTGGGCGGCGTCCAGCTCCGCGGCGGTGAACATCCACGCCCGGCACGGTCCGGGCAGCCCCGGGGCGTTCACCGCGACGACGTACAGGCGCGCGGTGGCGGCGGGGTGCAGGACCACGGGGGCAGGCAGCGCCAGCGTCGCCCCCGCCGCCATCGCCATCTCCCCCAGCTCCACCCGGGAAAAGCCGGGGAACTCCAGCGCCGCCTGCCACCTTCCCACCGGGATGAGGGCCGAGACGCGGTGGGACGACACGAGCAGGGGGAAGCGCTCGGGGGCACGCGCTGCCGACTCGCCCGCGGCGGCTGGCCGCACCTCCACCCACCCCCAGGCGGGGGACCGGCTGCCCGGCGGCACGTCAACGCTCCCCTCCAACCGCCCGGCCGCGCTCACCGCCAACGCCTCCACCGGCTGGCCTCGGACGGGGGAGCTCACCCAGTCGTCGCCCGCCAGCGCCCAGACCTCCTCTGCTGCCACCGCGTCGTCCGCCAGCGCGGCCACCCACACTTCGCCGCGCCGGGCCAGCACCACGGGCGCCGGCTCCCCACCACCCTCCCGCACCAGCGCGGCCGTGGCCGGCACCGCCACCGCCGGGGGAAACGCCAGCGTCACCTCCTGCGTGGGGACCGTCGCCGCCGCCCCTCCCGCCAGCGCCAGAAGCACACAAGGACCCAGTATCCCTGACCTCACTAACAGTATGCCCCATTACTGCGGCATTCTTTGCCACGCGGCCCATTCACGACAAGGCATTGCTGTCGCCAGACGTTCTCCAAGTACGGGCAGAAGGCAGTTGTAACGCGTTTCGGGCTGTCAACGCTGCAGCACGTCGCCGAGGCGCAGTTCGTACTGAACCCGACGGCGCAGTTGCAGCGTTGACACTTCTTACACGGCGTGGGGCTGCCACCGCCACCGGAACCCCAGCAGATGTCTCCCCAGATGTCCGGATCACCCCACGCGCAGACATTGTTGTCTTGATAGTCCAACTCGTCGGCGCAGGCCGCGTCCGGCGAGACACTGACGCCTACCCCTACGACCAGCCAAATCAGCAGAAATCGTCTGCTTGACCGTGCTGCTTTGATCTGAATACCTCCTCCCTTGACTCGCCGCCATCCTGTCTCTCTCTCTTGTCAAGTTCCCGCGGGTGGGCACTTTCCGGACGTGGGCGCAGGAGGGACCTGCGCCCGTCGGGGCGGAGGGCGCGCTACACTTACGGCGCACGCCTGGCGCCGGGCACCACAGTCCGCCCGGCTGGCGAGGAGGCCCCATGACACCCCAGGAGATCCTGCAAGCCCTGTCCATCGAACCGGTCAACCCGGGCGCCTATGCCCGCGGCTGGATTGCCACCCCCGGCGGCAAGGAGCTGCCGTCCATCAACCCCACCACCGGCGAGGTGATCGCCACCGTGGTGCAGGCCGACGCTACCGCCTACGAGAAGGTGGCAGCCGTTGCCGACGACGCCTTCCGCTCCTGGCGCATGGTGCCGGCGCCCAAGCGCGGCGAGGTGGTGCGGGCGCTGGGCGATGAACTGCGCGTCCACAAGGAGGCTCTCGGCCGGCTGGTGTCGCTGGAGATGGGCAAGATTCTCCCCGAGGGGCTGGGCGAGGTGCAGGAGATGATCGACATGTGTGACTTCGCCGTCGGACTGTCGCGCCAGCTCTACGGTCTGGTGATCGCCTCCGAGCGGCCGCGCCACAAGCTCCTGGAAACGTGGCACCCCCTGGGGGTGGTGGGCGTCGTCACGGCGTTCAACTTCCCGGTCGCGGTGTGGTCGTGGAACACCGCCCTCGCCGCGGTGTGCGGCGATCCGGTGATCTGGAAGCCGTCCTCGCAGACCCCCCTCACCGCCATCGCCGTGCAGCACATCGCCAACCGGGTGGCGGCGCGCTTCGGCTGCGACGGCATCTTCAACCTGGTGATCGGCCCCGGCCGCGAGGTCGGGCAGCGCCTGGTGGACGACCCCCGCGTGCCGCTCATCTCCTTCACCGGCTCCACCCAGCAGGGACGCAAGGTGTCGGAGGCGCTGGGCCGGCGCTTCGGCCGCGCCATTCTGGAACTGGGCGGCAACAACGCCGTCATCGTCCTCGACGACGCCAATTTGGACCTGGCGCAACGCGCCATCCTGTTCGCCGCCGTGGGCACCGCCGGGCAGCGCTGCACCACCTTGCGCCGCCTCATCATCCAGGACGGCGTGTACGACGAGCTGGTGAGCCGGCTCCACAAGGCGTACGCCACCATCCCGATTGGCGACCCGCTCGCCCCCGGCACGTTGATGGGGCCGCTGGTGGACGAGTCGGCGGTGCACGAGATGATGGCCGCTCTGGAGGAGGTGCGGCGCGAGGGTGGAACGATCCTGGCCGGGGGCAGGCGACTGCAGGACCGTCCCGGTTTCTTCGTCGAGCCCACCATCGTCGCCGCGCATGCAGACATGAAGATCGCGGAGGTGGAGACCTTCGCCCCCATCCTCTATGTCTATCGGGTCAGGAGTGTCGAAGAGGCGATCGCCCTGCAGAATTCAGTGCCGCAGGGGCTGTCCTCCGCCATGTTCACCACCAATTTGCTGTCGGCGGAGACATTCCTGTCGGCGGAAGGGTCCGACTGTGGCATCGCCAACATCAACATGGGCACCTCGGGGGCCGAGATCGGCGGCGCCTTCGGCGGCGAGAAGGAGACCGGCGGCGGGCGCGAGGCGGGTTCCGACTCGTGGAAGCAGTACATGCGCCGGCAGACCAGCGCCATCAACTGGTCCACCGACCTGCCGCTGGCCCAGGGGGTGAAGTTCGACGTGTAGCCCGGGAAGGCGGCTGCATCCCGCGGGCCTGCGCTTTTGGCGCGCGCCCACCACTCGTTCTGCCGCGGGCAATGCTAGCCCGGGGCGAGGCGGGGCAACGAGGTCACCACCCCCACCCCGCGCGCCTCGCGCCAGCGCACCTCCAGGGGAAGCTCCCCCAGCTTCACCGGCACCCTCAGCCGCCCGCCATCGGGGCGCACCTCCAGCGCCTCTCCCCCCACCTTCACGCCCAGCACCTCGGCGGCCGCCGGCAGGGTGAGGGTGTACTGGCCGCCGCGAGTGACGCGCAGCGCCAGTTCGAGCGAGTGGTCGCTGGCCCGCCGCCCCACCGAGGAGACCAGGCGACACCGATCCACCGCCACGGTGGGGCCGGCGATGGCGGCCGGCTGGGCGACGCGCAGC
Organism: Acidobacteriota bacterium; assembly: GCA_037444085.1. Classification (GTDB taxonomy): domain Bacteria; phylum Acidobacteriota; class Thermoanaerobaculia; order Thermoanaerobaculales; family Thermoanaerobaculaceae; genus CALEVZ01. Next base: position 3,176 of record JBBINC010000084.1, on the reverse strand, counting down.
TCGAGCGTCTCCCCCGGCAGAGGGTCGAACTGGTGCACCCAGACCCCGGGGGCGCGCGCCGGCGCGCTGGGCGGCACGCCGTCGAATTCGGCGCGCCACTGCGGGCTGACCATCACCCGCCACCTCTCGCTGCGCTGCTGCAGGCCGGGGGCGGTGAGCACGAGCGCTGGGACGCGCTCCAGGCGGGACCGCCACGACACCGCCGCAACCCCCGGCGCCAGCGCTGCCGTCAACGTCCCGGCCACCACTTCGAACCCCGGTGTCAGGACCGACTCTCCCGGGAGCAGCGGGATCTCCACCGTGACGCTGCCGCTCGCCGGAGCGACACGCTCCACGTGGGTGGCGGCACTCCAGTCCAGGTCGAGCTCCAGCTCGCGGGTCACCGACACGAAGGGAGGCACGGTGAGAGCGGCCACCGGCCGCGGGGCGCCGCCCGCAGCGTCACGGCTCCTCACCAGGGTGCGGTGCTCCTCGCCCCGCATCGCCCACTCGCGCCAGCCCGACAGCACCTGCGGAATCTCCTGCCCGCCGGCGGCCGCCGTCACAGACACACCCACCAGGAACAGGCCGACCGTGCCTTACCACCGTGTGCCCATCAGCCCTCCCCGCAACGCTGCGACGCCAAGAACGTGCCCCTATCCTACCTCGGTCGATCTGCGTTCGCGAGCAGATTGTTCGACCCAGGCGTCCCGCCTGGCGGCGGTCACTCGCCGTCGCCGGCGGCTCGGGCCTCGGCCTCGGCCAGCCAGCCGCGGCGCAGCGACTCGGCCGGCACCGAGGAGAGGTACGGCTTGAGGTCGAGAATCGGTGTGCCGTCCAGCATGTCGACGCCGCGCACGTGCAGGCGATGGCCGTCGCGGGAGAGCAGTTCCACCACCGTCAGGCCGATGGGGTTGGGCCGCCGCGGCGAGCGCGTGGAGAAGATCCCGTGCGGCCGGTCGTCAGTGGGAGGCCGCACCACCAGCAAAGGCTCGCCCACCTGGTGGAACACCCACAACACGTAGAGGTGCGAGAACCCGTCGATATCCGCGAGGCCCTCGGCAAATTCCGGCAGGATGACCAGCACCCCCTCGGCGGAGTGCTTGGCGCCCAGCCCCTTGGGAACTTCATCGGTGGAGCCGTGCGGGCTCTCCACCACCCCCACGGCGCGGAAGACAAAGGTCGCGGTCATGCCGGTGAGTGTACCCGACCACCAGGGCCGCCGACGCGACCCCTTCGGCCCCGTCGTTTGACATGCAGCCGCGCGGGCAATACGCTACTGCCCAGCGAGTGAGGAGCGTCATGGCGCGCAGCGACGTCCAGCCACATCCGGTGTTTGCCGAACGTCTCGCCGGGGTTGCCGAGCGAATCGCCGCCGGCGGTCTCAACTTGCTCGCCGCAGAACTGCTGGACATGGCCGCCGGACTGACTCCCAAGGGGGACGGCTACCGGAAGAAGGCCATGGCCCTGCGGGCCGATGCGCGACCCGCGGAGGACCCGGACCGCGAGCACAAGCGCCGCAACCTGGAGGCTTCCCACGCCGTCGGCATGGCACACATCCTCGAGGCGCGGGGGGAGTTGAAGCGCGCCCAGGAGATGTTCGACCTCGCCAAGCTGCGCGCTCCCTTCCACTACCTCGCCTACGCCGGCGCCGGCTACCTCCACCTGCGCTGGCGGGACCTGCGCCGCGCTCTCGAAGAGTTGATCCAGGCCCGCCGCCTGAACCCGCTGGATCGCAAACTCGCGGTGGAGGTGGCGCGCATCGCCCTCGACCTCGAGGATTACCCGGAGGCGCTGCGTCACGCCATCGACGCCATGCTGCTCACCCAGGGATTCGGCGAGGGCGAGGAGCAGGCGGCGCGGCGCCGGGTCGAGACACTGGCCACGCTGTGCCGGCTCACCGACCAGGAGCTTTCCGGTCTTTACCGGCAGCGTGCCACCACCTTGCAGCGCGCCTGCGAGCAGGTGGCGCTGACGCGGGCGCGGCTGTTCTCGTCGCTCGGTCCGGCGCGAGGATCGACGAGCAGGCGCGCCCCCACCCCCGAGCGCCGTGATCTCCTCCGCACCGCCCTGGAGTTGAGGCGCTTTCGGGTCTTCCGGCACTTGAGCGACGCGCAGCTGGTGCAGCTCGCCCAGCTCGGCCGCCAGGAGGCGTTCCGCCACGCTCAGGTGCTCCTCCGCGAAGGGCAGGACGACCGCGACGTCCTGGTAGTGCTGGCCGGCCGGCTGCACACCTGCCGTACCACTCCTGCCGGCACCCATGTCCTCAACACCCTGACGCTCGGCGACCTCGGCGGCGAGGTCAGTTTTCTGGACAGGCAGCCGCGGTCCGCCAGCGTCATCGGCGTGGAGGCCGGCATCATCCTGCGCCTTCCGGCCGCCGATCTGGACGCCCTGCTGGCGACCGAGCGAGAGTTGCACGCGGCGCTGCTCTGGTCATTCTGGCACTCGCTGTCCGGCAAGGTGCGCGCCGCCAACCAGGCGATGACGGATCTGCTGGCTCCCGGCTTATCTCTCCCCCGCCGTGCCGTGGGGAAGGCGGGGGAGCGGATCTCCCTCGACACCGCGGCCAAGCTCGACCTGCTGCGGGAGCAGGGGCTGTCCGCCGCCGAACTCCGCCTGCTCGCCACCTACTCCACCGAGGAGCACTTCCCCGCCGACTCGTTCATCTTCGCCGAGGGCGAGCACGGCGAGAAGCTCTTCATCGTCGTCGATGGCAAAGTGCGCATCTCCCGGCGCTTCGACGACACCGGCGAGGAGGCGCTGGCGATCCTGGGGCGCGGCGAGGTGTTCGGAGAGATGGCGCTCATCGACGATCAGCCTCGCTCGGCCGACGCCAAGGCGCACCTGGACGGGTGCACGGTGTTTTCCGTGGACCGCCAGCGCCTGGAAGAGGTGCTGGAGATGGACCCCGACGCCGCCCGCCAGTTCCTCGGGTTGCTGTGTTCCTTCCTCTGCCGGCGACTGCGCGCCATGATCGACCGCCTGGTGGCGTGGCGCTTGATGGCCCAGCACGCCTGACGAGGGCGTCCGCCCCTGCCACTTTTTTTTGACCTTCCTCTTCCCTGCCGATGACGGCGCTCCCCGCCGATACCTTGGTCAAAGCCCCTGTCCGTGCCTATGCCCGTGTCCCTGTCAGTGTCCGTGTCTTCCTTTTCGGGGGGTTTCGCCGGCCCCCCAAGCTCTCTTGAGCGGGG
>JBBINC010000083.1:0-14035 GCA_037444085.1 Acidobacteriota bacterium | reverse complement strand
CCCCGTCATCCAGAGCCGACCGAAGGTCGGCGAAGGATCTCGTCGCACTGGCTGGACCTGAGTCATTCTCCAAGGTCCCTCGGCCGCTACGGGGCCCCTGGGGTGCGGCGGGACCCCTCGCTGCGCTCGGGGTGACGGCCGAGGGCGGGCGGAGGCAAGCTCCGCCCCCCGCTCGCATCGCAGACAGGTAGAGGAGCAATTTGCCTGCTTTAGCGGGGAGGGCGAGCGCCCCTCCCACCTTCTCACCTTCTCACCCCTCACACCATGTCCGGATTTTCGTATAGCATTCGGTTTCATGAACGCTCGCCGCCACCAGTTGAGCGACTCGTCGCGCTTTCTGCTTCCTGCCGGCGGCTGGCAGCGCCTGCGCGCACGACCTGGCCGCAGCGCCGTGCTCCTGCTGCTCGGCGTGCTGGCCGCCACCGCGGCGCTGGTCGCTGCGCTTCGCTACATCGCCTCCTTTCAGCAGTTGGACTTCGAGGCGGCGGCGGCGGCGGGCGGCTGCCTGGTGATCGGCGTCGAACCCCGCTCCGGCGCGTCGCGGGCCGGGCTCGCCTGGGGCGACCTGATCACCGCCGTGGACGCTGCCCCGGTGGCCTCTGTGCGCGAGCTGCAGCGCGCCGTCTACTCCCAGCGCGTCGCCGTGTTGACCCTCGAACGGGCCGGCCAGGTGCTCGACGTCGCCTACTACCCGCCCCCGGCGCGGGTGGATGTGCGCTACCTGCTGGTCGCCTTCGCCGCCATATTCACGCTGGTGGTCGCGGTTCTGGTCTACGTCTCCAACCCGGTCGAGCACGCCGGGCGATTCCTCGCCCTCGCCGAGGCACTTCTCGTGGCCGTCGCTATCCCGCTCCCCGACCGCCCGGACGTCGGCTGGCAGGCGCTGCTGTTGATACGCGACCTCGGTCGCCTCGCCCTGCCACCGCTGCTGGTCACCTTTTTCGCCACGTTTCCATCTCAGACCCTGGCGTGGCCCTGGCAGCTGGCGGCGTTTCTGCCCTCCCTGGCGGTGGGGCTGGCCCGGGTGGGATTGGCTGCCGGCGCGCTGCCGCCGGTGGTCGGCAACGTGCTGCTGCCCGAGGCGCTGGACGGCGTCACCGTGCTGCTGGTGGTCGCCGGTGTCGTCGCGGCGGCACTCCTGGGCGCTGGTTCGTACGTGCGCAGCCGCGACGATCCCACCCGGCGCCGCCAGGTGGAGTGGGTGGCGCTGGGGGCCGCGGCTGGCTTCATCCCCTACCTGGTGCTGTCGCTCATCCCCCAGTTGGCCGGCGCCGAACTCGAGGTGCTCACCTGGATCTCGCTGCTCCCCCTGGCCCTGGTGCCCCTGGGAGTGGCCTCGTCGCTGCTTGAGTTTCGGCTCTGGGACCTGGAGGAGATCTCCCGACAGGTGGTCGCGACAGGTGCCGCGGTGCTTCTCGGCGGCGTCAGCTTCGCGCTGCTCAATTACGCCATCACCAGTTTCGGGTTCGAGCTGGGCAACTGGCGCAACCTGGTGGCGGTGGCGGGAGGCATCCTGCTGGTGGCGCTCGCCCTGCCGGCGCGGCGCGCCCTGCTGGCACTGCTCGAACGCCTGCAGTACCGGGAGCGCCTGGCAGCGCGGCGCGCCCTCACCACCTTTGCGGAGGAGGCGGCCGGCCACCGCGACCCCAAGGCGCTGTTCGTCCGTCTCTCGACCTTACTGCAGCAAGCTCTGGCCGTGGAGCGGGTGGTGACGTACATCGCGCGCTCGGGCAACCTCTACCCCTCGCCGGCCAGCCCGGGCCTGCCGGTCCTGTCGCCCGGCCAGGTCCAAGGCCCCTTCCCCACCGATCCCGAGCAGCCGCTCAAGGATGCAGGGCTGTGGCACCGGTTTCCCCTGGAGCGCGACGACCGGGTGGTGGGACTGCTGTACTGCGGCCGCCGGCCGGGCGGCGTTCCCCTCGGCCATGGAGAACGCCGGCTGGTCGCGGCGCTCGCGGCGCAGGCCGCGCTCGCCCTGGAAAACGCTCTGCTGCTGGAGGACCTGCGGCGCCAGGTGGAAGAACACCGCCTGTTGGAGGGGTACCTGGAGCGGATTTTCGAATCGTCCGCCGCCGCCCTCATCGTCTGTGACGCCCACGGCGCGGTGCTGCGCGCCAACCAGAGGGCGTCGACGCTGCTGGGCCTCAGCGGCGCCGGCGGGATCGCCGGTCGGACCCTCGCGGACCTCATGGAGCTTCCCGCCGAATGGCGCTCCCAGGTCCCGGCTTCTGCCTCCGGGATTCCCGTGCAACTGGTCTCCTCGGGTACTGTGCGCGACGGGCTCATCTCGACCTCGGTGCTCGAAGTCGAGCCGGGCCGTTTCGACGGGCGCGTCGTCGCCATCGAGGATATCTCCGAGCAGCTTCGCCTCGAGCAGCGCCTCGCGCAGCAGGAGCGACTCGCCGCGCTGGGCCGGCTGGCGGCCGGCCTCGCCCACGAGATCAACACCCCGGTAACCGGCATCGCTTCCTATGCCCAGTTGCTTCGCGATCTCACCCCGGCCGGCGACCCGCGGTCGCCGCTCCTTGAGAAGCTCGAGGAACAGTCATTTCGGGTGGCACGCATCGTCTCCAACCTGCTCACCCTCGCCCGCCCCAGCGGCATCGAACGTCAGACCGTGGACCTTTCCGCGGTGGCGCGCGAGGAGGCCGCCCAAATCCGATCCGAAGCCGAGACCCACGGCGTGCGTGTCGTCTGCGAAGGGGGGGACGGCGTTGCCGTCGAGGGCAATCGGGTGCAACTCGAACTGGTGATTCACAACGTCTTGCGCAACGCCCTGCAGGCCACCCCCGCCGGCGGCGAGATCCTGCTGCGCGTGGCACGCAAGGGCGACGACGTGATCTTCGAGGTGGCCGATACCGGCCCCGGCGTGCCTGCCGGTCTGGGCGACAGAATCTTCGAGCCCTTCGTCACGACCAAGGAGGGGCGCGGAGGCACGGGGCTGGGGCTGGCCATCTCCCACGACATCGTTCGCGCTCACGGCGGCAGCATGCACGCCTCGCCGCGCCAGCCGCGGGGCACCGTGGTGCGAGTGCAACTCCCCTCGACAGGAGGAGGCCGATGAGGATACTCATCGTTGACGACGAACCGGTCATGCAGGATGTGCTCGGCACGCTGCTCCGCCGCGAGGGCTTCCAGGTGACCCAGGCGATGACCGCGGCCGAAGCCCTCCGGCAAGCGGACGAGCACGAATTCGACCTGGTGCTGCTCGACCTCATGCTTCCCGATCGTTCGGGGTTGGAGGTCCTCAAGGAGTTCAAAGGGCGCGACCCCGAGGTTGTGGTCGTGGTGATCACGGCATTCTCGTCGGTGGAGACGGCCATCGTCGCCATGCGCGAGGGGGCCTTCCACTACATCCCCAAGCCGTTCAAGAATCAGGAAGTCATCCTCACCGTACGCAAGGGGTTGGAGCAGCGCCGGCTGCGAAACGAGAACCGCGCGCTCCGACAGCGTCTGGCGGGACTGGAGAACCTCATCTGGCGCGGCCCGGCCATGGAGCGGGTGGTGGAGCTGGTGCGGCGCGCCGCGCCTTCCCGTTCGAACATCCTTCTCACCGGGGAATCGGGCACCGGCAAGGAGGTTCTGGCGCGGGTCGTGCACCAGCTCTCCACCCGCGTCGAGGGACCGTTCGTGGTGGTGAACACCGGCTCGGTCCCCGCTGACCTTCTGGAGTCCACCCTGTTCGGCCACGTGCGCGGTGCCTTCACCGGCGCCGTGGCGACGCGGCGGGGTCTGTTCGAGGTGGCCGACGGCGGCACCATCTTCCTCGACGAGATCGGCACCATCAGCCTCTCCACCCAGGCCAAGCTGCTGCGTGTGATCCAGGAGCGAGAGTTCATCCCGGTGGGCGCCGAGCACACATTGAAGGTGGATGTCCGCATCATCGCCGCCACCAACGCCGACCTGACCGACATGGTGGGCGAGGGCACCTTCCGCGAGGACCTCTACTACCGCCTCAACGTCATCACCATCGAGCTACCCCCGCTGCGCCACCGCCCGGAGGACATCCCGGCCCTGGCCAGTCACTTCCTGCGCCGCTTCGGCGAGGACAACGACAAACCCACCATCGCCCTCTCCCCCCAGGCCCTTGACGTCCTCCAGAACTACCACTGGCCGGGCAACGTGCGGCAACTGGAGAACGTCATCGAGCGTGCCGTGGTGCTTTGCACCGGCGACCTCATCGACCTCGACCTGCTGCCCCAGGAGATCCTCCGCCCGCAGCCCATGTCGGTCAAAGAGATCCCGGTGGAGGGAGTGGATCTCAAGGACGCGGTGAACCAGTACACCCGCGCCCTCATCGAAGCCTCGCTCGCCCGATGCGGCGGCGTGCAGCGGCGCGCCGCCCATCTCCTGAAGGTGCGACCCTCGACCCTGCACGAGATGATCCGACGTCTGGGCATCGAGACCGAAGGCGAAGAGCGGGGGTGAGGGAAGGCGAGACGCACGACGCTTCCCCGCCATCGCCCTGGCCGCCGGTCGCGGAATCTCCCGCGCCTTGCCCTGGTTGCGGTGTGCGACGGGCCGGTTTTCCGGTCGCAGATCGGAGGACATCATGCCGCTCCCCATCGATTGGCCCAAGCTCGCTGCCCAGGACATCCTCGACATCGCCGGGTTCATCGAGCACGAGGCCCAGGAGCGCTATCTCCTTTTCGCCGACCACCTCGACCGCCAGGGCGAATCCGAGGCCAGCGGCTTCTTCCGCCTCATGGCGGAGCTCGAGGGGGTGCACGGCGCCCAGGTGACCGAGCGGCGCAGGGCACGCTTCGCCGACCTTCCCGGGCATATCCGCAACGCCGTCGAGTGGGACGTGGAGGGTCCCGAGTTGGACCGTGGTATCCAGTCGCTCTCGGTGCGTGACGCGTTTGCCATGGCGCTGGCATCCGAGGAACGGGCCAGGGACTTCTTCGCTGAGGCGTGCGATCACCTGGTGGACGAGAAGACCCGTGAGATGCTCGCCGAACTACACCGCGACGAGGTGTCGCACGTTCGCATGCTCATCGAGATGCGGGCGAAGCTTCTCCCCGCCTCCTAGGCGCTCCAGGTCAGGCGTGGCGCCTTCCCTTTCGGCAGGCCGCATCGAACACCGGCACCGACACGGTCTCTGACACCGACACGGGCACTGACACGGGCACGGTCAACAGCGCAGCCGGGGGTTGGGTTGGTGGTGGCCGGGGGGGCGGAGGTGAGCGAAGCGGGCCGGAATTCACGTCCTCACGAGCGGTGGGGGTTTGAGGGGGCAACGGCGGTGGAGGCCAGGAGGTTCGCCCCCACACCCACGCCGCCGCGCCGACAGCGCCCCCCCACAGCAGCCGGGGCGAGGGGGAGCGCCCGGCCGCAGGCCTACGAGGCCGGTGTTTCCACCGGCACCGGCGTGGGTGCAGGGCGCGTGAGCGCGGCAGGATCATCCAGCAGTTCGGCGACCCGGGCGGCGTCGACGGCAAATACACCAGTTCGTCCGGAGACGACGGCCAGGCTCTCCCCTGCGCCCGTTCCGGCGTAGAAGGTCACCGCCACCTCGCCGCCGTCACCGGCACCGACGTGGACGGTTCCGACTGGCCCCCCCTGCGGCTGGGGCCGGTCGAAGGCTACCACCTGCAGCTCCGAGAGCACGGTCAGCCGTCGCGACACGGCACCGTAGTCCACCTCGCCGCCGCCCGCCTTCCACACCCCCTCTTGCCGCCGCAGTTCCACCGACTCCTCTCCCCGTGTCAGCTTCAACGACTCCGCCGCCCACGGCTGCAGCGCGACAAGCCTGGGAGAGCGCCAGTCGGAGGCGGCCGTCGAGAGGCGCCCGGCAGCGGTGGCATCCACCCAGAACACCCGCTCGCCGCGCCGGCAGGCCACCTGCTTCGAGCCGTCGGACTCGCGTTCGGCCCCGAAGGCAAGCTGCAGCGGTGGCCGGTCATCACGGCGCACCACCGTCAGGCTGGCGCGGGGAGGATCAAGCCCCAACTCCGCGAGGTCTGGCGGGTCGTCGAGAAACTCCCGGATGCGGGCGGCGTTGAGGTCGCCAACCAGCCCCTCGACCCGCTCCCGGTCGGCCAGATCGGTGACCGGTTCGGTGAGCGTCCAGGCGTCGGCGGAGCGGGCCACGGCGACCTGCCCATCCGAGTTCCGTAGCGACACCGAGGCCACGTCCGAGGAGAGCAGTCGTACCAGTTCCGAGGAGCGCCAGCGGGACAGGTCGCGCTCCAGGTCGCTGCCCACCCACTTGCTGACCAGCAAGACCTCCTCCCCGCCGGTGAGCGCCGCGCGGCTGGTCCCGAAGGGCAGCTCGGAGCCGAATTTGAGGGCGTAGGTGCCACCCTTCTCGTCCAACATAGTCACCGTGAGCGCCGGCTGCGCAAGGCCGTAGTCGGCGACGTTCACCTCGCCGGCCGGGAGCTTGCGCTCGGCGCGCAAGGTAACCAGCGTGGAGAGCACCGAGGAGACGGCGCTCTCGTCGGCCGCGTCGGCAAGGGGTTCCTCGAGACGCCACTCCCCGGACTGCCTGGAAAGCACGAAGCGTCCCTTCGGCCCCTCCACGGTAAGGGCCGTCACCTGCTCCTGCGTCAGGGTGGGGAAAACCCTGTCTTGCCTTTCCTTCTTCTCCTCGGTGGTGGGTGTGTGGCGCTCCACCAGCAGGATGTAGGCGCCCAGACCCAGCACGACAATCGCGAGCGCGATCAGACGTCCCAGCCGCATCTCGACTCGACCTCCCCCTAGGAGCGGCGCCGCCACCACACGGCGACACCCACCAGGATTGCCAACCCCGGCAGCCCCACCAGCGAAATCAAGGTGACTGCCCGCATTTGCGCCTGCGACAGGAAGAGCGACACCTGCTCCGGCTCACGGGGCGCGATGCCCAGCGACGCCTCGCGCTGCGCCAGCCAGCTCAGGGCGTTGAGGGCGAAGCTGCGGTTGCCGGCGTTGACCAGGTAGTCGTTGGTGAGGAAGTCGGCATCACCCGCGACCACCAGCCGCCACCGGGCATCTTCGCCCCCCTCACGCTCCGCCGCCACCGCCAGCGACACCGGTCCGGGCACGTCCGTGTCGTCCTTGCCAGCCTCGCCGGAGGCCAGCAGGCGCGCGAGATCGATCTCGCCCCAGCCCGATTCGGAGGTGGTGAGGAGGATCGTCGATGTCACTCCCTCCGCCTGCGAGGTGGTCACCGAGCGAACCACGGGCAGGAGCACGGCCAGTCCCTCCAGACCGGTGGTCACCGGGTGGGAGCGGAAATCCGAGGCGTATACGGCGGACAGATCGAAGAACGGCAGCCGGCGCGACGGATCCACCACCACGCTGTTGTTCGTCTCGACACCGTGGTCCTTCAGCAGCGGCTCCAACCCCGCGGGCTGCTGCTGGCCGCCCAGCATGGGATCGAGCAGCACCAGCAGGCGGCCGCCGCCGCCCAGATACGACCGCAGCGCGGTCTTCTCCACCTCGGTGTAGGGCGCCGTCGGCCCGGCGATGACCAGCACGTCGCACCCTTCGGGCACGGCGCCGGAGAACAAGGTCACCGTCTCCGCCTGCAGGTTGTCGCGCAGCAGCGCCTCCTTGAAGTGGGACAGCCCGTCACGCCCGAAGTCGTCCAGCGGGCGCTCGCCGTGGCCGCTGGCGAAGCACACCTTGGGCTGGCGTGGGCTGTCCACCCCCAGGATCGCGGCGGTGAACTGCTCTTCCCCCTTGAACCCCTTCATGCGCGGCTGCTGTCCCATCTGGTAGCCAGAGTAGTCGTACTCGGCCAGTTGATCGGAGGTGACGTACTTCTTGCGATCGGCCGCGGCAAACACCACTGTGTTGGCGGCGGACACGCCGAACTCCTGCGCCAGCTGCTGGGTGCGCAACGGCTCCCGATCGGGGTCGATGAACTCCACCTTGACCTTGGGAGTTGCCGCCGCGTAGCGCTGCAGCAGCTCCTTGGTGTCCTCGAAGAGGGGCGTCTGCGGGGTCATGAAGACGATGGCCCGCACCTCGTTCTGCAGCGCTGCCAAGGTAGAGAGGGTCTTGTCGGAGAGGGTGTACATCTTGGCCGCGGTCCAGTCGGCACGGTGATAGTGGCGGTACCCCAGCCAGTTGGCCATGAGGGTGAGCGCCACCGCGAGCACGATGGCGATGGCGGTGGTCGACGTTGTGAGGATTCTCGCCCGACTCATCGCTCACCTCCACTTCCGGGCTTCGACGACCTTCACGGTCAGGAAAAGGAAAAGCCCGGCCAGAGAGAGCTGGTAGACGATGCGGCGCGTGTCCACCAACCCGCGGGCGAAGTCGTCCATGTGGTCCCACAGGTTCATGTACCCCAGCGCCCCCTTGATGGCCGGATTGGTGGCCAGCTGCTCCATCAGCCCCATGGAGAACAGCACCACCAGCACGGCGAAGGCGAAGATCGCGGCGACGATCTGATTTCTCGTGAAGGCGGAGGTGAACAGCCCCACCGCCGCGAACAGCACGCCCAGAAGGGCTATCCCAAGATAGCCCGAGGCCACCTTGTACAGGTCGATGGCTGCGAACTGCTTGAGGATCACCACGTAGACCACCGTCGGAAGCCAGAGGAAGAGATAGAAGATGAATGCTGCCAAGAATTTCCCCACCACCACCTGGCCCTCGCTGACCGGCGCGGTGAGCAACACTTCCAGGGTGCCCGAGCGCCGTTCCTCAGCAAGCAGGCGCATGGTGATCACCGGCACCACGAAAAGCAAGAAGAGCCAGAAGAAGATAGTGCCGCCGAAGAACAGTTTGAGCGGGGTCATGGCCTGGGTGCGGGGATCGTTGAGGTAGGCGGTGATCAGCCAGAAGACGTAGCCGTTGAAGAACAGAAAAGCTGTCAGCACGACGTAGGCGAGCGGCGACGAGAAGTATGCCACCAGCTCGCGGTAGACCAACGCTGCCGTCTTACGCATGGACGTCCTCCTCCTCGGCGACCGCCGGTGCGGTGGTATCGCGCATGGTCAGGCGCAGGAACACATCCTCCAGCGAGGGGGTGGACTGGCGCAATCCCAGCAGCGTCCAGCCCTTCTCCACGGCGAGGCGGAACACCTCGCGGCGCAGGTCGCCACCGTCCAGGCTGACCCGGAAACGGCCGCTCCCCTCGCCGCTCACCTTCGCCACGCCGGGGAGGGCCGCCAGTGCCACCTGGGCGTCGGCCTCCGGAGCTTCGAGTTCCACTTGCAATTCGGCAGTCCCGGCGGCGGCGCCGCGGAGTTCCTCCGGGGTGCCATCCGCGACCAGCCGTCCGTCGTCGATGATCAGGACGCGCCGGCACACCTGCTCCACCTCCGGCAGGATGTGCGTGGAGAGAATGACCGTGTGGTCGCGGCCGAGCTCCACGATCAGCTCCCGGATCTTGACGATCTGGCGAGGATCGAGACCTACGGTGGGCTCGTCGAGGATGAGGACCCGCGGGCGGTGGATGAGCGCCGAGGCCAACCCCACCCGCTGCCGGTACCCCTTGGAGAGGGTGCCGATGAGCTGGCGCAGCACCTCGCCGACCATGCAGCGCTCGCTCACCTCGTCGAGACGCCCCTGCACCTCGGCGCGAGGTACCCCCTCCAGGGCGGCGCGGTAGCGCAGGTACTCCTCCACGCGCATCTCCGGGTACAGGGCCACGTTCTCCGGCAGATACCCGATCTTAGCCCGCACCCCGAGCGGGTCGCGGTCCAGCTCCAGCCCGGCCACCCGCACCGTTCCCGCGGTCGACGGCAGGAAGCCGGTGATCATGCGCATGGTGGTCGTCTTCCCGGCGCCGTTGGGGCCGAGAAAACCCAGCACTTCCCCCTCCGGCACGAAGAACGACACGCGGTCCACCACATCGCGGGTGATGAACCGCTTGGTCAGTCCCTCCACTTCGATCATGACGCTACCTCCGCTTTTAGAGACGAGACACACGCTCAACTCCCGGCGTGCGCCGGCATGATAGCAAGCAAACCACCTGCCAGGCCGCGGCACGTCGTGCATGTTCCAGGCGCGCCAAAACGACGCGCGACGCAGGAATGGGCGGGCCGTCTGGCCGAAAATGTCCAACCGCCGCGACCCTACGCATCTGGGGTTTGCCGCCCCTGTTCCGCCGCGCCGTACAGCGTGGCCCCGATCACCTAAATCTAGTGGTGGTCGATCTATACTTCATGGGTTGGGGGGTGAGTGGAGTGATTCGAGAACTCGCCGCGCCGCTTGCACTGCTGGCGGCCGTGACGGTCTCGGCCACAACGGTGGTGCCGCCCCGGGACTTGGGCGAGATGGCCGCCCACGCCCAGGCGGTGGTGCTGGTCGAGGCTGGTGGCTCGCGCGTCGAAGCGCGGGGGGCGCAGTACTGGACCTCGACCGACTTCACCGTCCTCGATCGTCTCAAGGGGCCCCTGGAGCGCGCCGGCACGCTCACCGTGACGGTGCCGGGAGGCGCCCGAGGCGGGCGCGGCTGGGTTGTCGCCGGCGCCCCGAGCTTCCTGGCCGGGAAGATCTACCTGCTGTTTCTCGACTCCGCCTCTGACGGCTCCTGGCGGCCCCGTACCCTGGCGTACGGGGTGTTGCAGCGCTCCCCGGGTCGGCACGGCGTCCGCCTCCTGGCGCCGGTGGACGAGGCCTACCACATCGAGCTCTTTCCCCGCCCTGACGGGGTCATCGCCGAGACTCCCGGCACCTACCACGAGGAACGCCTGCTGGCCCACCTCAAAGAGGTTCTGCAGGGCCGCGCCCCATGGACCGCGGCGCGCGCGCTGGCGAGTGAGGGTGAGCGAGTGATCGACAGCCCCGAGGCCCCCCCCGCAGGCTGCGAGTTCATGACGTACGGCGGCCAGAAGATCCGCTGGCAGGTCTTCGACTCGGCGCAGCAGCTCGGGATCTTCTGGCAGTCCCCGGGCGACCCGTCGCTGCCCGCCGGCGCCACTCCGGACCGCGTGCAGCGCGCCGTGGACACCTGGAACGGCATCGGTGGAAGCAGCCTCGACACCCGCAACGATGGTGCGATGAGTTACACACTCACCTGCACGGGCGGGCAGGACACCCCCGGCCCAAATGACCGCATCATCGTCTTCAACGACCCCTGCGGCGATATTCCCGATCTGGTGGGTTGCTCCGGTACCCTGGGGTTCGGCGGGCCCTGGTTCGGCGCTTCCCATACCTTCGATGGCACGCAGTGGTACACCGCCACCAGCTGGTTCGCGGTGATCAACAACGGCGCCGGCTGCGTCGACTCGTACAACGACGGCTACCGCCGCATGCTCGCCCACGAGCTGGGCCACGGCCTGTGTTTCGGCCATCACCAGGACAGCACCGCCTTGATGGCCGCCATGCTCACCGCCACCAACGACCTCAACACCACCGACCGCTCCTGCGCGGTCTATGCCTACCCGGGGAGCTCGCCCCCGCCGCCCACGCCCACCCCGACGCCGACACGCACACCGACGCCCACCCCGACGCGCACCCCGACTCCCACCGCCACTCCGACCGGGCCGGCGCCCACCGCCACGCCCACGTGGACGCCCACGCCGACGCGCACCCCCACGCCGACTCCAACCGTCCCGGCGCCAACGCCGACGGCCACCTTGACTCCTTCCCCCACACCGACGCGGACCCCCACTCCCACCGCCACGCCCGCCCCGCCCAGCGCCTTCGCGCTGCTGGCGCCGGGCGACGCCGCCACCGTGACCACGAGTCCAGTGACCCTCTCCTGGACTGCCTCGGCCGGGGCCACGTCCTACGAGGTGTACGCCGGCGCCACGAACCCGCCGCCGCTGCTCGCCACCCAGAGTGGCACCAGCCGTTCCCTGCCGGTTCCCTCGGGTCAGACCGTCTACTGGCGGATCGTGGCTCGCAACCCGTGGGGCGCGCGCAGTTCGCCAACCTGGTCGTTCTTCGCCTGCACGGTGGCGGCGCCGGCGCCGGACTTCACCTGGACCCCCACCGGGCCCGACCCCCACTTCCCCACCCAGCAACGGCCGTTCGAGGGGCAAGAGGTCACCCTGCGCTACGCCGGCCACGGCGGCCCCCCGGAGTGGTACCGCTGGTACGACTTCCAGCAAAGCCCCCCCAAGGTCGTCGAGGGCGCCGGGTTCGACACCGTGCGGCACCGCTGGGCGGCGGTGTCGGGCACTTCCTACCAGGACATGAACGTGCGCCTTACAGTGCGCAACTGCGCCGGCACCTCCCCCGAACTCGCGAGGAAGGTGCGGGTGTACCGCGACACCCGGCCGGTGGTGGCCGCCTTCGAGGTGGTCGGTACGCCCACCGCCGGCGCGCCCACCACCTTCCGCGCCGCCTCAGGGCCGCCGGCTGGCGATCCCACCTCCTTTACCTGGGGGTTCGGCGATGGCCAGACGGTGACCGGCGCCGACCTCGAGGTGCAGCACACCTACACGTGCGGGCGGACGTACACCGTCACCCTCACCGCTTCCCGCGGCACAGTCAGCTCGGCGGCGGCCAGCCGGGCGGTGGTGGTGGGAGGCGCGCCGTGCGGACCGTCCGCCATCGCCCTGCCCGATCTGGCCGTGGACCTGCCAGGCGTGGTGCCGTGGTCCAGCGATTTGACGCTGTTCAACCCCTCCGCTACCACCATGGCCGTCGGCCTCACCGCCCAGCCGCGCAAGTCGGCGCGCCTCACCGGCTCCCTGCTGCTGCCGCCGTGGGGGCTCGCCTCGCTGGAGGATCTGCTGAACGCGCTGTCGAGCCGACCCAGCGCCGATTCGCTCACCCTCTGGCTCTCCCGCGCCGACGGGGCAACGTTGCTGCCCGCGGCGGCCGCGCGCACCTTCACCGAGAACCCGGGCGGCGGCAGCTATGGCCAGGAGGTTCTGCCGGTCCCGGTAGGCCCGCCCCCGGCGGCCGCCCACACCCTGTGGCTGGCCGGCGGGGTGCACGACGGCCTGCAGGGCGCCCTGCGCGCCAACCTCACACTGGTCAACCTGCTGCCTACCTCCTCCGGTCAGCCGCTGCGCCTCACCGTGCACACCGCCGACGGTCGCCGCCTGCCCGGCACCGAGTCCCCCACCTTGCCGCCGTACGCTTACCTGCGCTGGAACCCGGTGACGCGCCTGCTGGGGCTCAGCGACACGACGGTCCTGGGGCCGTTTGCCCTCGAGGTCGCCGTGCCGGCGGGTGCCGCCGTCCTGGCCGGCGTTTCGCTGGTTGACAATGCCACCGGCGACGCCACCTTCGTGCGAACCCACTCCCCGCTGGGCGCCGTTGCACCCACCGCCCTCCTCCTGCCCGACGTGGCCGTGGACCTGGCCGGCCTCATTCCCTGGCAGACCACGCTGGCGCTGGTCAATCCCACCGCCGAGGCGATGCGTCTCGGGATCTACGCCCGCCCGCGCAAGAGCTCTCCCGTCAGCGGCGAACTTCTCCTGCCGGCCGCTGCCCAGGTGGGCCTGGAGCAACTCCTGGCCGCCCTCTCGCCGCGGCCCGCCAACGATGCGGTGACCTTCTGGCTGCACCGCGCCGATGGAGGTACGGTCCTGCCGGTGGTCGGAGCGCGCACCACCTCCCCAGCCCCCGGGGGTGGTTCCTACGGCCAGGCAATTCCGGTCACCGCTCTCAGCACCGAGGCGCCTGCAGCGCCCACCCGCTGGTTGACCGGCAGCCGGCACAACGGCATGGCCGCCGGTTTCCGCGCCAATTTGACCCTCATCAACACCCGCCCTCAATCCACCGCTGGACCCGTGACCTTCACCTTGGTGCGCGCCAACCGCACCACCCACACCGCGACTCGCTCCCTGGGCGGGCGCGAGTACCTGCGCTACAACCCGATCACGGCCCTGTTTGGCCTGCCAGCCGACACCGATCTGGGGGCGTTCACCCTGCGTCTCGACCTGCCCGCCGGAGCCGACGTGCTGGCCGCCGTATCGCTCATCGACAACCTCACCGGCGACGCGGTGGTGCTCACTCCCGCCGAATACTGACCCCTCCCGACCGTCTCCGTGGCGGTCGCGGTGACCGTGTCCGTGCCCGTGACCGTGTCGCTGACCGTGCCCGTGTCAGTGCCCGTGTCTTTCATCTCGGGGGGTTTCGCCGGCCCCCCGGGCTTTCGTGTGCGGGGGGCTCCGCTCTCCGCCCACCCAACCGCCCT
>JBBINC010000082.1:0-14063 GCA_037444085.1 Acidobacteriota bacterium | reverse complement strand
CCCGCGGCGCTCACGGCGCGGCTGCCGGGCCGGGTGGTGCGCGTGGAGGGCGGCGAGCGCGCCGCGGTGCTGGCGGCCCTGGCCGGGCGAGAAGGGGTCGCCGACGCCGCGGTGTTCGGCGCGGCGGTGCACGCCCGTGTGGTGGCTCCCCCCGGTGAGGCGACGCGCCTCATCGCCGCCGCTCTCCTCGACGCGAAGCTGGTCGGGCCGAGCGTGCGCGAGATTCCTCCGACCCTGGAGGACGCCTTCCTCTATTTGACGTCGCAGCCGCCGGCGGCCAACGGAGAGGAGGCGGCATGAACGTTCCACCGAGGCCTTCCCCACTCCACCGCCCACGGTCCCGCCCCGCCTGCCCTGCGCCCGCGCACCTCCTCGCCGCGCTGATCGCCCTGCTCATGCCTCTCAAAGCGCCGGGAGAGACGCTCACCGTCACCCTCACCGAAGAGGAGACGGTGCGGCGCGCCGTGGCGGCCTCCCACACCCTGGAGGCCGCTCGGCACCGCATCGCCCGGGCCGCCTCCGGCCTCGCCGCCGCCGAGGCCGCCCGACGCCCGACGCTGGCCGCCGGTGCGCAAGTCTCGTACCGCTCCGACGTGCCCGAGTTCGCCGCCCCCATCGCTGGCCCAGGTCAGCCCAGCGTGGTGTTGTTCCCCTCCATCCGCAGCAACTCTTCGTTCTCCCTCGAGCTCTCGCAACCGCTCTACACCGGTGGCGCGCTGTCGGCCCGGCACAACGAGGCGCTCCGCGAACACGAGGCCATTCAGGCCGCCGTCGCCACCGCGCGCCTGGACGTGGCCGCCGCCGCCCGCACCGCCTACTGGCGCGGGGTTGCCGCGCTGGCGGGCACCGGCATCGCCGACACCCACCTCCGTCGCACCCGGACCTTTCTCGAACAGGTGCGCTCCCTGCGTGCCGCCGGACTGGCCGTGGAGGCCGACGTGCTCGCCGCCGAGAGCCGCTGCGCCGCCGCGCAACTCGCTCTCCTGCGCGCCCGCCGCGCCGTCGAGGAGTCATTCGCCACTCTGCGGTCCCTCCTGGATGTGCCGCCTGACAGCACCCTCGCCCTGTTGGACGCCAGCGCCCCGTCGCCACCCCCGCCCCCGGCCGACGCTGCGACCGAGGCCGAGGCGGCCAGACGGCAGCGGCCCGAGCTGGCGGGGCTGCGCGCCCGCCTCGCGGAGCTCACCGCCCGCGCCGCGGCGGGGAGGGCGGGCGCCCGCCCCAGTCTGGGCGCTTCGGCGGCGTGGGAGCTGGCGCGTCCCAACCCTCGTTTCCTGCCACTGGAAGATCGCTGGCAGGACTCCTGGACGGTGGGGGTGGCCGGGCGCTGGACCTTCTGGGACGGTGGTCGCACAGCGGCCGAGGTCGCCTCCCGGGAGGCCGAGCGACGCGCGGTATCCGCGGAGTTTGAGGAGCTAAGGCGCGGCATCGTCATCGAAGTGGAGTACGCCCGCCTGGCGCTGGAGGCCGAACTGGCGGCCGGGGAAGCGGCGGAGGCCAGCCGGGCGGCTGCCAGCGAGCGCCTGCGCGCCGTGCTCGACCGCCACGCCGCCGGGCTCGCGACGACCACCGAGGTGCTGGACGCCCAGGCTGAGCTGGCCGCGGCGGAAGGGGAGCAAGTCCTGGCGGCCACCGCGGCCCGCCTGGCCGCCGCCCGGCTGGCAAGAGCGGTAGGCCAATGAACGCCGCACCGGCCGTGGAGGCGCGGCGCTTGAGCCGCCATTTCGGCGCCTTCCGCGCCGTCGACGCGGTGTCGTTCCAGGTGCCCCGCGGCGAGGTGTTCGGCTTTCTGGGCTCCAACGGCGCCGGCAAGACCACGACCATCCGCATGCTGTGCGGACTGCTCGCCCCCACCTCGGGGAGCGCCGCGGTGGCCGGCTTCGACGTGGCCACCCAGGCGGCCGAGATCAAACGGCATGTGGGGTACATGTCGCAGCGCTTCTCCCTCTACACCGACCTCACCGTGGAGGAGAACCTGCGCTTCTGGGGGGCCGCCTACGGCCTGCACGGCGCCCGCGCCGCGGCCCGCCGCGCGTGGGCGCTGGACATGGCCGACCTCGAAGCCCATCGCCGCACCCTGACCCGGGAGCTGCCAGGGGGTTTGCGGCAGCGGTTGGCGTTGGGGACGGCCTTGCTCCACGAACCACCCGTCGTTTTCCTGGACGAGCCCACCGGTGGTGTGGATCCCGCCGCCCGCCGGCGCTTCTGGGACGTCATCGAGCAGCTGTCCACCCAGGGAACCACGGTCTTCGTCACCACCCACTCCATGGACGAGGCGGAGCGCTGCCACCGTCTCGCCCTCATGCACGCCGGCCGCCTGGTGGCGCTGGATACGCCACCGCGGTTGAAGGCCTCATTCGGCGACGGCCTGGTCGTGGAAGTGCGCCCGCAACGACCGGCCGCCGCCGTGCTGGCGGCAGTGGAACAGGCGCCGGGGGTGGCCGACGCCGCCCTCTTCGGTGATGCCCTGCACGTCGTCCTGACCACCCCCGAGGCCGCCGCGCGGGTGCGGGAGGCGCTCGCCGGCTGCGGTGAGGACGGCGCCGAGCTGCGTGCTGCTTCGCCAACCCTGGAGGATGTCTTCGTCCGCACCATCGCCACCGCCCGAACCGGGAACAAGACCCTCGGGCAGCCGGCATGATCCGCCGGACCCTCGCCGTGGCGATGAAGGAGTTCATGCAGTTGCGCCGCGACTGGCGCACCGCTCTTGCCTTGCTGGGCATGCCCACGGTGCTGCTGCTCATCTATGGGTTCGCGCTGTCGTTCGACGTGCGGCACGTACGCCTGGCCGTCGTCGACCTGGACGGCAGCCGGGCGGCGCGCGAGGTGGAGCGGGCCTTCGTGCGCTCGGGGTTCTTCGATCTCGTGCACCGGGGTGCCGACAGCCGCGCCATTGACCCGCTCCTGGACTCCGGCCGGGCCCAGGCGGCATTGGTCGTCCCAGGCGGCTTCGCTTCGGCGCTGGCCGCCGGCCGCCCGGGCAGCCTGCAGTTCGTGCTGGACGGCTCGGACTCGCAGATGGCCACTACCGTGCTCGCCTACGCCCGCCAGATCGCCGCCGCGGTGGCGCCGGCCGGAGAGGTCGCCCCCGCCGTCGCACCGGCGACGCCGCTGGTCTGGTTCAACCCCGACCTCGCCTCCTCCCGGTTCCTCGTGCCCGGCCTTGTGGCGTTCATCCTGATGGTGACCACGGTCATCGCCTCGGCCCTGGCGGTGGTGCGCGAGAAGGAGCGGGGCAGTTGGGAGTCGCTGCGCGCCACGCCGCTGGTTGCGCTGGAACTGCTGGCCGGCAAGACCCTCCCCTACCTGGTCCTCGCCGCGGCGGCCGCGGCCGGCTCGCTGGCCCTGGCGTGGGCCCTGTTCGGCGTGCCGCTGCGCGGCTCGCTGCTGTGGCTGGCTCTCGTCACCCTGCTCTTTCTGCTCGGAGGCCTGGGATGGGGGGTGTTCATCTCGAGCATCGCCGACTCCCAACAGGTGGCGTTCCAGGCGGCGCTGTTCTCCACCATGCTGCCCACCCTGCTGCTGTCCGGCTTCATATTCCCCATCTCCTCCATGCCCGCGGCCATCCAGGCGATCACCCACATCGTGCCGGCCCGCTACTACCTCGCGGCGCTGCGGGGCATCGTGCTCAAGGGCACAGGTCCCGAGGTGTGGGGCATGGAGATGCTCGCCCTGGGCGTCTTCGCGGCGGCGGTGCTGGGTGTCGCCGCTGTCCGCACGATGCGGAGCCTCTAGATGCGTTCCCCGCGAGGCGCCCGTGCGTAAGCTGGCCAGCCTGCTGGTCAAGGAGCTGCTGCAGCTCAGGCGCGATCCCAAGATCCTACCCGTCCTGTTCGTGGCGCCGATTTTCCAGCTTCTCATCCTCGGATACGCGGCGACGACGGACATCAAGCGGGTGGAGTTGGCGGTCGCCGATCTGGACCGCACTGCGGCAAGCCGGACCCTGATCGAGCGATTCACCTCCTCCCCTTTCTTCCGCCTGGTAGCGACCGCCGACTCCCAGGATCACCTCGACCCGATGATGGAACGCGGCGAGGCGCGCATCGCTCTCACCATCCCGTCCCACTTTTCGGCCCGGCAGGCGGCGGGGGCGCCCGCACCGGTGCAGGTGCTCGCCGACGGCTCCGACGCGGCGGCCGGCACGGTCGGCCTCGGCTACGCCCTGGGCACACTCCAGCTCGCCGCGCGGCAGGCCACCGCGGGGGAGGGCGTGGAGTTGCACCCCATGGTGCTCTACAACCCTGACCTCACGTCGCGCAACTTCATGGTCCCCGGGGTGCTGGCCATGATCATCATGGTGATGACCATGATCCTGACCGCCATGGCGCTGGTGCGGGAGCGGGAGCTGGGCACCATGGAGCAGTTGCTGGTCACACCACTCTCGCCGGGGCAGATCATCCTGGGGAAACTGGCGCCCTACGCTCTGGTGGGGTTCATCGAGATCCTCACCGCCCTGCCCATCGTGCTGCTCTACTTCCGCGTCCCCCTGTGCGGTTCGCTGCTGCTGCTGCTCGTCATGTGCCTTCCGTTCATGCTGTGCACGCTGGGTTTGGGGCTTCTGGTCTCGACCCTTTCCCACACCCAGCAGCAGGCCATGATGCTCGCTGCCTTCGTCTTCATGCTGCCGCAAATCTACCTCTCCGGTTTCGTCTTCCCCATCCAGAACATGCCCCCACTGTTCCAGTGGGTGACCTACCTGGTGCCGCTGCGCTACTTCGTGGTCATCCTGCGGGGAGTCTTCTTGAAAGGTGTGGGGTTCGAGGTGCTGTGGCCCCAGGTCGCCGCCCTTCTCGCGCTCGCCGCGGTGATTCTCGCCGCTGCTCGGGCGCGCTTCGCCCGGCAACTCGGTTGAACCCGCGTGGCGCTGGTGACGACCCTGCCAGTGACGGGGTGTCCGGCGTGTCCGCTGGTCCGCCGGTCCTCCCCGGAGGGATGGCATTGCGGTGAGGCGTCGTGATAGATTTCACAGGTCACGGTCGCGCCGTGGCCGGAGGTTTCCCGTGTCCGACATTCGTCCCTTCCGGGCGCTTCGCCCCCGCCCCGAGTTGGCGGCTCGTCTCGCCTCCCCTCCCTACGACGTGCTCAGCTCCGAGGAGGCCCGTGCCATGGCAGCCGGCAACGAGCTGTCGTTCCTCCACGTCATCAAGCCGGAGATCGATCTCCCCCGCGAGGTCGACCTGTACAGCGACCAGGTGTACGCCAAGGGGGTGGAGAACCTGCGCCGCCTCATCGCCTCGAAGACCCTGATGCGCGAGGAGCGCCCCGCCTACTACGTCTACCGGCAGCGCATGGGCGAGCACCAGCAGTACGGCGTGGTGTGCGCCGCCTCCTGCGCCGAGTACGAGCAGGGCCTCATCAAGCGGCACGAGTTTACCCGCCGCGACAAGGAGGACGACCGCACCCGCCACGTCGCCGAGCAGAACGCCAACGCCGAACCGGTATTCTTCACCTACCGCCGGCGCGAGGCGGTCAACGCCATCATCGACCAGGTCGTCGCCGCAGCGCCGGTGTACGACTTCGAGAGCGACGACGGCATCGGGCACACCGTGTGGGTCGTGCCGGAGGCGCTCACCGAGTCGCTGACCCGCCAGTTCGCGGCGGTGGAGGCGCTGTACGTCGCCGACGGCCACCACCGCACCGCCTCGGCGGCGCGGGTGGGACTGGAGCGGCGCGCCGCCAACCCCCGCCACACCGGTGACGAGCCGTACAACTACTTCATGGCGGTCCTCTTCCCCCACGATCAGTTGAAGATCATGGACTACAACCGGGTGGTGAAGGATCTCGCCGGCCGCAGCCCGGAGGAGTTCCTCGCCGCCCTGGCCACCCGTTTCGAGGTCGCTCCCACCGACACCCCGCGCCCGGCCGTCGTGCACCACTTCGGCATGTGCCTGCACGGCGCCTGGTACCGGCTGATCGCCCGCCCCGGCACCTACCCCGAGGGCGACCCGGTGCGTTCCCTGGATGCTTCGATCCTGCAGGAGAACCTGCTGGCGCCGGAACTCGGGGTCGCCGACCCGCGCACCGACAAGCGCATCGACTTCGTCGGCGGGATCCGCGGCCTGGGAGAACTGGAGAAGCGTGTACGCGAAGGGTGGCCGGTGGCGTTCGCCCTGCACCCGGTGACTCTCGATCAACTGATGGCGGTGGCCGACGCCGGCCAGGTGATGCCGCCCAAGTCCACGTGGTTCGAGCCGAAGCTGCGTTCGGGCCTGCTGGTCCGCACGCTGGACACCTGGTAGGGCGGGGCGCGCTGCCTCGCACAACGAAAGGGAGCCCGACATGTTGATCCTCATCTGTGACGCCTTCGACGCCTCGCTGCCGCAGCGCCTTGCGCCCTTCGGCGAGGTCACCGACGACATGAGCCGACTCGGCGATGCGCACGTCGCCCTGATCCGCTCCAAGACCCGAGCCACCGCCGACTGGCTGGCCAAGGCGCCCCAGCTCAAACTGATCATCCGCGGCGGCGTGGGGCTCGACAACGTCGACCGCACGGAAGCCAAGGCGCGCGGCATCGAGGTGCGCAACACCCCCCGCGCCTCCTCGGTGGCGGTGGCGGAGCTGGCCATGGCGATGATGCTGGCCATTCCCAACCGGATCGTCGAGGCGCACACCTCCATGAAGGATGGTAAGTGGTTGAAGAAGGAGCTCAAGCGCACCGAGCTGTTCGGCAAGACGCTGGGACTGGTGGGCGTCGGCCTGATTGGCAGCGAGGTGGCCAAGCGCGCCGCGGCCTTCGGTATGAACGTCATTGCCGCCGACCCATTCGTGCCCCAGCACCAGGTGGCAGCCATGAAGCCGCTCGACGAGGTCCTCGCCACCTCCGACTACCTGTCGCTGCACACCCCCCTCACCGACGACACCAGGGGCATGATCAACGCCGCCAGCATCGCCAGGATGAAGAAGGGCGTGATCATCATCAACACCGGCCGCGGCAAGGTGGTGGTCGAGGAGGAGCTGGCGGCCGCTCTGGCCTCGGGTCACGTCGCCGCCTACGGCACCGACGTCTGGTACTCCGACCCGCCGGACCCCACCTCGCCCCTGCTATCCGCGCCCAACGTGCTCATGGCCCCGCACATCGGCGCGTCTTCACGAGAGAACCTGCTGCGCATTGGCGACGAGGTGGTGGCCATCCTCAAGGACTTCAAGGTGTAGCGGGCCCACCCGCGCAAGGAGGACGACATGACGCACCGTGTGATCAACTTCTACGCCGGCCCCGCCGGCCTGCCGCTGCCCGCCCTGGAGCGCGCTCAGGCGGAGCTGCTCAACTTCGAGAACACCGGCATGTCGGTGATGGAGATCTCCCATCGCGCCAAGGAGTACGACGCGGTGCACGAGGAGTCCATCGCCCTCGTCAAGGAGCTGCTGGACGTCCCGCCCAACTTCAAGGTGCTGCTGCTGCAGGGTGGCGGAAACCTGCAGTTCGCCATGCTGCCCATGAACATCCTGCACTCGGGGCGCAAGGCCGACTACATCATCACCGGGCAGTGGGCGGAGAAGGCCTACAAGGAAGGCAAGATCGTCGCCGGCGACGCCGTGCGCATCATCGCCTCCACCAAGGACGAGGGGTTCCGCCGCCTGCCCCGCCCGGAGGAGATCCACGTCAACCCTGACGCCGCCTACGTGCACTTTTGCTCCAACAACACCATCTACGGCACGCAGTGGAAGAGCTTCCCCGACACCGGCGGTATCCCCCTGGCGTGCGACATGTCATCCGACTTCATGTGGCGCCCCTTCGACGTGCGCCCCTTCGGCCTCATCTATGCCGGCGCGCAGAAGAACCTGGGCCCCTCCGGACTGGTCGTCGCCCTGATCCGCGACGACTTCCTCGCCGCCTGCTCCGACAAGCTTGCCTCCATGCTCCAGTACAGGATCCACGCCGACAAGAACTCCCTCTACAACACCCCGCCATGCTTCTCCATCTACATCCTGCGCAACGTGCTCGCCTACAACAAGTCGATCGGCGGGCTGGCCGCCATCGAGCGCAACAACCGGCGGAAGGGCGAGCTGCTGTACGGCTGCATCGACCGCTACCCGGCGTTCTACAAGGGCTACGTCACCGTCAAGGACGACCGCTCGTTCATGAACGTCGACTTCAACCTGCCCTCCGAGGAGCTGGACGCCGCCTTCGTGGCCGAGGCCAAGAAGAACGGCATGGTGGGCCTGAAGGGCTACCGCTCCCTGGGCGGCATCCGCGTGTCTACCTACAATGCCGTCACGGTCGAGCAAGTTGAAACGCTGGTGGCGTTCATGGACGACTTTGCCAAGCGCAACGCCTGACGCCTCGGGGGGACGGCGCCAGCTCCACCCCCTGGCGTCGAACCCCTGGGGAGTGGCCGCGGCCTCCAGAGTCTCCCTCAGGCGCTGCAGCACGTAGGCCCGGGCCCGGTCGAACTAGGCGTAGCCGGCGTCCCAGTCCTCCCCCTCGCCCCAGCCGTGCTGCGCCAGGCGCACGCGCACCTGCCCCGCGCCCTCATCGTCCAGCAGCACGACGACCTGGGTGGTGGCACCGGCGCCGCGCAACGACGGCACCGCCGAGGGCAGCCCCAGGGATCAGGACGCCAGGCGCAGCCCGGCGCCCGGACCTACCGGCAGACCCAGGGCGATCCAGTCCACCAGCAGCAGGCTCCACCCCAGCAGGAAGACGATGGTGTACGGCAGCATGGTGGCGATGAGGGTGCCGCGGCCGGTGCGAGGGTCGAAGCGCTGAACCACCGCGAGGATCAGGGCGAAGTACGACATGGTGGGCGAGATGACGTTGGTGACGCTGTCCCCCACCCGGTAGGCGGCCTGGGTGAGTTCCGGCGTGTACCCCAGCAGCATGAGCATCGGCACGAACCCCGGCACCAGCACCGCCCGCATGGCCGAGGCGCTGCCCATGAGCAGGTTGACCGCCGTCGACAGGAGCACGAAGCCGAGCATCAGGGGGATGCCTCCCAGGCCGGAGGCCTGCAGGATCTCCGCCCCCTTCACCGCGCCGATGAGTCCCAGGTGGGACCAGTTGAAGTAGGCCACGAACTGCGCCGCGAAGAACACCAGCACCATGTACGACCCCAGCGTCTCCATGGACTTCCCCATCGCCTTCATGACGTCGGCATCAAAGCGCAAGGTCCCGGCCGCGAGGCCGTAGGCGACGCCGGCCAGGGCGCCGCCCAGGAAGATGAACGGCACGATGGCGGTGAGCAGCGGTGAGCGCAGGATGCCCCCGTCTCGAGATCGCGCAGGAAGCCGCCGGCCGGCAGCACGCCGGCCAGCACCACGGCAGCGAACAGGGTGACGACCGCCGCGGCCCACACCAACCCGCGCCTTTCGGCGGCCGACAGCAGCGCCAGCTCGCCTTTGCCCCGCTGGCGACCGGTGTAGCGACCGAGCCGGGGGCGACGATCCGTTCGGTCACCCAGGTTCCGAGAAAGGCCACCAGGACGGTGGACACCGCCAGGAGTAGCTGTCCGCCGGACTCACCTGGTAGGCGGGATCGACGATGTGCGCCGCTTCCTGGGTCAACCCAGCGAGCAGCGGGTCGATGGTGCCGAGGACGAGGTTGGCGCTGTACCCGCCCGCGACACCGGCGAAGGCCGCCGCCATGCCCGCCTCCGGGTGCCGCCCGGCGGCCAGGAAGATCACCCCCGAGAGGGGAATCAGCAGTACGTAGCCGATCTCCCTGGCGGCGTTGGACAGCAGGCCCGCCAACGCCACCACCAAGGTGAGCAATCGGCGGGGGCGGCCAGCACCAGCAGGCGCAGGAAGGTGGCGAGCAGGCCGCTGCCCTCCGCCACGCCGATCCCCAGCAGGGCGACCAGCACGGTGCCGAGCGGCGCAAAGCTGGTGAAGTTGATGACCGTGGTGTCGAGGATGCGGTGCAACCCCTCCACGGTGAGCAGGTTCACCAGCCTGATCACCTCGCCGGTACCGGGGCGAGCCGCCGGCCCGCCCAGCCACGACGCCACCGCCGAGGCCAGCAGCACGGCCAGAGCGAGAACGAGGAAAATCGTCGCCGGATGCGGCAGGGCGTCGCCGCCCCGCTCGATCAGTCGGAGCAGGACGTCGAAGACGCGCGAGCCGGCGCGGCCGCCGCCTCGTGCTGGTCTCGCTCTGGCCATCTCTCACCTCGCCCGCGCCGCCTCAGTGCAGCGTCGATACCGGCGTGCAATCGCCGCGGCCGGTGAGGGCATTCCGTTTCCGCGGCTGGCCCCCGGGTCGGGAGCCATTTCCCGCCGGCCGGGCTCACCGGTCACCCCGACGCCGGTGGTACCACCGACACGGGCAGGAAAAAGGGTCACCAACCAAGAGGGGCGCACGCCGACCCGAGAGGAGCATCAGGGGCGCCGGAGGAGGCTATAAGCCGAATTCTGTCCCCCCGCCGCAGCGGGGTGGGCACTCATTCATCTGGCGACGCCCTCACGGATGCGCTCAAGCGGCCTACCCGGGAGCCCTCCCTCCCGTGGTGGCGAGGGAACCGGTGGTGGGCGCCGTTGACTCCCCTATTTGGCCTTGCTCCGCACGGGGTTTGCCGTGCCCCGACCCTCGCGGATCGAGCGGTGGGCTCTTACCCCACCTTTTCACCCTTACCCGGGGCCTGGCCCCTGGGGCCTCCGCCGGGTGGTATCTTTTCTGTGGCACTTTCCCTCGCGTTGCCGCGGCTGGGCGTTACCCAGCGTGCTCCCACCTGGAGTTCGGACTTTCCTCCCCGCCTGCACCGCGCAGTCGACGCGAGCACCCGCCTCCTCCGGCGCCGTTTCCATTGTACATTCCTTGCCGCCGCACACCCGCCCCTGTGGCGACACTACCGTCCGCGCCGCGCGCCCGCTCGCCGACGCACGACGCGCGCCGGGGGGGATGGGAGCCGGTTCCGCGAGTCCTCAAAGAACGCCAGCTCCCGCCTCCACATTGGCACAGGCTCCTCCGTCGCCGCCGAACCAGCGGCCGGTGTCTCGACCCGGGCCCAAAACGAAACCCCCGAAACCACCTCTGCTCCCCTGTCCCGTGCCCGCCGTGCCAGCTCGCGGTCGTCCGTGGCGAGCCTCCACCCAGCCCCTCCGGCGGCCAGCAGGTCGAGGATGGCAGTGTCGGCCTGCGGCGCGTAGCGCACCTCCACCCGCCCCAGCCTCTCCACCTCGCCGGTCCCCGACGGCGGCGCCCCGTCAAACACCACCATGACCTTGACGCGCTGGACACGGACCAGCTCCAGTGCGGCCCGCCTCACGCGCTCCCGCGAGCCTCCACGTGCCAGGTTGTTTCCATCCAGCAGCCAGGGCATGGTGCTCAGCGCTTGCGCACAAGCGCCTTGAGCGTCGCCGCCACCCACTCGTTGGTGGGGTCGTTCTCCAACGCGCGCTCGAGGCAGTGCCGCTGCTTCGCCGCCTGGCGCCGGCGCTCCCAGAATTGGGCCAGCTCGATCCAACCATCCACGAAGGTGGGGTCGACGGTGACTGCGCGTCGCAGGTGATCGAGCCCCCGCTGCACCCACATGGGGTTGCGGAATTCGAGCCGGGCGAGGGTAAGAAGGGTGCGAGGCTGCGGGTGGAAGCGCACCGCCTGCTCCAGCAGCTGCACGGCCATCCCCACGTCTCCAGCGCGAACCAGCTCCTCGGCCCGTTTGACGTTGGCGATGGCCAACTCGCGTCTGGCCTGCTCGCGCTTGAGGTCGTCCATGTGTGGCGCGGCAGCGGGGCGGTGCTCGGCCAGACGGCGGTCGTACTCCGCCCGGCGCGACGAGTTGGACAGCGTCTCGTGCGCTTCTTTCAGCGCCAGCGCTATCTCCTTGAGGTCGCGGCGGAGCAACCGCAGGTGCGGCTCCCGCGCCCGGTCGGGGTGGAACAATCGGGTCATGTCGGCGTACCGCCGGTGGATTTCCTCGTACGACGCCCGCCGGTCGAGACCGAGCCGCCGGTAGAAGTCCTGGCGGCGGCATTCGTCGACCAGACGGATCACGCGCTCGTACTCCTGCTGTTGCTCAGGAGTGAATCGCTGCGACTCGGACTCCTCGCCCAAAGCGGCGGCCGGCACCGCCACCGCGATGGGTTCACTGGGACGGCCCGCCCGGGACACCCGCAGCTCCACCAGGCCTGCGGCCTGCAGCCCGAGCAGCGCACGCTCCATGCTGCCCCTGGGCATGCCGACCAACCTTCCGAGCTGCACCACCGTACTCGTGCCATCGATTCGCGACACGAGATACGCCTCCGCCGGCGTTAGGTTCACCGCCTGGTGGCGCAGCAGGGCGTCCTCAGCCGCCCACACGTACTGGTCCGGGGTCAGGCCGTTCAACGGAAGGTGCGCCTCCGGAAGCACGCGATAGGCCGCCATGATCAGCGAAGCGGTGGTCATGTCCATGGTTGCTGCGTCGACAGGCAGGCGAAGCGTGGGGTGAAGGGCATACACCCCCTCACTGGCGACCAGGGCGGCCACAATTCGCACCGCCAGCCGCTCCAGTTCCACCCCCAGCGTCTCCACATCCAGCAGACCTTTCTCGATCAACATCTTGCCGAAAAGCACCCCCTCGGGCTGGTGCAGAAGGGCGAGGGCCATGTCACGAGCGCTCAGAAGTTCCTGTTCGACGAGCCAGTTTCCCAGTTTCTCATGTTCGTCCGTCGAGGCCACGGCGCGAACCTGGCCGGCTTCGAGCCACAGCGAGCGACGGACTTCCCCCGTCGTCGCGTCCAACCGTCCTTCGGCGAGACCCGCCACGAGACCGCGCAGCACGACCGGAAACTCGCCGGCGGCGAAGGGGACCTGATGTGGTAACTGCTCGACCATACGCGAAACCCTTATCCTTCGCCGACCCTCGACCTTCATGGCGGGGGCTCGTCCGTTCGCACGACGTGCGGTGCGAATCCGCGCGTCAGCACCCCGTCGGGCAGCGCTGCCATCTCCCGCTCCGCCGCGCCACGATCGGGAAATCGCCCCCAGACGAGACGATAGCAACGCTCGTTTCCCTCCCCGAAGGGCACCACTCGATAACTGCCTCGATTGCCATCCTGGCGGCGGTAGAGCCGCTCCACTTCGGCGGGCTGACAACCACCGTCGACGGCGATCGACCACGGCCCCTGCGCGGCGGCCGCCGGGCGCTCCTCCCATGGACGCAGCACGGCGAGCACCGCCGCGATCACTCCGATGGCCGCCAGCACCAACACCCATGCCAGCCACGCTCGCCGCGGCGCGGGCTCGTCATCAGGAAGGGGCTCGGCCGGGGGCAGCACCACGTCGGCCAAGCGCGGGGAGGCGTCCACCAGGCCCGCTCCCACCGCCGTGGCGAGCAGGCGCAGCACCAGCGTGCGGTTGTGGGGGGAAGGTTCGACGATTTCCCTCGCGGAACGCACGTCGTTGATCTTCGCGAACACGGCCAGCGCCTCGTCGGTCAGGCCCAGGGCACCGACCCGCCGGGCGAAGTCCGGCAGTCGAAAAAGCACCAGTTCGGGATCGGGCAGAAATACCTCGGCCAGTTCGTCGGCGCCGGTGCCCAGCATCATCTCGATGATCAAGTGCGGGTAGGAGATCGTGAACTGAGCCGCCTCCAGCGGCAGCTCGTTGTCGAACGTCACGACGCCGTCGCCGGCGAGGAAGAACTCCCGCAACCGCGCCTGGAGCGCCCTCTTCACCACCGCCGCGCCCTCGCCCGGTGAAACCTGACCCGCGCTCACCGCAGCCTGCGCCTCGCGAAACCAATCGCGGTCCGACACCAAGCCGAACG
Source organism: Acidobacteriota bacterium (assembly GCA_037444085.1). GTDB lineage: Bacteria > Acidobacteriota > Thermoanaerobaculia > Thermoanaerobaculales > Thermoanaerobaculaceae > CALEVZ01. Next base: position 379 of record JBBINC010000082.1, on the reverse strand, counting down.
CCGATGCCAGCCGTTCCCCGTCGTCTCCCTCCACCGCCAGGATCTGCAGTCCGTCCACGAACAGCGCAAGGGTGGTGTTGCCCCAGGCGAGCTGCACTCGCCCCCTCCCCTTGCGGCCGATCCACAGCGCCAACTGTCGTGCCGCCGACACTCTCCGCATACAATGAGATTAGCGCGAGTTTTCCCCCCAGTCAAAGGCGAATTGCAACCCCCTGCCAACCCTCGTACCGCCGATCCCGCCTGGTGGATGGGGAGGCGAGGGAGTCGAACGCCCCGCCGCGCGGCCGCCGCATCGACCTCGTCGCCAATGTAGCCAGGCCGGGGTGGGTGGGGCGACACCGTGACCGTGTCCTTTCTTTCGGGGGGTTTCGCCGGCCCC
>JBBINC010000081.1:0-14219 GCA_037444085.1 Acidobacteriota bacterium | reverse complement strand
CGGAGAGCGGAGCCCCCCGCTCAAGAGAGCTTGGGGGGCCGGCGAAACCCCCCGAAAAGGAAGACACGGTCACCGACACGGACATCGGCGCCGGCTCACCTTCCTTCTCTTCTCACCTGCTCAATCCTAACCACCGAGCCGGTTGTATTCTACGCGTGCCTGTAGAATGATTGAAGTGAGCGAGCCGCTGCCCCGCTTTGAGGACATCCTGGAGCTGGTCCAGGCCTATCACCCCGCCTGCGACGAGGTGCTCCTGCGGCGCGCCTACGTCTTCTCGGCCATGGCCCACAAGGGACAGCGGCGGGTCTCCGGAGAGCCTTACCTGGTGCACCCGCTGGAGGTGGCTCGGCTGCTGGCGGGGATGCACCTGGACGAGGTGGCGATCGCTACCGGTCTGCTGCACGATCTGCTGGAAGACACCTGGGTGAGCGAGGAGGAACTGGAGGCGCAGTTCGGCGAGCACATCACCTCGCTGGTCAAGGGACTGACCAAGATCACCACCATGGAGCGGTCGTTCGCCGCGCGCCAGGCGGCTCAGGCCGAGACTTTCCGGCGCATGCTGCTGGCCTCCATCGACGACGTGCGCGTGATCCTCGTGAAGCTGGCGGACCGGGCGCACAACATGGAAACGGCGGGCGTGTTGGCCGAACCCAGGCGGCGCCGCATCGCCACCGAGACCTTGGAGATCTACGCCCCGATCGCGCATCGGCTCGGCATGGGCGGGCTCAAGGCGCGGCTGGAGGACCTGGCGTTCGCACAACTCCACGCGGGCGAGCACGCCCGCCTGAAGGAGCAGCTGGAGCAGCGCGAGAGGCTGGCGGCGCCGCTCATTGCCGAGGTTCGCGAGGTCATCGAGCGCCTGCTGGAGGAACACTCGATCCCGGGCTCGGTGCACTGGCGGGTGAAACACCTCTACTCCATCTGGAGCAAGCTGGAACGGCAGGGGATCGGCCTCGACCGGGTCTACGACTTCCTGGCCTTTCGCGTCATCGTCAACAACGTTCCCTCCTGCTACGCGGTGCTGGGTCTCATTCACCAGCTCTGGCGGCCGGTCCCCGGGCGCATCAAGGACTACATCGCGATGCCCAAGCCGAACGCCTACCAGTCACTGCACACCTCGGTCATCGGCCCGCAGGGGCAGCCCTTCGAAGTGCAGATTCGCACGCAGAAGATGGACGAGATCGCTGAACAGGGGATCGCCGCCCACTGGCACTACAAGGAGGGAGGCGGAGCGCGCCACGAGAGCGAGCGCATCGCGTGGCTCAAGAGCCTGGTGGAAGGACAGCTCGACAATCCCCGCGACTTCCTCAACTCGCTGCGGCTGGACCTCCACCCGGAGGAGATCTATACCTTCACGCCGCGCGGCGAGGTGCTGGCCTTTCCCCAGGGCGCCACCGCCATCGATTTCGCCTTCCGGGTGCACACCGAGGTGGGCAACCGCTGCGCCGGGGCGCGCGTCAACGGGCGCCTGGTGCCGCTGCGCACGCCCTTGAAAAACGGGGACATCGTCGAGATCGTCACCTCGCCCAACCAGGTGCCGCGCCGCGACTGGCTAGAGTGGGCGGTCACCGCCAAGGCCAAGAACAAGATCCGCGCCTGGCTCAATCGCCAGGAGAAGGAGCAGGCGGTGGACGCCGGCCGCCGCCTGCTGGAGCGCGAGGGGCGCAAGCTCGGCGTCACCCTCAAGCGCCTGCGCGAGGACGGCGGACTGCAGAAGGTGATGACCGACCACGGTGTGGCGAAGGAAGAGGACCTGCTCGCCGCCATGGGCTACGGCCGCGTCGCCCCCCGGGACGTGCTGGCGCCGCTGGTGCGGCCGGCGGAAGAGGCGCACCCCCCCGTCAGACTGAGGCCGGTGCCCAGCGGCGATGCGGTGATCGTCGTCAGGGGGGCGAGGGATTTCCTCGTCTACCGCGCCAAGTGCTGCAACCCCCTGCCCGGCGACGAGATCGTCGGCTACATCACGCGCGGCAAGGGGGTCGCCGTGCACACCGCCCACTGTCCCAACGTGCGGCGCCTGCTGTTCGCCGCCGAGCGGGAGGTGGAGGTGGCGTGGGAGGGAGAAGCGGGCTCGTACTCGGTTCCGGTGCACGTCAGCTTCGAAGACCGCGCCTCAATGCTGGCTTCGATCTCCAAGGTTGTGGCCGACCAGGGCGCCAACGTCCGCAGTTGTCACCTGGCGACCCATGATGAGAGCCTCGGCACCATCGATCTGATCATCGAAATACGCGGGCGGGACCACCTGGAACGGGTGGTAGCTTCGTTACGCGGCGTCGCGGGTGTGACGAGAGTCACAAATCGGGCGAATGGAGGCGAGCCGCGGACGGGAAGGGCGGTCGAGAGTCGTCGAAAATGGAGCCCGTGAAACAGCCGCATCCGCTACCGGACAGCCTTGACGACGCGGTCGCTGCGCAGGCAGCGGGTGCACACCTTCAGTCTCACCGTGCGTCCTTCGAGGTGCGCCCGCACGGTGCGCAAGTTGGGCCGCCACGTACGCTTCGACACGTTATGGGCATGCGAGATGCGATGTCCAACCATGATCCCCTTGCCGCACACTTCACACATCCGAGCCACGGATTCCTCCACCCCGCGCGCGGGGAAAGGGAGTGTAGCGCAGGTCTTCCGTTTTGCCAAGAGCGTCGGAACGGCAACGCTTGCTTGACAAGCCCGAAATCGCTCGCTAGATTAGGGGCAAAAGGGGACGCTGAGTTTGAATCGCCAATTCCGGGCGGGAAGAAACCAACGGCGAAGGCGGTGAACCGTGCTGCTACGTAAGAAGAAGCAGATCGTCGGATTGGATGTGGGCTCATCGGCGATAAAACTGGTCGAACTCAAGCCCGCCAAGGGCGGTCGCTACGCCCTCGCCCACGCGGGGCACGCGACCCTCTCCCCCGAGGCCATCGTCGAAGGCACCGTCATGGACTCGTCGCTTGTCGTAGAAGTGGCGCAGCGGCTCATCCAGGAGCAGAGCGTGCGGTCGACGACCTTCGGAGTGTCGCTGTCGGGCCTGTCGGTGGCGATCCGCAAGATCCAGATCCCCGCCATGCCCGAGGCTGAGCTCGCCGAGTCGATTCAGTGGGAGGCCGAGCAGTACCTACCCTTCGACATCAACGAGATCAACCTGGACTACGCGGTGCTGGGCGGCGACGCCGAAACCATGGAGGTACTGCTCGTCGCCGCCAAGAAGGACCGCATCGCCGACTACACCGGCATCCTGACCCAGCTGGGCCGGGAACCGAAGCTGGTGGACGTGGACGTGTTCGCGCTGCAGAACGCATTCGAATACAACTACGGCGCGGCCACCGACAAGGTGGTCGCTCTCGTGAACATCGGTGCGCACATCATGAACGTCAACATCCTGGCGCACGGTCAGTCGGTGTTCTGGCGCGACATCGTCTTCGGCGGCAACGCGTACACCGAGGCGATTCAGCGGGAGCTCAACCTTACCCGCGAGCAGGCGGAGGCGGTGAAGACCGGCACGCAGCTCGGCGACTACCCCCCGCAGACCATCCTGGGCGTGCTCAACGGGGTCAGCGAGGATCTCGCCGCCGAGCTGGAGAAGACCATCGAGTTCTTCTACACCACCTCCAACTTCGACAAGGTGGACGAGATCTACCTGGCCGGGGGTTCGTGCCAGGTGCTCAACCTCGACGCCATGTTGAAGGAGCGTCTCGGGGCGCGCGTGGAGGTGATGAACCCGTTCCGCGAGATCGAGTACTCGGACAGCGATTTTCCGCCGGAGTGGTTGAACCGCCACGCGCCGGCCATGGCCATCGCCGTGGGTATGGGCCTGCGGGCGGTCGGGGAGTAAGCGACCATGATCAAGATCAATCTCCTCGCCGAGGCCCGCGCCGAGAAGGTGGCGCGGGCGCCGCTCGTCTCCATGGGAACCGGCAGCATCAACAACTACATCGTTCTGGCACTGCTGTTCGTGGCGATCAGCTACGTCGGCATCACCTACTGGAAGCTCAGCTCGACGCTGTCGCGGTTGCAGGCCGAGGTCAACGAGGCCAGCCGCGAGTACGAGCGCTTGAAGCCGATCATCGCCGAGGTGGAGCAGTTCAAGAAGAAGAACGCCGATTTGAAGCGCAAGATCGAGATCATCGAAAAACTCAAGGCCAACCAGTTTGGCCCGGTGCGCATCATGGACGAGGTGTCCAAGGCGCTGCCGGAGCTGCTCTGGCTGACCAACGTGGATCTCAAGGACACGACGCTGACGATCCGCGGCCAGGCCTTGAACGAGAACGCGGTGGCCAATTTCATCGCCAACCTGGCGGGGAGTCCCTTCTTCCAGGAGCCCAGCCTGCAGATCATGCAGCAGGATCGCGCCAACCTGTTCTCCTTCAACCTGTCGTGCAACTTCACGTACGCGCCGGCGGCGCCCGGGCCGGCCGGCCAGCAGGGCTAGGGGGCGCGCATGGCCGGTCTCGACCTCGAAACCCGTCCCTGGTACTTCGCAGCCTTCGTCGGCGCCATCATCGCCGGGGGCCTCATCTGGGCCTCCGAGTCGTACTGGCTGAAGGGCATCCGTGAGGACATCACGGCGCGCACCGCCGAGCTGGAAGAGCTCAACAAGAAGATCCGCGAGGGCAAGGCGGCGGAGGCGCGCCTGGCCCAGTTCCGCGAGGAGTTCGAGCGGCTGGATGGCGAGCTACAGCGCCTGCTGCGCATTCTGCCCACCGCCAAGCAGACCGACGAGATCATCAAGAAGCTGAAGTCGCTCATGGAGCGCGGCAGCTTCCGCTTCGTCTCCTTCCAGCCGCAGGCGTTCCAGCGGCTGGAGTTCTACCAGGCGTGGCCGATCAGCGTCCAGCTGCAGGGTTCCTACCACGAGCTGGCGATGTTCTTCGACCGCCTGTCGCGTTTCTCGCGAATCATCAACATCGAGAGCATGGCGCTGTCGGCCGAGCGCTCGGGGGTGTACACGATGTCGGCGACGTTCACCATGAAAACGTTCATCTACGACGAGCCGAAGGGAGGAGGCCAATGATCCGCGTGCTCACTCCCCTTGCCATCCTGGCGGTGGCCGCCGTGGCCATCGCGCAGGCGCCCGCTTTGCCGGCCGACGAACCCATCGATACCTCTACGGTCGAGCGCATCCTGCGCGGCGAGGAGGCGGCGGACGCTCTTGGCGCCTTCAGCTATGACCCGGCCGGCCGGCGCGATCCGTTCCGTTCGCTGCTCTCCGGCCGCCTCCGCGAGGATCTCGGCGATCGCCCGCCGGGCCTGCGGGGCATGGCGGTGGATGAGATCAAGCTGCAGGGGATCGTGCGGCTGCCCGACGGGTTCGTGGCGATGATCCAGGGAACCGACAATACCAGCTACCTGCTGCACGCAGGGGCCGTCCTGTGGGACGGCACCGTGGAACGAATCGAGCCCGGGCGGGTGATCTTTAAAGTTCAGGTGGCGGATCCGCAGAGCCTCAAGCCCTACCGCGAGATCGTCCGGACGCTGCAATGAGTTCTCAGGGGGTTGCGATGAAGGCGACAGGTTTTCGCGCGATTGTGGCGGTGGCAGCCGTCGCACTCATGGTGGTGCCGGTGGCGGCGCGCGGCGAGGAAGGGGTCACCATCCTGGGGATGGCGTGGACCCCCGAGCCGGCGCCGGCGCTCGTGGTGAGCGCCTCCGGCCCCTTGGCCTACACCCGGTTGGCAGGCGAGCCCGGCGTGGTGGTGCTGTCGTTCCCGCACGCCGCGCTGGCGGCGCGGGTGAGCCCGGTCTCGGCCGAAGGAGAGGGGCTCGTGAGCGCCGCGCTGCTGGCCGGGGAGGCGGGCAGGGGCACCACCCTGCGGCTGGCGCTGGCCGCCGGCCGCGAGGTGGCGGTGGATGCGCTGCCGGCAGGGATTGAAGTACGACTGGTGCCCGCCGCGGGCACGGCGGCGCGCCGCCCGGCGTCCATCGATCTGGACGACCTCCTGGCGGTGGCCGACGAGGCCGGCGTATCGGTGCTGCTCGCCGGCAGCGGGCCGCTGCAGGCCAAGGTCTTCACCCTGCCCGAGCCGGACCGCGTGGTCGTCGATCTTCTCGGCGTGGTCAACCGGGTCAACCGCCGCATGCACCCGGTGGACGCCTCGGGCGTTCGCCGCGTGCGCGTCTCCCAGAACCAGGTGGAGCCGGACGCGGTGGTGCGCATCGTCGTGGACCTGGAGCGGCCAATGCCGTTCACCTTCGAAAGCACGGCGCGCGGCGGCGTGCTGAGGGTGGGCGAGGTTGCTCCGGTGGCTGCCTCGGCGCCGGCCCCGGCCCCACGCGAACCGGAGGTGGTGATCGCCGCGGCCGAGCCGGCGCCGCCGACGCCGATTCCGGCCGAGCCGATCTGGCCGGCACCCGTGCTCGAGGTGGCCGAAGCAACCCCGGTGCAGCCGGTGGAGGAGCCCCCGGCGGCGGTCGAGGTCGCCGCGGCCGAGCCGGTCTCCAACCCGCGGCCGGCGGTGACCCAGGCGCCGGCAACCGAAGCGGCGGTGACCCTCGCTGCGGCGGCGCCGCCGCCGGTGGTGATCGCCGACGTGCCGCTGCCCGCGCCGAGGCAGGCGCCGCCGGTGGAGGCGGGCGCGGCCTCCGGCGCTCTCACCGAACCGCCCCTGCCGGCGAGCAACCCGGCACCGGCGGCCGGCCGCGAGGTGCGCAGCGAGTCCCCCTGGACCACCACCCGCACGGCGCTGGTGGAGTCCTCGCCGTCGGTGGACACGATGGCCGCCTCGATCACCGAGGTGGAGTCCCAGGAGCGGCGCTTCACCGGCGAGCCTCTCTCCCTTGAACTCAAGGATGCCGATGTCAAGGACGTGCTCAAGACCTTCGCCGGCCTCACCGGCCTGAACATCGTCGTCGACCCGGAGGTATCGGGCTCGGTGACCGTGAACCTCACCAACGTGCCGTGGGATCAGGCGCTGGACATCATCCTGAAGATCAACGGCCTCGACTACGTGGTCGAGAACAACGTCCTGCGCGTCGCCCGCATCACCAAGCTGATGCAGGAGAAACGCTCCATCGCCGAGTTCAAGCGGGAGGAGGAGCGGGCCAAGCCGATGCGCACGGTGACCAAGGTGCTGTCCTACGCCAAGGCCTCGACCGTGGCCCAACTGCTGCAACAGAAGCGCTTTCTGCTCTCCGAGGTGGGCGAGGTGGTGGTCGATGAGCGCACCAACACGATGATCATCCGCGACATCGTGGATCGGGTGGATGGCCTGCTGGCGCTCATCGACTCGCTGGACACGCCGGTGCCGCAGGTGATGATCGAGGCGCGCATCGTCGAGACGACGCGCGACTTCTCGAGGGCTCTGGGGGTCACCTGGGGGTTCTCGGCGCTGGGCGACGCCCGGCACGGCACCACCACCGGCTGGCGCTTCCCGCACAGCTACGATGTGGGTGGTCGCGTCGGCCTGGCCACGCCGGGCAACGCCGTACTCGCCATCGGCTTTTCCGACATCCTCGGCGCCTTCAACCTGGACTTCGCCCTGCAGGCGGCCGAGGCCAACAACCTGGTGAAGATCGTCTCCACCCCCAAGGTGCAGGCGCAGAACAACCAGAAGGCCAACATCCAGAGCGGCCTGCAATTGCCGGTGCAGACGGTGGCCAACAACACGGTGACCGTGCAGTACGTCGACGCCACCTTGAGCCTCGACGTGACGCCGCAGATCACCGCCGAGGGGACGGTCATTTTGGACATCAACCTGCAAAAGCGCGAGCCTCTGCCCGGCGCCAACCTGCAAGGCGGGCAGAACGTGCCGATTGTCACGCGCGACGCGCAGACGCGCCTTTTGGTGCGCGACGGCGGCACCACCGTGATCGGCGGCATCTACAAGTTCCAGGACAACGACGGCATGGCCGGTGTGCCGGGACTCTCCAAGATCCCGGTGGTGGGCCTGCTGTTCAAAAACCGCGACGTGCGCCGGCTGCATGAAGAACTGCTCATCTTCATCACGCCGCGCATCGTGAAGTACTAAGGAACGAGGGGGCGCACATGACGACAAGGACGCTCTCGGCTCTCGCAATCCTGGCCCTCGCCGGGGGGTTCTCCGGCTGCTCCGGCAACCACTCCGCCGACACCGAGGCTGATGTCTTCATCACCGTGGAGATCCAGCAGGGGGTGGCGGACGTGAACATCGCCTTGCCGGTGGACGTGGCCATCGGCAACATGACGTTCCGCTCCCAGGCGAAGGCGCCGGGGTCGATCCTGTCGGGGCAGCAGGACGCCATCCTCACCGACTGGGTGGTCACCGCCTCGCGCACGGACGGCGGCACCAAGGCGTCGCCGCAGTGGCGCTGGTACTACAACGTCACGGTGCCGGCGGGAGGACAGGCGAGTTTGCAGAATTACCGCATCTTCCCGTCCGACTACTTCCGCCAGATGCCCCTCTCGCAGCTCTTCCCAGAAAACGGCGGCATCGACGTGGAGACCGGCAAGCGCACCATCCGCCAGCGGCTCGACGTGGAGGTGTTCGGCAAGACCGTGTCGGGCCGGCGCCTGTCCGTGCAGTTCCCGGTGACCATCAACTTCTACTTCGCAACTCCGTGAGGCGTGAGATGCGGGAGACGACCATGAAGCGACAGCATCTTCTTTTTGGGTTGATCCTGGCCAGCGTGGGGGTGCTTGCGGCCTGCAACTCCGACAGCCCCACCGCACCGCCCGCCACGCCCACGCCGACGGCTTACACCATGGTGCTCACCGCCACGCCGGCGCAGGCGCTGGTGGGGGGCAGCATCCTCTTCCAGGCGACGGTCTCGACCGGCAGCGGTGTGGTCGCGGACGGCACCTCGGTGACCTTCACGGTCTCCGGGTGCGTGCCCGGCGGCGCCACCGACCCGGCGTTCGAGAACGGCACCTGCGAGATCGTCCGCACCACCTCGTCGGGGCGGGCGACGGCGACGCTGTCCTCCAGCACCGCCGGGAGCTTCCAGGTGGTGGCGCGGGTGCCGCAGAGGGAAGCCTCCACCATCGTCACCTTCAGCCACCCCACCACCCCGCGCGACCTGGCGATCTACTCCATCACGCCCAACCGCGGGCGGCCGGAGGGGGGCGAGCAGGTGACCATCCGCGGGCGCGGCTTTGCCTCGCCGGTGACCGTGGACTTCCGCGTCGGCGCCGCCGACTACCACGCCCAGGTGCTGTCGGTGAGCGCCGACGGGTCGCAGATCCAGGCGGTCACCCCGACGCTGCCGCAGGGCACCACCGAGGAGCGCATCGCCGATCTGGTGGTCACCGCGGGCGCGGGCACCACCGCCGAGACCAAGGACACCATGGTGGGCGCCTTCACCTACGAGCGCCCGTTCTCCGGCCCGCTGATCTACGCCGTCACTCCTTCCGCCGCCGTGCTCCCCGGACCGGTGTCGGTGTCCATCCTCGGCTCCGGGTTCGTCACCCCGGTGCGCGTCGAGATGACAGGCGGCGGTTCCACCGAGAACCAGCAGGTGGTGGCGGTCAACGCCGCCGGCACGCAGATCGACATCCTCGCCGGGCCCACCGCGCTCGGCGCCGGCGCCCGCGACGTTCGCGTCATCACCCGTGCCGGCACCGCCCAGGAGCAGAGCGTGACGCGCAGCTCCGGCTTCACCTGGGCTCCCACCTCCACCCAGCCGGGCGCGCCCGTGGTGCTGGCGGTGCAGCCCAACCGCGGGTCGCCGCGCGGCGGTGAGGTGATCACCGTGTACGGCGAAAGCTTCTGTGCCGAGATCAACACCGCTACCGGTGCGTGCAGTGGCGTGCCCGAGGTGTTCTTCGACATCGGCTCGCCGATCAATGCCCGCCGTGCGGCGGCGGTGGTGACGCGTGCCACCGACGGGCGCAGCATGACCGTGCGCACTCCGGAGGCGTCGCCGCAGCCGGTGACCCAGGACGTACCGGCCTCCATCGAGGTCAAGAATCAGACCGGCTCCTACACCGCTGCAAGCGCCTTCGTCTACGTCTCCGAGGCCGACCTGGCGATCTACTCGGTGGTGCCCAACCGCGGCAAGGCCGAGGGCGGCGACAGCGTGACCATCCTCGGGCGCGGCTTCATCTCCCCGGTCAACGTGGTGTTCAACATCGCCGGCGTCGATCGCGTCGCCCAGGTGGTGTCGGTGTCGGCAGGTAAGGACCAGATCCAGCTCATCACCCCGCCCGGCAACCTGACGGCCACCGGCGAGGTGATCGCCTCGATCACCGTCACCGCCGCCGCCGGCACCTCCGGCGAGCAGTCGGCCACCATGGACAGCGCCTTCACCTACGAGCGCCCGTTCTCCGGCCCGCTGATCTACGCCGTCACTCCTTCCGCCGCCGTGCTCCCCGGACCGGTGTCGGTGTCCATCCTCGGCTCCGGGTTCGTCACCCCGGTGCGCGTCGAGATGACAGGCGGCGGTTCCACCGAGAACCAGCAGGTGGTGGCGGTCAACGCCGCCGGCACGCAGATCGACATCCTCGCCGGGCCCACCGCGCTCGGCGCCGGCGCCCGCGACGTTCGCGTCATCACCCGTGCCGGCACCGCCCAGGAGCAGAGCGTGACGCGCAGCTCCGGCTTCACCTGGGCTCCCACCTCCACCCAGCCGGGCGCGCCCGTGGTGCTGGCGGTGCAGCCCAACCGCGGGTCGCCGCGCGGCGGTGAGGTGATCACCGTGTACGGCGAAAGCTTCTGTGCCGAGATCAACACCGCTACCGGTGCGTGCAGTGGCGTGCCCGAGGTGTTCTTCGACATCGGCTCGCCGATCAATGCCCGCCGTGCGGCGGCGGTGGTGACGCGTGCCACCGACGGGCGCAGCATGACCGTGCGCACTCCGGAGGCGTCGCCGCAGCCGGTGACCCAGGACGTACCGGCCTCCATCGAGGTCAAGAATCAGACCGGCTCCTACACCGCTGCAAGCGCCTTCGTCTACGTCTCCGAGGCCGACCTGGCGATCTACTCGGTGGTGCCCAACCGCGGCAAGGCCGAGGGCGGCGACAGCGTGACCATCCTCGGGCGCGGCTTCATCTCCCCGGTCAACGTGGTGTTCAACATCGCCGGCGTCGATCGCGTCGCCCAGGTGGTGTCGGTGTCGGCAGGTAAGGACCAGATCCAGCTCATCACCCCGCCCGGCAACCTGACGGCCACCGGCGAGGTGATCGCCTCGATCACCGTCACCGCCGCCGCCGGCACCTCCGGCGAGCAGTCGGCCACCATGGACAGCGCCTTCACCTACGAAAAACCGCTGGGCGAGCCGCGCATCTATTCCCTCGACCCGTCCCGCGGCGCCTGGGCCGGCGGCGAGCAGGTGCGCATCTTTGGCGCCAACTACCACGCCCCGGTGCGGGTGTTCTTCGGCGGTGAAGAGGCCGAGGTGGCCACCATCTCGGCGGACAAGGCGCAACTTGTCGTGCTGACGCCGCGTCACTCCGGCTCGATCACGGCGGAGCAAACCGTCGACGTCACCGTGCGTACCCGCGCCGAGACCACTCAGCAGCAGGAGGTCACCCTCGGCGACGCCTTTACCTATGTTCCGGACACCGGCGACCCGGCGCTGTACACCGTGGCGCCGTCGCAGGGTACGCCGCGCGGCGGCGAGCAGGTGATCCTGACAGGCAAGAACTTCACCGCCCCGGTGCTGGTGGAGTTCATCCTTGGGGCGCCGCTTGGCAACACCCTGCCGGCCGAGGCGGTGACGGTCAACGCGGCCGGCACCCAGATCACCCTGCGCACCCCGCAGGCCTCGCCCACCCCGGTGACCACCGACGTGCCGGTCTCCATCCGCATCACCAACCTGGTGGGAACCGCCAACCCGCGCACCGCCACCTTCGCCAACGTCTTCACCTACATCGGCGAGTCGCGGCCGCCGCTGATCTACTACCTGCAGCCCGACCGCGGCTCCGCCCGCGGCGGCGAGCAGGTGGTGATCAACGGCCGCTTCCTGCTGCCCCCGGTCAACGTGGTCTTCGATCCGGGTGGCGCCGCCGAAGTGACCGACGTCTCCTCCGACGGCGAGCGGGTGACCATCCTCACCCCGGCGGTGTCGGCGCAGCCGCTGCCGGCCGACACCCCGGCCAGCATCACCGTCACCAGCCAGTACGGCACCGGGCGCGACGCGCAGGTGACGCTGACCAACGGCTTCCTCTACATCGCCGAGCAGCCTACGCCGGAAATCTACTCCTTGACGCCCAACTCCGGACCGATCGACGGCGGCACGCGGGTGACCATCACCGGGCGCGGCTTCCAGTACCCGGTGGAAGTCACCTTCGAGTACCCAACGGGTCAGTTCCGCCAGGCGCAGGTGGTGTCGGTGAACTTCACCACCGTGGTGTGCCTGGCGCCGTCGGTGGCGCCCTCCGAGCCGGATACCCCGGCCATCGCCGGCGTGCGCGTCACCAACGTCACCACCGGCAAGGTCTCCAACACGCTGCCGTTCCGCTACGGCGAGGCGATGTTCATTTCCGCCATTTCGCCGAGCCAGGGTAGCGACCGCGGCGGTGACGAAGTGACCATCTACGGGCAGGGGTTCGCGGCGCCGGTGACGGTCACCCTGGCGGATGTGCCGGCGGAGCCCCTCACCGTCGGCGGAACACTGATCCTGGTCCGCGCCGGGCGGGTCGCCAACCGCGCCTGCACGCCGGTCACCGGGCCCGCCGAGGTGGTCAACATCAACTCCAACCTGAAGGCGACGGGCCCCAACTTCACCTACAACCCAGCCACGCCGTTCATCACCTCGGTGGGCGTCACGGGCACGGGGGCTTCGGGGAATACCCTGCCGGCTCCGGGAACTCCCTGCGGACCGGGCACGTACGTGGTCACCGTCAACGGCTTCGAGTTCGAGAAGCTCGACGGCGGGCTCTCGGCGATGCGCGGGCGGCTGGGCACGGTCCCGCCAGTGGAGTTTGACACCACCTGGGTCAGCGAGAACGTGCTGCAGTTCGCGTTCCCAGACTTCTCCGCCTTCCAGTTCAATCAGATCCCCTGTGTGGAAGGCGGCGCCAACGGCCAGCGCTACGTGCCTACGCCTGTGGACTTGACCATCACCAACGTCGCCAACAGCTGCAGCGACACCTTGAGCGACGCCTTCATCCTGACCCCCTGCGACACTTCCTGCCGCATCGTCACGCCTCCCACGCTCACGCTCTCGCCTCCGACGCTGACTCTCCTCGCTGGCACCGAAGCGTCGATGACGGTCACACTGTCGGTTCCACAGGCGATTGCCACCACCGTCACCCTCTCCTCCTCGGCGCCGGCAGTGGCCAGCGTGCCGGCGAGCGTGTCGATCCCCGCCGGCCTCACGAGCGCCACCTTCAAGGTGACCGGTGTTGCGCCGGGTTCGGGGGTGAGCATCACGGCCAGCGTCGCGTTGCCCGGCGTGGTGCCCGCCAACGCCAACGTCACCGTGAACCCCATGGCGATCGCGTTCCTGCCCCTGTCGCTGACGATGGGTGGGCCGGTGGGCAGCACTGCCAACCTCTCGGTGGTGCTGGGCGCACCGGTGATCAGCCCGGTGACTGTGACCCTCAACTCCTCCAACCCGAGCGCGGCGAGCGTGCCGTCCTCGGTGACCATCGCCGCCAACACCAACTCGGCCACCTTCCAGGTCACCAAGAACGTGGCCTCGGCGCCCGACGTGACCGTCACCGGAACCTTGCCGGCGACGCTGGGCGGTGCTAGCGCCACGGCGACGGTGGTGCTCCCGGCGCTCACCCTGACGCTGAACGTCGCCGGACCGCTCTACGCGGGGTCCACGGCGCAAGGTGCGGCCACGCTCTCCTCCCCTCAACCAACAACCACCACGGTCAACCTCACGTCCTCGGATGTCAGCAGCCTGACGGTTCCCAGCTCGGTGATCATCCCGGCCGGCGCCACCTCGGTGCAGTTCACCATCACCGGTGTGGCCACCGCCTCCCCAGCACCCAGCGCGACCATCACCGGGAGCATCCCGGCGATCCCGTCGATCCCGTCTGCCAACGTGGCAGTGAGCGTGAACCCCATGAACATAAGCCTGGCCCCGTCCACGGCCACCATTTCCGGCCCTGGCGGTACGGTCACGCTGACGCTGTCACTGCAACCGGCAGGGACGTTGGCTGCGGTTCCGATCACTGTGTCGCTCGCCTCCACCGAACCGGGAATTGTGACGGTCCCGGGCTCGGTGACGGTGCCGGTGGGGGCGACCTCGGCGACCTTCCTGGCCACCGGCGTCGCGAGCGGCGGTTCATCGAATAACGTGGGAGCGTCGCTGCCATCGAGCCTCAACCCCGGGGCGACGCCGCACGCACAGGCCAGTGTGACCGTCAACTAGCT
>JBBINC010000080.1:0-14417 GCA_037444085.1 Acidobacteriota bacterium | reverse complement strand
CGCCCACCCACCCAGCCCCCGCGTGATGGCCGGGCGGGTTGTGCCGGTGCCCGTGTCGGTGTCCGTGACCGTGTCGGTGACGGTGACCGTGTCGGTGACCGTGCCCGTGTACGGGTATTCGCCCCCCAGGCCGGGGCGAGCGTATGATCGAGGGATGCTGGAGGAGCGCCCCTCCGCGCCCGCGCTATCGCCGTGCCTTATCCATGAATGCCACGCGTGCTGCCTGGACACGCGCATGACCCTGACCGAGGCGGACGTGGCGCGCCTGGAGGCGGCCGGCGAGCGGCGCTTTTTCCGGGTGGCGGCGGACGGCTCGTGGCAGTTGGCCAACCGCGCCGGTCGGTGCGTCTTCCTGTCGGCCGGCGGCGCCTGCTCGGTGTACGAGCTGCGCCCCGAGGGGTGTGCGCTGTACCCTCTGGTGCTCGACCTGGGGTCGGGGCGGGTGGTGCGCGATTCGTTCTGTCCCCACCGGTGGGAGTTCCCCTCCTTGCGCCACGCGCGCCGCCGCGTCAAGGAGTCAGTGACCGCGGAGGAGGCGGAGGCGCGGGCGCGCCGGCTTACGGGACGCCGCCGGTGACCCTCCTCGACACCGCCATCGTCGTCGGATCCCTGGCCGGTCTGGTGGTCATCGCTGCCCGCCTGGCGCTGCGCCATCGGCAGACCGCCGACTACTACCTGGCCGGGAGACGTCTACCGGCGTCGGCGATGGGCGCCTCCCTCGCCGCCAACCAGGTGAGCGCCATTTCCCTCATCGGCGCACCGGCTTTCGTCGCCCTGCGGCCGGGGGGAGGGCTGACCTAGCTGCAGTACGAGCTGGCGGTGCCGCTCGCCATGGCAGTACTGGCCGTGTGGGGTGTACCGTTCCTGCGCCGCGCTGGGGGGGCTAGCGGCGGACCTTATCACCGACGTGCTGCAACTGGGTCTGCTGTGGGGCGGCACTCTCGCCGCGGGGATGGCACTGACGCTGCGACTACACCGCGATGGTGCGCTCGCTTGGCCGGTGGAGCCCGCGCGCCTGCGCACCCTCGACCTCGCCGGGCACGGGCTCGGCGACGGGGCCACGTTCGCCTTCTGGCCGATGCTGCTGGGCGGCTTCTTTCTCTACCTCAACTACTACGGATGCGATCAGACGCAAGCGCAAAGGCTGCTGGCGGCGCGCTCTCCCGCCGAAGCCGGCAGAGCCCTGGCAACCGCGGCCTGGCTCCGCTGCCCCCTGGTGGCGACCTGCTGTGCCTTCGGTGTGCTGCTCGCCGTTCTGCTGCAAACCGAACCGGCCTTCGCCGCCCGCCTCGCGGGCAAGCCCCCCGATGTGCTGGTCCCCGAGTTCATCGCCTGGGCACTGCCCGCCGGGGTGCGCGGCGTGGCCGTGGCCGGTATCCTGGCCGCCGCTGTATCGTCGCTGGACTCGGCCCTCAACTCGCTGTCGGCCGTCACCCTGGAGGAGGTCCTGCCGCGCCAATGGGCCGCCTCGGTATGGGTCGCGCGACTCACCACGGTGGCATGGGGCAGCGCCACGGTCGCTGCCGCCCTCGCCTTCGCCCGTGCCGGTGAGACCACCATCGAGCTGGTCAACCGGGTCGGCAGCGCCGTCTATGGTCCGACTCTGGCGCTGTTCGCGGTCGCCTACCTCGCGGGCCGCCGCTCCGCTCGCGTGGCGTTGCCCGCGGCCGCCGGCGTCGCCTCGACGCTCGCGGTGGGCTGGCTGGCGCCACAGGTGTCGTGGTTGTGGTGGAACGTGCTGGGGTTCACTGTAACCGCCGGACTCGCCGTGCTGTTCGGCCGGCCCGGATTGAGCCGCTCAACAGAACCGGTGGACGGGGCTGCCCGCCGCGCCGCTCTGCGCATGGTCCTCCAGTTCGCCGCGATCCTTGCTACGCTCGCCGTACTGCAGGCGCTGGCGGCGTGAACACCGCACGCAGGCGTGAGAACGGGCGCCAGGGAGGCGAGAATGTACCGAAAGGTCTATGACTTCGTTGATGACTTCAGGGAGGAGAGTGAGGCCACCGGAAAGCTCCTGGCGGCGCTCACGGATGCGTCACTGGCGCAGCGGGTGAGCCCGGAGGGCCGCTCGCTCGGGCAGATCGCCTGGCACATCACCCTGACCCTCGGGGAGATGCTCTCGCATGCCCAGCTCCCCGTGGCGGCAACCCCGGCGGACGCGCCGCCACCGACCACGGTCGGGACGCTGCTCACCGCCTACCGCCGGGACGCGCAGGCGGTGATCGCGGCGGTGGCCGAGGGGTGGAACGACGCCATGCTCGCCGAGGAGATCCCCATGTACGGGGAGTCGTGGCCCCGGGGCAAGGTGCTGTCGGCGCTCATCCGCCACGAGGCCCACCACCGGGGGCAGATGACCGTGCTGGCTCGGCAGGCGGGTGTGGTCATCCCCTGTGTCTACGGGCCGGCGCAGGAGGAGTGGGCGGCGTTTGGCATGCCCGCCCCCTGGTAAGACCCCCCGCGGCGACGCCTGTAACCCGCGGCCGGACTTTCAGGTGGCGCGCGCTTCGTGTTGCGGGACCGCGACCAGGCTGGCCACTGTCTCGACGTGCGCCGTCTGCGGGAAGAGATCAACGCAGCGCAGGTCCGCCAGGGTGAAGCTCCCGGCCAGGCGCCGCACATCCCGGGCCAACGTGGCGGGGTCGCACGACACGTAGACGACCCGGCGAGGGGGCGTGCTCAGCAGCGTTGCCACCACATCCGCGCCGAGGCCGGCGCGGGGGGGGTTGAGGATCACCACTTCGGCTGGCAGCGCCGCGGCGAGATGCCGCTCCACCGCCCCGGTCACCACCTCAAACCCCCCTGCCCGGCGCGCCTCCGCCGCCGCGTGGGGGTTGCCCTCCAGGGCGACGAGGCGCCCGCCGGCGCGCGCCAGCCGTCGGGAGACGATGGCGACGTCGGCGTAGGCCTCCACCACCCTGGTGCCCAGCACGTCGCCGGTTTGTCGCTCCACCTCCTGGTACAGGAGCGCCGCCGCTTCCCGGTTGACCTGCACGAAGCTGTCGCCGGCGACGCACACGCGCTCGCCCGCGAGGTCATCTTCGCCCGTCACACCGAGCAGGCGGCGCAGGCGACCGTCTGGGGTGCGTTGCCACGCCCCCAGCCACGGCCCGGTGGCCCGCGCCAGCTCCCGCGCGTCCCAGCCGCCGCCTCCCCCCGTGACGTGCAGCAGGACCTCGCCGGCGAAGGTGGCCCGCACGGTGAGTTGCACGTCGCTCTGAACCGGCGGCAGCAGCTGCGGCCGCGCCGCCAGCGCCGCGCGCACCCGCGCCCAGGCGCGTCCCACCGCCGGCTCGGGCAGCAGGCAGCGGTCGTCCACCTCGACGATGCGATCCGGCTCGCCGAGGGCGTGCAGGCCGGCCGCCACACCGTTCCCCAGGCGGCGCAGTACGAACGTCATGCGGTTGCGGTAGCGCCAGGCTTGTGGCGCCGAAAGGACGGTCGGTGTGGCGACCTCGACACCGCCCACGCGGGCCAGCACCTGCGCGAGGATGTCGGCCTTGGCCCGCCGCTGGGTCTCCTCGGTGAGGTGCTGCAGGGTGCAGCCGCCGCAGTGGTCGTAAAAGGGGCACGGCGGCTGGCGGCGACCCTCTCCCGGGTGAAGCAGTTCGACCAGGTTCGCGCGGGCCCAGCGCTGCCGCCTGCGGGTGACAGCGACCTCGACCTCGTCCCCGGGTGCGGTGCGATGGACGAAGACTGCACACCCGTCCGGCAGACGGCCAACCCCTTCACCGCCCGCAGCGATGGCGCGAATCGTCACCACGACGGCAGGGTACGCCAGCGAGCCCGGCAATGAGAACCGCCCCCGGAGGGGTCGCTGCGCCGCCGGTTACCCCTTCAACTCCTCCAGCTTCGCCCGCACCGCCGCGGCATGGCCGTCCGCCTTGACGGTGGCCCAGTGGTGCGCCACCCGCCCCCGGGGGTCGATGAGCACGGTGGAGCGCACCACGCCCTGCACGGTCTTGCCGTACATCTTCTTCTCGCCCCATGCGCCGTACTGCTCCATCACGCGGTGGCCGGGGTCGGAGAGCAGCCGCACCTTGAGGTCGTACTTGGCGATGAACCTGGCGTGGCTGGCGGGCGAATCGGGGCTGCACCCCAGCACCACCGCGTCCAACCCCGCGAACGCCTCGAGCCCCTCGGTGAACTGACACGCCTCGGTGGTGCAGCCGGGGGTGTCGTCCTTGGGGTAGAAGTAGAGCACCACCCATTTCCCGGCAAACTCCCCGATGGACACGCGCCGCCCGTCCTGATCCTCGAGTTCGAACTCCGGCGCCGCACTGCCGGCTGCCAAACCTTCTCGTGCCATCACTCGTGTCTCCTCTCTTTGCCGGCAACGCGCGGGCCGCCGCGCACCTTCCCTGCGCGCAACCTCCCTTTCCCCGATGCGTATCTTCAAGCCGGAGGGCGCCATGCTGACGTTCATTCTCTGGATCATCCTGCTGGTACTGTGCTGGCCGCTGGCGCTGCTGGCGCTCATCCTCTATCCACTGGTGTGGCTCCTCCTGCTCCCCTTCCGGCTCGTCGGGATTGCCGTGACCGGCGTCTTCGAGTTGTTGCGCGCCATCATCCTTTTCCCCGCGCGGCTGCTGCGTGGACCACGAGCGCTGTAGAGCCTCGCCTTTCGACCGCCGCGCAAGTGTGGCACCATGAAGGCATGAGTGCCGACGCCGTCCAGCCCTTTTCGCTGCTCACCGAGGACGACCTCTTTCTGTTCAACGAGGGGACGCACTTCCAGATCCATACCAAGCTGGGGGCGCACCCGGCCGCCTGCGCCGGCATCGAGGGAACCTGCTTCGCGGTGTGGGCCCCCAACGCCAACTGGGTGTCGGTGATCGGCGACTTCAACGGCTGGGACACCGGCCGGCATCCCCTGCGCCCGCGCGGCTCCTCCGGCATCTGGGAGGGGTTCGTGGCGGGCGTCCGGCGCGGTGCCGCGTACAAGTTCCACATCGGCTCCCACAACCGCGGCTACCGCGTGGACAAGGCCGATCCCTGCGGCCTGCTGCACGAGACTCCGCCGCGTACCGGCTCGATCGTATGGGACCTGGACTACGCCTGGGGCGATGGGGAGTGGATGCGCACGCGCGCCCAGCGCAACCACCTCGGCGCACCCATGTCGATTTACGAGGTGCACCTGGGATCGTGGATGCGCGTCGGCGAGGAGGGGAACCGGCAACTCACCTACCGCGAGCTGGCTGACCGCCTGGTGCCCTACGTCGCCGAGATGGGGTTCACCCACGTGGAGTTGCTGCCGGTCATGGAGCATCCCTTCTACGGCTCGTGGGGGTATCAGACCACCGGATACTTCGCTCCCAGCAGCCGCTACGGTTCTCCCCAGGAGTTCATGGGGCTCGTCGACCGCTTTCACCAGGCCGGCATCGGCGTGATTCTCGACTGGGTGCCGTCCCACTTCCCCGCCGACGAGCACGGTCTCGCGTACTTCGACGGCACGCACCTGTACGAGCACGAGGATCTGCGCCTCGGCTTCCACCCCGACTGGAACTCGTACATCTTCAACTACGGCCGGCACGAGGTGGCCTCGTTCCTGCTCTCCTCGGCCTACCACTGGCTCGACGCCTACCACGCCGACGGGCTACGCGTGGACGCGGTCGCCTCGATGCTCTACCTGGACTATTCCCGCAAGGCCGGCGAGTGGCTCCCCAACCGCTTTGGCGGCAACGAGAACCTGGAGGCGATCGACTTCTTGCGGCGGCTCAACGTCATGGTCTACGAACGCTTCCCCGACGTGCAGACGATCGCCGAGGAGTCGACCGCCTGGCCGATGGTCTCGCGCCCCAGCTATCTGGGCGGGCTGGGCTTCGGGCTGAAGTGGGACATGGGGTGGATGCACGACACTTTGAAGTACCTGGCGCTTGATCCGGTACACCGCAAGTACCACCACAATCAGCTGACCTTCCGCATGCTCTACGCCTGGACCGAGAACTACTGCCTGCCCCTCTCCCACGACGAGGTGGTGCACGGCAAGGGTTCGCTGCTCGGTCGCATGGCCGGCGACCACTGGCAGAAGTTCGCCAACCTGCGGATGCTCTTCGCCTACATGTTCACCCAACCGGGCAAGAAGCTGCTGTTCATGGGTGGCGAGCTGGCGCAGTGGCGGGAGTGGGACCACCAATCCGGGCTGGACTGGGGCCTGCTCGACCACGACCCGCACCGCGGCGTCAGCCACCTGCTCCGCGACCTCAACGAGCTGTACCGGAGCGCGCCCGCCCTGCACGCGCTCGACTGCGATCCCCGCGGGCACGAATGGATCGACGCCAACGACTCCGACACCTCGGTGCTCACCTATCTGCGCTGGGACGAGGCGCGGAGCACTCCCGTGTTGGTGGCGTGCAACTTCACCCCGGTACCCCGTCAGGCCTACCGCATCGGCGTGCCGCGCGCCGGGTTCTGGAGGGAGTTGTTGAACACGGACGCCGCCATCTATGGCGGCTCGGGACTCGGCAACCTGGGGGGGCTGGCCACGCAGGACATTCCCTGTCATGGCCGCGCTCACTCGCTGTTGGTGCAGTTGCCGCCGCTCGCCGCCGTGGTCTTCGCGCTGCAGGCCTGAACCCGGCCGCGCCCTGGCGCTGGTACGCTGCCTGACCGTGGAACGTCTCCCCCTCAGCGCAGCCAGGCCACAGGCCTCCGACGTGCTGGAGATGCTCCGCCTGGCCGTGCCGGTGGTGGTCGTCCAGGTGGGGCTGGTGGCCATGGGAACCGTGGACACCATGGTGGTGGGACGCCTGTCCTCGCAGGCGCTGGCGGCCGTCGCCCTCGGCAACCTGTACTTCTTCTCGCTGTGTGCCTTCGGCATGGGAGCACTGCTCGCCCTGGACCCGGTGGTGGCGCAGGCGGTGGGGGCGGGCGACGAGGCCGCGGTGCCGGCGGCGGTCCGGCGGGGGCTGCTGCTGGCGGCGCTGCTGGCCATGCCCACGGCGCTGCTGCTGCTCCCGGCCGAGACCGTGCTGCGCCTGCTGCGCCAGCCCGAGGAGGTGATTCCCACGGCCGCCGCCTATGCCCGGGTCTGCGCCCCCGGCGTGCCGGCGTTCTTCGCCTTCTTCGTGCTGCGGCAGACGCTGCAGGCGCGCCAGCGCTTGCGGCCGGTGGTGGCGGCGATCCTGGTCACCAACGTGGTGAATCTGGGTCTGGACTGGGTACTGGTCTTCGGTGTACCTGGGGTGATCCCCTCCCTGGGGGCGGTGGGCTCGGCGTGGGCGTCCACTGCCTGCCGCTTCCTGCTGGCGGCGTGGCTGTTGCTGGCGCTGGCGCGGGAGATTGCGGTGTGGCCGCGGCGGCTCGGGCCGGTGGCGTGGCGGCCGCTGCTGGCGCTGCTGCGCCTGGGCGCGCCCATCGGCGTGCAGTTCCAGCTGGAATTCGCTGCCTTCGGCGTCATCGCCCTTCTCATGGGGCTACTCGGCACGGTCGAGATGGCCGCCCACCAGGTGGCGCTCAGCCTGGCGTCGCTGACCTTCATGGTGCCGCTGGGGGTTTCGGCGGCGGCGGCGGTCAAGGTGGGACAGGCCGTCGGGGCGGGGGATCAGGCGCGGGCGCTGCGCACCGCGGCGGCGGCGCTGCTGTGCGGCGGCGGCTTCATGGCGGCGAGCGCCCTCGCCCTGCTCTCTGTTCCCGGATTGCTGGCAGCGGCGTACACCGACGTCGTCGAGGTCGCCGCCCTGGCCGCGGCGCTCATCCCCATCGCCGGCTTCTTCCAGGTCTTCGACGGTCTGCAGGTGGTCTCCACAGGCGTCCTGCGCGGTGCCGCCGACACCCGCGCCCCCATGATCATCAACGTGCTGGGATTCTGGCTCCTCGGCATGCCCACCAGCCTGCTCCTCGGCTTCCACCTGGGCCTGGGGCCGGGAGGACTCTGGTGGGGGCTGGTCGTCGGCCTGGCCACCGTGGCGATCTTGCTGCTCGCCCGGGTGGCGTGGCGTCTGCGCCGTGGCATTGCCCGCGTCCGGCTGGGGTGAGGAGGGCGGCGCCGCTACCAGTACTTCTCCGCGTGGATCTGGCCCGCAGCCGCCCGGCTGTGCTGGCGATACCCCTCGGATTCCAGCAGGGTGGTCATCTCCTCCACCATGTCGGGATTGCCGCACAGCAATACGTGCGTGTGCTCGGGGCAAGGCGCCACACCCCAGCTGCGCGCCACCTCGCCCGCCGTCCAGGCGTCCTGCACCCGGCCGGCGAAACCCGGCCACGGCGTCCCTTCGTCCTGCGGTCGCGACACCACCGGGATGTACGAGAGGTGCGGGAAGGAGCGCTCCATCCACATCAGTTCGTTGCGGTACCCGAGATCGAAGGAATGACGCGCCCCGTGGATGACCGCGACGCGGCGCGCCGGTTCCTGCAACAGGTGGCTGCGCAGCATGCTCACGTACGGCGCCAGCCCCGTGCCAGTGGCGACGAGCACCAGGTTTGCATGGGCCGGCACGGAATCGAGCGTGAACAGGCCGCTGACGCGGGGTGACAGCCACACCCGGTCTTTCTCATGCAGCGCAAACAGCCGCGGCGACAGCGCGCCCGAGCGCACCAGCGCCACGTACAACTCCAGGTACTCCTTCTGGCGCGACGAGGAGGCGATGGAGTACGAACGCCGCAGCAGCTTCTCTGGCGGCGGCGCCTCCTCTTCACCGTTGGCCTCGGCGCACCGCGGCGCCGCGCCCGGCAGCCCGAGGACCGCGAACTGTCCGGGCTTGAAGTCTGGCAGTTCCCAGCCGTCCGGCGCCACCCGCAGGATCACCAAGCCCGGGGCAACACGGCCCACGCCCGTGACGAGAGCGTTCAACTCGGAAGCCATTCACATCCTCCATCCCGACCTGACAACCGCGCCGGTCACTTTGCTACTCCCGCGACACGCCGGGGAAGAGGGAGCGGCCGCTCTTCACCGCCCAGGCGGTGGGGAAGGCGCTGTGCAGCGTCAATCCCTCGCCCGCTGCCGGCCGCACCGAGCCGGTGCCGAGGGTCAAGCCGCCGTGGCGGACCAGCACATACCCACCGCCCTGGCACGCCACCACCTGCCCGGCGGTCAGGGCGACGGACCGCCGCGCCAGAAAAGCATCGGTCTGTGGCTCGTCCAGTTCGATCACGTTGTCGCGCGCCGCGCCGCCGAGCAGCAGAGCGCCAGACGTCGTCAGCCGGGGCACGGCTCCCGCCGTTTCAAGAAATGGCAGCCCGACGGTCTCCGGCCGGGGGTGCGCGGGCGCCCGCAACTCCCGCGACGCCAGCGCCAGCGTGCGGGTATTGGCGCGAAAAACCGCGAATCGATCCAGCACCTCCCGGGGTGAAATGCCGAAGCGCTCGACGCCGGCGCGCCATTGCTCGAGCGGCGCTTCGGGCAGCTCCGCCGCCGCCTCGCCGGCCGGCGAACCCGCGTCATCCAGCTTCTCCAGCACCGCCACGAAGAACCCTCCCGTGTCGTTCTCGTGGGGGTAGACGCGGCGCGCCAGGACGACCTCCGGCCGAAACCGCTGCCCCTCCCAGGCGTCCACCCCGGGGCGCGTGCGCAGGCCCGGCACCTCGACCGGCAGCACCCGCACACCATGCGGCGGCGCCGCCCGCAGTACGGCGTCGAGCACGCCCTCGTTCTCCTCGGGCGCGTAGGTGCAGGTGGAATACACCACCCGGCCGCCGGCGCGACATAGCTGCAGCGCCCGGGCGAGCAGCGCCCGCTGCGTTGCCGCCAGGCGCTGCCAGCGCGCCGGGCGGGTGGCGCGCAGCACGTGGGCGTGCTTGCGCGTCGTCCCTTCGCATGAGCACGGCGCGTCCACCAGGACGCGGTCGAAGGAGCCGACGGCGGCCGGGAGGTTGCCGCCGCCCGCGGCGATGGTGACGCTGCACGCCACCCCCAGACGATGCAGGTTGTACTGCAGGGCGCCGAGCCGGCGAACGCTCGGGTCGTTGGCCACCACGGTGCCGCGGTTGTTCATGTGCACGGCCGCCTGGGCGGTCTTGTTGCCGGGCGCGGCGCAAAGGTCGAGAACACGCTCGCCTGGCTGAGGATCCAACATCGCCACCGGCAGCAGCGAGACCTCTTCCTGTACGTGGTACGCGCCGGCCAGGAACTCCACCGTCAGCCCCGGCGAGGGGGCGCCGGAGAGACGAAACCCCCGCGTGTACCACGGCACCGGCCGCACCTCGAAGCCCAGCGCGGCAAGCCGCCGCGCCAGCTCTCCCGGAGCCATGCGCAGGGTATTGGCCCAGACGCACTTCGGCAGAGGACGTGCCGAAGCTGCGAGAAAGCCCTGAAAGTCGGGAACGATGGCGCGGTAGCGAGCGAGTATCGCTCCCTGGGTCGCCATCGTTCAGGCCGCCCTCCTCTAACCGGCGCGCTACCCCGAAAGCCCGAAGCTGCGCACTGCCTCCGCCTCGTCCTCGAACACCTCCAGAAGCGGCAGAACCTGCGCCAGGTGGAGCGTCGAGCGCACCCGGTCTCCCGGGCGCAACAGCTTCAGGCGGGCACCAATACGGCCAGCCAGCTTCCAGCTGGCCACCAGTTCACCCACGCCGGCACTGTCCATGCGTCCGACGCCACCGAGGTTGAGAAGGATGTCGCGACAGTCGCCGGCGAGGAGCCGGTTTACCTCGTCCCGTAGCACCTCGTCGCCCACTCCGGCGACGAGGTCGCCCCGCAGGTCCACGATGGTCACACCGCTGACGTCCCGGGTTCCAACGTTCATAGGTGTATTGTAGCCGGCAGGCTCAGGCCGGCTACTGCCTGGAGGGCGTGACGATGGTGGTTGGAAACGGCGCTATCACCGATCCCGCCTTGCCCTCCGAGGTCACCCGTCCGGCGCCTACCTTCTCCACTTCGTCGATGCGGATGACCGCGCCGATGGGCAGGAAAAAGCGCCTGACCCCGGCGAATTCCACCTTCACCCGCTCCTCCGAGGAGTCCACCAGCACCTGCGAGCGCTCGCCGAACAGCAGCTCCTCCACCTCCACGAAACCCAGCATCTCGGCGGGCGAGACCCTGCGCGCGTACACTTCGAACACCTGGTTCTGGCTGTGGAAAATCACCTTGAATACGCGCTTTTCTCGCGGTGCCATGACCTCTCCCGGCCATCACCATAGCACGGCGCTCAGTCCGGCGGCGGCGCGGGGTTGCGCAGCGCGTGAAACTCCTGCAGATGCTGGCGGAGCTGCGTCGCGGCGAGATACTTCAGTGCCACCGCCACCTCGCCGAACTTGACCCGCTTGCGCCGTTGCAGGTCCAACAGCTCGTCCAGCTGCGCCCGGGTGAGGAAACCCAACTCCACCGCCAGTTCGCCGAACAGGCGGCCGCTGCGCGCCTGCGCTTCGAGGACCTGGCCAATCTGATAGAAATCCATGTAGCTGTAGAGGTACGCCAGCGTCCCTAGCCACACGTTGGTCTTGATCTGCGCCTCGGCGATCGCGTCAACGTCCTGCTGGCTCAGGATCCCCCGGCTCTGCAGATACTCCCCGAATCGCATTCCGACCTCCCAATGATGGAGCATTGTCGCCCGGCCGCGACGGGTCTGCAACCGCCTCGCCGCTGCCGCTCACCGGCGCACACGGAGCGGGATGGTGGTGGGGTCGTCGGTGCTGCCGTCCACCAGCGAGGCGTAGACGACGACGCGCGCCTCCACCGGCTGCACCCGCACCTCCGCCCAGGCGGAGGCCAGCCCGGCGGGCAGGGCGCGGGTGCGCTGCAGGCGGGTGCGCGGGGCCACCTCGCCGAGATCCAAGGTGGTCAGCGTCGCGCCATCATCCCCCACGAACCGAACGGTGACGCGCGCCGGCACCTCGCCGGCGTTGACGATCTCCAGGTTGGTGCGAAACGCCCCGTCCGAGCGCAGATGGGGGAGATAGCCCAGGCTGGCGCCGTCCAACGCCTCGGCCAACGCCGTGGCGGCAATGGCCTGACCGTAGGAGGTCACCTCCCCGCCCACCTCGCCACGCGCGTAGGTGCGCCCCAACACCTCCAACGGCTGGTCGCTCTCTACGACGGCGAACCCCACCGCGGCGCCGGCCCGCGCAAACAGCGACGAGGTCACCTCGCGCGCCGTCAGCTGGCGACCCGCCGCCAGCGTGACCACCTTCTCCGACTCGCCGCCGTCGCTGACGAACACCAGCCGAACCGTGGCTGGGGCCGTCCCCGGGTTGAGCACCGACACATCGCTGGACCACAGCACTCCTCCAACCCCGGGGTGGCTGCCTGCCACCCCCGGCAGCACGTAGACGTGATCCAGGCCCTGGCAGGCCGTCGTGGAGGTCACCTGCACCGCCGGCGACCACGGCGACAGAGTTCCACAGGCCGACACCGCCGCCACGCGGAAGTACAGCGTCGCGTCGGCACTGACCTGCGGGGTGTACGTCCAACTGGCGCCGGTCACGGTGAACTCCTGCGCACCGGCGAAATCGGCGGCGGTGGCGACGGCGACGCGATAGGTGGAGCCGCCTCCCGACGACGTCCAGGACAGGGTGAGCTGCTGCGGGCCACAGATCGATGCCACATCGCTGGCAAACCCCGCCGGGGTGGCGGCCGGAGCGCAGGCCGCGGCCAGCGCCACCAGGGCCTGCGAAGCGTCCAGGCGGTTGCGGGTGATGCCGTTGCGGTCGTCGCGGAGCGCCTTGCCAGTGGTCTCCATCACCTGCCCAAGCAGCGCCGGCGACCGGCCGGGGTGCGCCTCGGTGAGCAGCGCCGCCACCCCTGCCGCGTACGGAGCCGCCGCCGAGGTGCCGTCGAAGCAGTCCTCCGAACCGCCGCCTCGGCGGGTCGTCTTGGCGCAGGCGGCCGGTGCCAGAACGCCCAGCTTCTCGCCGGAGTCGGAGTAACAGGCGATGCGATCGGGGCGGCTGCGGGTGGAACACCCCGACGACATGCATTGCCCCTTGCCATAGGAGCGGTCGTGGCTCAGGCAATCGAAAGGCGGCGGCGCCGGCAGAGAGCAGATCTCGTCGTCGAACACCGCCCCCACCGCCAGGGCGCGGGAGAGGCAGGCGGGCCATGCCACGCCGCCGGAGCAGCCGCCGTTGCCCGCGGCCACCACGGTGAGCACCCCGGCCTCCTCCAGCACCTGGAAAGCGGCGGCGAAATCGGGAGAGAGAGCGTCGCAGGTGCCCGAACCGGGCGGCCAGTCGCTGTCGTCGTAGCCGCCGAGGGACATATTGACCACCTTGATGTTGTGGGGGTTCCCTGCATCCACGGAGGTCAGCACCGCGTCGATACCGGAGAGGATCTGTACGCTTGTCCCCTCGCCATCTGCATCCAGGACGCGGACCGCAATCACCTTGGCCCCCGGCGCGACACCGTTGCCGGAGCCGGCGGCGATGCCGGCCACGGCCGTGCCGTGCCCATCCTGATCGTGTGGGTCGCCGTCGTTGTCGATGGCGTCGTACAACGGTACCGTCTTCGCCGTGGCACCAGTGCCCCTGGGCGACAGCTCGCTGTGCGAGGCGTCCACGCCGGTGTCCAGCACGGCGATTCCCACCCCCTTGCCGGTGAAGCCCTGGGCCGCCACCGCCGGCACGTTCATGAGCTTCTTGCCCTCGCCGCGCAAGGCGTGAGCGCGCCGCAGCGGCGCCACACCGGACACGCGGGGGTTGGCCGCCAGCTCGACCAACCGCGCCGCGGGCACGTGCAGGTGCAGCACCGGCAGGTGTGCAAAGCGCCGCCCCTCCCGTGCCCCCAGCGCCGCCGCCTCCTCGCGCAGCGCCGAAAGTCCCTCCCCGCCCAACCGCCTCCCCGTCGCTGCCGGACCGTTACCCGCGCTCCGCAGCACCACCAGGCACTCCACCTCCCCTTGCCCCTGGGCGGCGCGCGCCACCAGGCTGGGCGGCAACGGCGGCGCCGCCACCGCCATCCCCGAGACGATGCAGAGCAGCGCAACCAAGACGTACACACCGCGCATGCGGAAGACCTCCAGATATGGCAACGCTAGGGCCCACGCGCGCCAAGGTCAAGTGCAGGGCGGACCGCGCCGGCCGACGGAGAGCCCTTGCCCCTAGCGCTCTTCGCGCATGAGCAGCCACAGGGCAAGATAGACAATGATGCCCGGGAACGCCACCGACACGATGGATACCACCACGTACAGGATGCGCACGGCGGTCGCATCCCACCCCAGCCACTGGGCGATGCCGCCACACACCCCGCCGAGCACGCGTTGCTGGCGGGACCGAACGAGAGGATTCGCACTCATGCTCCGCGCTCCTTCCGCACCGGCCCTTCTCCCCGTCGCCGATGCCACGGCGTGGTACGCCTCCACGCACCCCGAGGTTTACTCCGCCGACCGCGCAACCCCGAGCGCCCTCGCCTCCGTCCCCGTGACGGTGACGGTCCGTGTCGGTGTCCGTGTCGGTGCCCGTGTCTTCCTTTTCGGGGGGTTTCGCCGGCCCCCCGCCCACACCACCGCCGCGAAACCCCCCGTGCCCAGCTTCCCTGTCTCGGGGGGCCG
>JBBINC010000079.1:0-14481 GCA_037444085.1 Acidobacteriota bacterium | reverse complement strand
TGTCGGTGTCAGTGTTAGTGCCAGTGTCAGTGTCAGTGTCAGTGTCAGTGCCAGTGTCAGTGTCAGTGTCAGTGTCAGTGTCCATGCCCGTGACGCTGGCCGTGCCCCGGGAGCGCGCCGTCGACCGGCAGCGGGTGCGCGGCACGCCCATGGCCGGCTCTCCTCTCCGGCCTGCACCCCGCTATCATGCCCTCATGCCCACCCTCACTTTTCTTGGTGCCGCCGGCACGGTCACCGGTTCCCGCTACCTCCTGGAAGCGCACGGGCGCCGCATTCTCATCGACGCCGGCCTGTTCCAGGGGCCCAGGGAGCTACGCCTGCGCAACTGGGCGCCTCTCCCCAGCGATCCCGCCTCGCTGGACGCGGTGATCCTCACTCACGCCCACATCGACCATGCCGGCTACCTCCCGCGCCTCGTGCGGGACGGCTTTCGCGGCCCGACCTTCGCCACCGCGCCGACGCGCCGGCTGCTGCAGGTGGTGCTGCCCGACGCCGCTCGCCTGCAGGAAGAAGAGGCGCGCTTCGCCAACAAGGTGGGATCCTCCAGGCACTCTCCCGCCCTGCCGCTGTTCGACGTCGCGGACGCGCGGGCCGCCCTCGACACCCTCGAAGGGAGACCTTTCGGCCAACCTTTCACCCTTTTCCCCGGGTGCGAGGCCACCTACCGGCGCCAGGGGCACATCCTCGGGGCCGCCTCGGTGGAGCTGTCGGTCAAGGTGGCGGGCGGTGAGCGCATCAACGTCTTCTTCTCCGGCGACGTGGGTCGCTACGACGTGCCGGTGCTTCTGCCCCCCGAGGACTATCCGGGGTCCACCTACCTGGTCGTCGAGTCCACCTACGGCGACCGCCTGCACGACCCCACCGACCCGCGCGAGCAGCTCGCCGAGATCGTCCGCGACGTGCAGCGTACCCGTGGCGTCCTGCTCATCCCGGCCTTCGCCATCGACCGCACCCAGGAGCTGCTCTACTTCCTGCGGGAACTCGTCACCGACGGGGCCATCGAGCCGCTGCCAATCTTTCTCGATTCCCCCATGGCGCGGGAGGCCACGCAGATCTACCGCCCGTGCTTGAGTGAGCACGATGTCGAGGCGCGCGAGTTGACGCGCGGTGGCGTCGACCCACTCTCCCCGCCCAACCTCACCGTCATCGGCACGACCAGCGAATCCAAGCACCTCAACAGCATCCAGGGGCCCGCGATCATCATCTCGGCGTCGGGCATGGCGACCGGAGGCCGCATCCTCCACCACCTCCGCCACCGACTCGGCGACCCATCCACCACGGTCCTTTTCGCCGGCTACCAGGCGGCCGGAACGCGCGGCCGGCGGCTGGTCGACGGCGAGCGCGAGATCAAGATCTTCGGCGCAATGGTGCCGGTCAAGGCGCGCATCATGCAGCTCACCTCGCTGTCGGCCCACGCCGACGCCGACGAGCTCACCATCTGGCTGAGCCGCGCCGAGCAACCGCCCCAGCGCGTCTTCGTGACCCACGGCGAACCCTCCTCCTCGCGCGCCTTCGCGACCCGCCTCACCGAGCGGCTGGGGTGGCACTGCGAGGTGCCCGAGCTGGAGCAGACGGTCACCCTGTGAAGCGGACGGCAGGTGCCCTGGGGCGGTTCCTGGCGGAGCTTGCCCGCGCCCAGCACCGCGACCAGCTCATCCTGCGCGCCGCGGCGCTGGCCTACACCACCCTGCTGTCGCTGGTTCCCGTGCTCACCGTCGCCCTGGCGCTGGTGGCGCGGGTGCAGCCCGAGCGCGCCGAGGTCATCGTCGCTGCCATCGCCGCCGTCTTCCCCTTCTCCCCGACTCAGGTCACCGCCACGCTTGCCGCCTTCGCCGAGCGCACCATCTCCCTGGGGTGGGCGGCGATCGTCATCTCGGCGCTCATCACCATCAACGCGTTTTTCCAGATCGAGGCGGTGATGAACGCCATCTGGGGCGTGGCGGCGCGGCGCAAGCTGCGCTGGCGGCTGGCGTCGTTTCTCGCCGTGCTGATCTGGGGGCCGCTGCTGCTGGTTTCTCTCTTCTCGCTGCTGTACTGGCTGCAGAGCCACCCCACGCTGCGCGTGCTCGCCCCCTTCACTCGCCCGCTGCCGGCGCTGTTCGCCTTTACCGTGCTGGCGGCCCTGTACCGCTGGGTACCGCACGCCCGCGTGCCGTGGCGAGCCGTCGCCGCCGGCGCCGCCGTCGCCGCCGCCGCTCTCACGCTCATCCATCTCGGCTACCAGTTCTACCTCGACCTGGCCCAAGGCCTCAACGTCGTCTACGGCTCGCTGGCCATCGTGCTGTTCTTCCTCATCTCGCTCTTCCTCTTCTGGTTCGCCGTCCTGCTCGGCGCCGAAGCCTCCTGGGTGGTGGGGCGGCCGCAACCGATCGCCCGCGCCCTTCCCGGCGACGCCGCCGTGGCGCTGCTCGCCGCCATGGCCGAGGACGGCGCCGTGGATGCGGACCGCGTCGCTTCGTTTCTGGGCTCCGACGCCGACGAGGTCCTCACCCGCCTGGCCGCCGCACCCCCCCTCATCACCCCTGCCGCCGCCGGCTGGCGTCTCGCCCGCCCCGCCGATGAGTTCACCGTCGCCGAGGTGCGCACTCGCCTGGGCGTTGGCGAGGCCGGGGACGATCCTTCCGGCGAGCACCGCTCCCTGGCCGCGACGGCCAAGGCCATCTCGGCGGCGGCGGTTGCCACGGCCACCGCCAAACCAGTGCGGACGCCGGCAGCCAAGCACGCCCCGATTCACACCCCGGTGCTGGAGGTGCGCCGCACGGCCACCATCGAACTGGCCGGCGCCAGCATGGCCCCGAACCTGCCCGCCGGCACCCGCGTGCTTGTCGCGATCGACCTCGACCGCCGCGCCGAGCCAGGTGACGTCGTGCTGTTTTCGGGTGAGCCACCGGTCCTCCACCGCGTCCTACACGTCGTGCGGCTGCGCCGGCGCACGGTGCTGTTCCACCGCGGCGACGCCGGCGGCGGCATCGGCATGGCCGACGGCACGGGCCTGCTCGGCCGGGCGATCGCCGTCCTCTCGCCCGAGCCAGGCCCGGTGCCGGCGGTCGCCGACCTTTCCCAGACGGCGCAGGAGTCCTACCACCGCGCTCGCCGCCTGGCCGTCCTCGCCGCCTGGGCGCTACGCCTCGGTCTGCGCCGCCGATTCTTACCGGCGGCCGTACGCCGGCTGCTCGCTCGCGCCATGATGACCGGCCATGGCGACGGCGCCACTTCGCGGCCGCTGCGGGTGGACGAGGAGACGCCTCAACCCCCCACTCCGAGCGCACCGCACACGAGATAGCATCCTTCCTGTTCCGTCACCCCGAGCGCAGAGCACCCCGTCACCCCGAGCGCAGAGCGCCCCGTCACCCCGAGCGCAGAGCGCCCCGTCACCCCGAGCGCAGCGAGGGGTCTCGCCGCGCACGACGGTCGATCAAGCGCGGCGGGGTCCCTCGGCCGCGAGGCGGCCTCGGGATGACGGGCATGTGCGAGCCGCAAACCTCCGTCACCCCGACGTAGCTGGCGGCCGCCCGCCACGAAGCAGGGATCACCGGCCGCAAAGTCTCTCAACGAATCGCGGTGTACTCGGAGAAGATCCCCAGCTCCACGTAGCGGGAGGCATCGGTGAAGCCGGTGCGGCGCAGCGCGTCGAGGACGGCCTCGGGGGGCACGCACGCGGCAATGGTGTCCCAGTAGTAGCGCCACAGCAGGGGGGTGTCGCGCCGGCGTGCGACGAGCCGGGCGGCGAGGGGTACGAAGGTGCGCATGTAGGCCTTGAGCAGAGCGGTGCCGGCGCGGCTGGCCGGCCTGGTGATTTCCAGCACGCACACCCGGCCGCCCGGCGCCAGGACGCGGTGGAACTCGGCGAACACCACGTCGAGATCGGCCAGGTGGCGCAGCGCGTAGCCCAGGGCGACGAAGTCAAACCGACCGTCCCGGCAGGGGATGGCTTCGCCAAGGCCGAGAAGGGTGGGGACCGACAAGCTCCGCCGCGCCTGCGCGAGCATGCCCGGCGAGGGGTCCAGCGCCCACACCAGCGACGGCGTGCCCACCACCCGGATGGCTTCCCGGGTCACCAGCCCCGTCCCCGCCGCCACGTCCAGCACCCGCATGCCCTCCTCAAGCCCGGCGCGCAGCAGCGCCTGCCGCCGGTACCAGGAGCCGGAGCCGAAACCGATGAGCTTCTCGATGCGGTCGTAGTCCGCGGCGGTGTCGTCGAACAGGCGCCGAGTCAAGGCGACGCGCTCGTCCTCGCTGCGCCAGTAGGCCCCTCCGGCAGGGAGAGCGGTGAGCGGCGAGGCGCCGTCAGGCGCGGCAGGGAGACTCAAAACGTCGTCCCGATGGAGAAGGTGAAGCTCTCGAAGGGGTCTTCGTCGAATTTCTTGAGCGCCTTCGAGTAGATGAAGCGCAACGGCGCCTGGAAAACGGGCAGGAAGATGCGCAGCTCGGCGCCTGCCGAGTGGCGGTAGTTGGCGAGTTCCCATCCCTGGTCTTCATGCCAGTTGTTGCCGATGTCCGAAAACAGGATGAACTTCAGCGGCCCGCCCAGGCGAATCTGGTACTCCAGGTTGAGCTGCAGGTAGCGATCACCGCCTTCGGGAGCGCCGTTCTCCGCCAGGAAGTACTCCCCCGTCGTCTTGTCGCGGGGAAAGATGCGGTACACCGGGAAGCCGCGCAGCGAGCGCTCGCCGCCGATGCGGTAGCGCTCCCAGTAGGGAAGCTCCCCCTCCCTGAAGGGAATGGCCCTGCCGCCCTCGAGATTGACGGCGACAATGTAACGCCGGCGCACCGGGTAGAAGTACGCGATGGCCAGTTCCGGGCGGACGTAGTTGAACTCGCCGCCGAGAATGCCGCCGGCCGTCTTGACCCGTGTGGACAGGGACAGTCCTTGATTGGGGTCGAACGGGTCGTCGCGAGAGTCGATGAAGAACGCCGGGGTGATTGAGGAGGTGACTCCCGCGAAGGTGGCGAAGTACGTCTCCGAAAACGGCATGTCCTTGTACGGGGGCGGCAGCGGGCGGCGGCGGGGCGGTGGATCGGGCGACTCGGGTGTGATGAGGCGGCTCACCACCTCCTGCGCGATGGTGTCGTCGTAGGAATACAGGAAGGTAAGCTGGCTAAAGTCACCCACCGACACCCCCCACAGCGCGGTCAGCCCCTTGCGATCCTGCAGGTAGGTGGTGAGGTCGAGCTTCTGCTTGAAGATCGAGCCGCCGACGACCATGCGGCGGTCGAGGAAGTACGGCTCGGAGAAGGTAATCGAGTAGGAATCGGCGCGCCGCCCGGAGGACAGCGACACCCCGAGCGTCTCGCCCCGCCCCATGAAGTTGCGGGTGTTGAACATGAACTGGAAGAAGAAGTGGTCCAGCTCGGAGTAGCCGGCGCCGAACTGGATGTCCGTCCGGCCCACCTCCTGCCCCTTGACGGTGACGTCCACCAGCTTGGCCTGGTCGTCGAACTTGAAGTCGAGGGGTTCCTCGGCCAGCTTGAAGTACCCGAGCTGGTTGACCTTGAACACCGAACGCCGGAAGGCGGTCATGTCCATCCACTCGCCTTCAAAGAGACGGAATTCGCGGCGCAGCACCTTTTCCTGGGTCTTGGTGTTGCCGGTAAACTCCAGCCGGCCCAGACGATAGCGGTCGCCCTCGTAGATCTTCACCACCACGTCCACGATGTCCGGCGCCTCGCCGTCCTCCAAGAGCTGGTTGGTGTAGGCGTAGATGTAGCCGCGCGAGTTGTACAGCGTGCGCACCGCCTCGTTGCCCTCCTCGATGCGCGAGTAGTTGTACGCCTTCCCCGGGCGCGTCTCGTACAGCGCCAACAGCTTCTCGTTCTCGAAGACGGTTGCACCGGAGACCGACAAACCCCCCATGCGGAACTGCCCGCCCTCCTGCACGGGGATCGTCACCACGGTGGCGAACTTCTTTTTCTTCTGCGTTTCGGCGTCGGGCCGGCGGGCCACCAGTTCGGTCCGGGGTTCACCCACGACGATGTCCTTGTACCCCCGGTTGAGGTAGAACTTCTTCAGGTTCTCCGAGTCCTCCCCCCAGGTCTCGCGGGACCAGATGAGCTTCTTGCCGAACGGGCGGATCAACGACTTTTCCTTGGTCTTCTTCAGCGCGCGGCGCAGGCGCCAGTCGCTGAACTCCTCGTTGCCCTCGAAGTTGATGACGCCGATGCGCACCTTGCCGCCCTCGTCGATGACGAAGGTGACCACACGCTGCTGGCCGGACTCCTCGCCGATTGCGGGGAGGATCACCGCCGACGCATACCCGTCGGCGGCGTAGGCCTCGGCCAGCGCCTGGCGGGCGCGATTCACCTCGGACATGCGTAGCGGCACGTTGCGGCGCAGGGTCACGCCGGCGGCGTCCAGCTTCTCCCGCAGGGTCGTGGTGGAGAGTTTCTTGTTGCCGGTGAACTTCCACTCCTTGACGATGGGGCGCTCGCGCACCCGCACGATGACGCGCACCTTGCCCGGTTCCACCTCCTCCCGCTCCACGAGCAGGTCCTCGACCAGGCCGGACTCCCAGAACCTCCTGAAGCTCTTGGTGATCGCGTCGGCGTCGAAGGGATCGCCGGGAGAGATTCCCAGGTAGTACTCGACGGTGTCGGAGGTGATGGTCGTACCACCCACGACCACCACCTCGGCCACCACCGGCGCCGCGTCGTCGGCCCGGATCACTCCGGCCGCCAGCACGGCGGCCGCCGCAAAGATCGCCATCAACATGCGCACGCACCCTCCTCGACACGACACCACACGAGTTGCCGCATCGCCCTCCAACCCGCGAAGGACAGCGTCCCTGGCGCACCATCGCTCACCGGCTCACCCCCTTCAAGGCCTCTCCCGCACCCACCCCGGCCAGCGGCAGGACGCGGTCGCACTGCCCGGCCAGGGTCTCGTTGTGGGTCACGATAACACTCGTCAGGCGGCGGCTCAAATGCAGCTCCCTCAACAAGGCAAACACGATCTTCGCGTTGGCCGAGTCGAGGTTGCCGGTCGGCTCGTCGGCGAGCAACAGGCGCGGCCCGGCGACCAGCGCCCGCGCTAGCGCCCCCCGCTGCTGTTCTCCCCCCGAGAGCTGGTCCGGGAAGTGGTCGGCGCGGGGCAACAAGCCCACCGCGTCGAGCAGGACAGCGGCGCGGTCAAGGGCCTCGCGGCGCCTTGTACCCGCGATCAACAGCGGCATGGCCGCGTTCTCCGCGAGGGTGAATTCGGGCAACAAGGCGTGGAACTGGAAGACGAAGCCGATCTCCTTGTTGCGCCAGCGCGCCCGCTCTTCGGGGGAAAGCCGCCCGGTGTCGCAGCCGAACAACGCCAGCGTTCCCTTCTCGGGGCGATCCAACAACCCCAAGATGTGCAGCAGGGTGCTCTTGCCAACGCCGGACGGCCCGACGACGGCGATCATCTCGCCGGCCTCGACCTGCACGTCGAGGTCGCGCAAGACCTCCACCCGCGCGGCGCCGTCGCCGAATCCCTTGGCAAGGCCCATGGCGCGGATGGCGTGCTCACTCATAGCGCAACCCCTGCAGCACGTCCCGGCGCGCCGCGGCACGCGCCGGCGCCAGCGAGGCGAGGATCGCCGCGCCCAGGGAGATGGCCAGGACCACCGCGAGCGCCTCCACCTGCACGCGGAACGGCACGTGGGACACCACGAAGACCCCGTGCGGCAGCGGCAGGGCCTGCGTGCGATCCAGCACGGAGGCGAGCACGGCGCCGGCGGCCGTACCGAGCACCCCCCCCAGCACCCCGACGAGGGCGCCCAGGCCCACGAAGAGCCGGTGAATCCCCCGCCCAGGCAAGCCCATGGCGGCCAGCAGTGCCACATCGGCGCGCTTCTCGGCGGCCACCAGCGCCAGGTTGCAGAGCAGGTTAAGGGCCGCCACCGCCATCACCAGCGCCACGGCGAAGCCAATCATCGTCCTTTCCAGCTCCAGCGCCGCCAGCAGCGGCCGGTTTAGCTCCTGAAAACTCAGCACCACCACGTCATCAGGCACATCCTTCCGCACGATCGATGCCACTCGCCAGGCATCCCTGCCCTCGCGGGCGCGCAGGGCCACCGCCTGGGGGCCCCGCCTCACCTCGTGAAACGCCCGCGCGTGCCCTTCGCCGACGCGGATCACTCCTCTCCCCTCGCCAGGGCGCCCTTCCCGCACCACCTCCACCTGCAGTCGCCGGCGCAACGGCAACGGCCCCAGGGGCGTCAGCACCAGGCGCGGCGTGGCCACCACCAGTTCGCTGCCCGGCGCGAGCCCCAGTCGCGCGGCCACGATGCGATTCACCTCGACCCGCTGCAAGCCCGCCACGACCTCCAGCTCCGCCGGCACCGCCACGGCGTTGGCCATGCACCACACCGCCGTGCTGCGGATCTCCTCGACCTCGAGTTCGGGGTGGCGCTGCCGCAAGACCGCCAGCCAGTCGCCCCCCGGAAGCTCGCTGCCGCGCGCCGGCACCAGCCGCGCGTGGGCCCCGCCGCGCTCCAGTTGCGTGCGGATGGTGTGCTGGAACCCCTCCAGCAAGGCCAGCGTGATGACCAGGGCGGCGGCACCCAACGCCATGGCGACGAAAGAGATGGCGCTCACCGCGGCGACGTGCGTACGACGGCGCAGGGCAAGCAGCCACCGGCCGGTGAGCAGGCTCACCGCCGACATGGCAGGCACCAGGGAAACGGCTGACGGCCAGACTCTGACGGCCGGAAACTCCTCCACCCCTCCACCGCCCATCCTTCCCGGGGCTCACCGCTGGCGGCCGGCGAAGGGGAGGAACCCACTCTACCCCTCACGGGGGCGCAGCAGGGGGAAGAGGATGACGTCGCGGATCGAGGCGCTGTCGGTAAGCAGCATGACCAGGCGGTCGATGCCGATGCCCTCGCCCGCAGTGGGCGGCATGCCGTGCTCCAGCGCGAGGAGGTACTCCTCATCCACAACGCCGACGCCGGCGCGTGCCTGCTCCTCAAAGCGGGCGCGCTGGTCGTCCGGGTCGTTCAACTCGGTGAAGGCGTTGGCCAGCTCCATGCCGTCGACGTACAGCTCGAAGCGCTCGACCACGTGGGGTTCCGCGGGCTTCCGCTTGGCCAGCGGTGAGATGTCGGCGGGGAAGTCGGTGATGAAGGTTGGGTTGATGAGGCCGTCTTCGGCGGTCGCCTCGAACACCTCGGCGAGCAGCTTGCCGGATGACAGCCGCGCCACGTTCTCCACCCCCAGCGCCGCAGCGGCCTGCTCCAGGCGCGCGCGATCGTCCAGCTCGGCCGCCTGCAACGATGACGCGGCGAGCACCGCCTCGCGCATGGTGAGGCGGCGCCAGGGCGGCGTCAGGTCGATGAGCCCCTCGCCACGCGGCAGGCGCCAGGTTCCGGCCACCTCCTGGGCCACGCCGGTGATCAGTTCCTCGGTCAGATCCATCAGGTCGCGATAGGTGGCGTAGGCCCAGTAGAACTCCAGCATGGTGAACTCGGGGTTGTGCTGGGTCGAGATCCCCTCGTTGCGGAAATTGCGGTTGATCTCGAAGACCCGCTCGAACCCTCCCACCACCAGCTTCTTCAAGTACAGCTCCGGCGCGATGCGCAGAAAAAGCTCCATGTCGAGAGCGTTGTGGTGGGTCACGAAAGGCCGGGCGGTGGCGCCCCCGGGGATGGGGTGCATCATCGGCGTCTCGACCTCGAGAAAACCGCGCGCTTCGAGGAAGCGGCGAATCGCCCCTACCACCGCAGCGCGCACCTGAAATACGCGGCGTGCCGCAGGATTGGTCGCCAGGTCCAAATACCGCTGTCGGGCGCGAAGTTCCCGATCGGTGACGCCGTGCCACTTCTCGGGCCACGGCTGCAACGCCTTGGCCAGCACCTGCGCCGCCGCGGCGCGCACCGTCAGCTCACCGGTGCGGGTGCGGAACAACGTGCCGTGGGTGCCGAGAAAGTCGCCCAAATCCACGGCATCCAGCAGCGAGAACGCCTCTCCGCCCAGCTCGTCGCGCTTGAAGTACACCTGCAGCCGGCCATCGCCGTCCGAAAGGTCCGCGAACGCCGTCTTGCCGTGCCGCCGCAACGCCGTCACCCGCCCGGCGACGCGGGCATGGGGTGTCTCCCGCTCCAGTTCTTCGGCCGTCACCACCGCGAAGCGGGCGGCCACCTCGCTGACGCGCCCGTCGACGGCAAACGCGGCAGGGTACGGATCGACCCCCCGCTGCCGCAGCTGTTCGAGCTTGGCCCGCCGGTGCGCGCGCAGCACCTCGATCGGTTCCACCAGTCCTCCTCACGCGCCCCACCACCGACTCCCGCGAAGATGGCGCGGGGCGCAGCATTGTACTCCGGTTGGCCCGGACCGCACGGGCGTTGCCGCCGCTTTTTGTCACACCCCCTTGCCCTTCCAGCCGATGACCGCGGGAAGCGACTCTGCCGCCAGTTCGCGGGAGTTCTTTACGTAGTCATCTGGTTATTTCGTTGCTTGCCGCACCAGTTGACATGACAGATACCCGACTGTATGATGACCCAGTGATGACGCCGCGCTTTCGCTGAGGTCTCTCCCCTCGCCCCGGGCGGGCGAGCGCAGGAGACCACGCGCTTGCAGCCACCGTGCCGGAGGCGGTGAGGCGCCGTTCCCCGTGCGATTCCCTCAAAACGACTATATCGTCTTTTTTTGCAGTAGTTTCCACGTGAAAGGAGGAGTCGTCATGATGCCGATTGCGCTGCTCGTACCGCTGCTGGCCCTCCCGGGTGCCGAACCGCCCGGGCAGACGGCCGGCCAACCGGCGTGGAGCGCGTGCGCCGAGTGTCATGAGGAGGTCGCCACCCACTTCAAACACTCGACCCACGCCCGCATCAAGTCGTGGGAGGTGGGCGGCGGCGAGGTCGGCTGCACCGCCTGCCACGGCGATCCGGCGCAGCACCTGGAGACCGGCGAGGTCGAAGGCCTGGTGCGGTTTTCCGGCGACCCCGAGAGCGACTCGGCGGCGTGCCTGACCTGCCACGCCACCCGTGGCGGCGAAGAGTGGGCAGCGGCCGCGCACGCCCACCAGCTGGCGTGCACCGAGTGTCACTCCATCCACACCCTCAAGGCCCCTGGGTCCACCTGCGCGTCGTGCCACCAGGAGGTGCAGGCCCTCATGCTTGCCCCCTCCCACCACCCGGTGAAGGAGGGCAAGATGACCTGCGCGTCGTGCCACAACGTGCACAGCTCCGTCCCCGGCGCCCTGCGCACCGAGGGGCGGGTCAACGACCTCTGTGTGACGTGCCACCAGGCTCAGGAGGGACCGTTCATCTTCCAACACGCCCCGGTGGAGGAGGACTGCACCATCTGCCACGCGCCCCACGGCAGCGTGACCGACCATCTTCTCATCGCCAACGAGCCGGTCCTCTGCCTGCAGTGCCATTCCTTCCACTTCCACATGGGCAAGAAGCCGGTGGACACCGCGGGTACGGTCATCGTGGGCGGCAAACCGTACCCCAACGTCCTGGGCAAATACGGGTACGTCCAGAGCTTTGGCACCAAGTGCACGCAGTGCCACCCCAAGGTCCACGGCTCCGACCTGCCCTCGCAGAGCGTGCCCGGTCAGGGCCGCAACCTGACCCGCTAGGAGACAGCCATGCGAAGGTTGACCTTATCGTTCGTTCCCCTGGCTCTCCTCGCCGCCGCCGCGGCGGCCCAGACCACCGGCAGCGTGACCGTGGGCGCTCGCGCCGTCAACGACGACGGGAGCGCCGAGCGCGCCGCCGAGTACCTCCCCACCACCTCGGGGCCGGAGCTGCAGCTGGCGCTGGAGGCGGCATTCGACAAGCTCTACCTGGCGGTACACAGCGAATCCCGCGAAGGCAGCGACCAGACGCACCAGTTGCGGGTGGAATGGAACCGTCTGGTGCGCTCGCACACCTCCTTCACCAAGCTGCCTCACCGCCTCGTCCACGACCCACTCTCGAACCTGCGCGGGGCGGTGAAGATGCCGGTGGTCACCTGGTCCACCGACACCGACCCGACGGCTCGCTACCGGGTCGACTACGATCTCCTCGACCACCGCACCGACGTGCAGCTTCCCCAGGCGGGTTGGCTCACCGTCTCGGCCGTCTACCGCGAGCAGTGGCGACAGGGCCACCGGCAGTCGCTGGCCATCTCCCACTGCTCCACCTGCCACGTCCAGTCCCAGACCCGGGCGGTGGACGAGCGCACCCGCGACGCCGGACTTGTCGCGCAGGTGCGGGCCGGTTCCTGGAAGCTGGAGGGCAGCTTCGTGGCGCGCGATTTCGAGGAGGAAGCCCCCACCCCCACTCACAGGTACGAACTGGCCGAGCAACCGGCGTTGCGACTGCCTCTCTTCAACGACCGCATCTGGTACGACTCCCGCGACGGCGCCCTGCCCTATGGGGCGGTCCCCCCCAGCGAGAAGGACACCGCCACGGTCCGCCTCTCCAACCCCACCCTGGGCGGCTTCACGGTGTCGTTGAGCGGGGTCAGCACCCGCCTGCGCAACCTCACCACCGGCAACCGGGTGGACTTCGACGCCATCGCCCTGGCGGTGGGGAGGCGGCTGGGCAAGAACGGCACGTTCGCCCTGCGCGGGCGCTCCTACACCATCGATTCCAGCGACTACTTCGTGGATGTCCCGGAACCCAGGGCGGTGGCCGGACCGTACGCCGGCAAGAGCTATTACGAGCGCTACGGCTTCCAACCCGACTTTCTGCGCCAGTCGGCCATCGATCGGGACGTGGCGGAAGCTACGGCGCGCCTCTCATACCGGCTGGGCAAGGGCAGTTCCCTCATCGGCGAGTACACCTTCCAGAACATCGACCGCGCTCATTACGAGGTCGCCCCGGAAAAGACCGACACCCTGGCGCAGCGGCTCAAGCTGGCCTACTCGGCTCGCCCCGCACGGGGCCTCAACCTCCGCCTGGAGGGCATCCTCGCCGACATTCGCCGGCCGTTCATGACCCAGAACACGGCGTGCCAGCCGGGGGCGCTGCAGACGACGCCGGTGCCGTCGGCGATCGGGCCCGGCTCCACCCAGTACTACGAGATCTACCAGGCGCGCATCGGCGACATGACCGCTTCGCCGTCGTCCTACGTGGAAGTGCGAGGGACGGCCGGGTTCGCCATCGGCAACACCGCCAACGCCTCCCTCACCCTGCGCTGGTGGGACGGTGACAACGACGACCAGGACCTCACCAACTGGTCGCGCACCACCACCGCCGCCAACGCGCAGGTGGCGTGGGCGCCGAGCGAATCGTTCCAGGCGTTCGTGGCGGCGAGCAGGGGGATGCGCAAACTGGAGACGTGGGTCTGCGTCCCGCTCATGGACGGTTGAGCGGGCGGTGTGACACTCGGCCAGTTTGGCACGAGCGGCGCCTCAGCAACCTCCGAGATGACGTACTCCACCTTCGCCGCCGGGAGCAGCGTCAAGGCCAGCTCCCGCGTCACCCTGGGCGTGGACGTGAGCTACACGAGGGCACAGGAAAAAGCCGATCCCCTCGTGCTGACGGCCAGCCCCGAGGTCCTCGCCAGGCTCACTGGCTTCGCCTACGACTTCTCCACCTGGCACACCTACGTGGACCTGGAGTCGGCGTCCTGGGACGCGACGGCCCGCGCCGAGGCTCGGCTGTCGACTCGTCTCTCGGGCATCGCCAGTTACACCTTCCTCGAGTTCGACGACAAGGCCGCCTACCTC
The DNA here is from genome assembly GCA_037444085.1 of Acidobacteriota bacterium. Taxonomy (GTDB): domain Bacteria; phylum Acidobacteriota; class Thermoanaerobaculia; order Thermoanaerobaculales; family Thermoanaerobaculaceae; genus CALEVZ01. The sequence continues at coordinate 854 of JBBINC010000079.1, read as the reverse complement.
ACCGATCTCAGCGGCAACCTGGACATCGTCCGTCTGGCCCTGCGCTGGCAGTTGTAGGTCTCCAACGTACCGCACACCACGCCGCCGCCGGTTCCCCCGGCGGCGGCTCTTTTCGGTTGGTGCGCACACCGCAGGGCCGCGACACGGCGAACTCCAGCCGCCAGCAGCGCGACGCCGGCGTTCACGAACCGAAGGCGCCGCATGTACTCCGGCTCACCACGTCACAACAAGCCGCCGCCCTTCCTCCGCGAAGCGCAACTCGACGAGGATCACCCTCCCCCGGCCGGCGCGCCACTCCCACCCCCCCGGCCATTCCACCGCCGTGATCCCCGCCGCATCGTCGATCACCTCGTCCAGTCCGATCTCCTCAACCGGCGCGGCGAGGCGGCCGCGCACCCGATACAGGTCGGCATGGTGCACCCGCCGGATTTCGCCAGCCGCCACATCGTACCGAGAGAGCAGCACGAAGGTGGGGGAGCTGACCTCGCCGGGGTCGCCGCCCAGCCCGGCGACCACCCCCCGCACCAGCGTCGTCTTGCCCGCCCCGAGGGGACCTTCCAGCAGCAGCACGTCACCGGCCTTGAGCCGCCGGGCGAGGGCGTGCCCCGCCGCCTCCGTGGCCGCCGCGTCGGGCAGCTCCCGCTCGTCGGTTCGGGCGTCGTTCATGGGCGCCCGCGCACCTCGCCTTCGGCCGCGGCCAGGAAGCTCGCCAGCTCGCCGGCGGGTACCGCGCCAGCGCAGCGCTCCTCCGCCAGTTCGGCGGCGCGGCCATGCATCCAGGCCGCGGCCGCGGCCGCCTCCCAGGCGGGCACCCCCTGCGCCAGCAGCGACCCGACCACGCCGGTCAGCACGTC
>JBBINC010000078.1:0-14488 GCA_037444085.1 Acidobacteriota bacterium | reverse complement strand
CCGCGGGCAAAGCCCGACGGCGCTCGTCTCTCGCCTCCAGCGCCCCCGGCCGCCCGCCCACCCGGCCCCCGCGTGATGAGCGGGAGGGCTGTGTCCTTGACCGTGTCAGTGCCCGTGCCCGTGACCGTGACCGTGCCGCTGTCCTCTCCCGGTCGGGCGGGCGACGGGCGACCGCCGGGTGGTTTCGGGTACCATCCTCGACGGCCCGCCGGCGGGCGAAGGTGAGGTTGTCCATGACGAAGAAGATTCCCGACGTGTTCGTGATCGTGTTCTCGCTGGTGCTCCTGGCGGCCGTCGCTACTTGGGTGCTTCCGGGCGGTCACTACGACCGGCGGCAGGAAGAGGTGGGTGGCAGCGTGCGCGAAGTGGCTGTGCCCGGGTCGTTTCAAGTGCAGCCATCGCGGCCGCAGACGGTGGAGGTGTTCACCGCCCCGATCAAGGGTTTTCTGCGCCTGGGTGACATCATTGCCTTCATCTTTCTGGTGGGGGGATCGTTCTACATCCTCAATGAGACCGGGGCGATCGCCGCCGGGATCAGGCAGCTGGTGGTGAAGCTCAAAGGCCGGGAGTACCTCGTCATACCAATCGTCATGGCGTTCTTCTCGTTCTTCGGGGCGGCGTTCGGGATGTGCGAGGAGGCGATGCCGTTCGTGCTGATCTTCGTGCCGCTGGCGCTGGCGCTGGGGTACGACTCGATCGTCGGCGTGTGCCTGTCGTTCCTGGCGGCGGGTGTCGGGTTCGCCGGAGCGTTCATCAACCCTTTCACCTTGCAGATTGCGCAGGGGCTGGCGGGCGTACCGCTGCTGTCTGGAATGGTATACAGGGTGATCATCTGGGCGGTGATGACGGCGTTGGTGATCGCCTGGGTGATGGTGTACGCCGCCCGCGTGAAGGCGGATCCGCGCCGTAGTCCGATGTACGAACTCGACGAGGCGCGGCGGCAGGAACTGGCTCAGGCGCAGCAGGCGCATGCCTCGTTTTCGTGGCGAGACGGAGCCTGTCTGGCGGTTCTCTTCCTGGGCATCGCCGGGATGGTCGTCGGGGTGGTGCAGTTCCACTGGTACATCGTCGAGCTCGCGGGGCTCTTCTTCGCCATGGGGGTGGCGGCCGGGGTAGCGGCCGGGATGAGCCCCGACCGGATCGCCCGAGCTTTCGTGGCGGGGTGCAAGGACATCGCCGGCGCTGCGCTGATCGTGGGGTTCGCTGGGGGCATCCTGGTCATCCTTGAGAATGGTAATGTCATGGATACCCTGCTGCACGCCATGGCCTCGCTGACCGGGAAGTTGCCCAGCGTACTCGCCGCCCACGTCATGTACCTGGTGCAGATGGGCGTGAACCTGTTCATCCCCTCGGGTTCGACCAAAGCGGCGTTGACCATGCCGCTCATGGCGCCGCTGGCGGACTTGTCGGGGATCACGCGGCAGACGGCGGTGCTGGCATACCAGTTCGGTGACGGCTTCACAAATATGATCATCCCGACCTCGGGAGTGACGGTCGGAACTCTGGCCATGGCCAAGATCCCGTTCGAGCGATGGGCTCGCTGGCACTGGCCGATGCAGGCGGCGTTCTTTCTGGCTTCGCTGATCTTTCTCGCATACGCTGCGGCCAGCGGCTGGCAAGGGTAGGACGCGGTCGGGGACAGGCGGTATCGGCCTTGGGGTCTTCGCCGCGGCGCGGCAAGACGTTGCGAGCCTCGCGGAAGGCGGCGGCGTGGCCTGGGGGAGCACTCGGTTTCGCGGAACCGGTGTCACGCTCCGCCGGCACGCCGGCGGGAGGGGGCCACCAGCACGGGTAGCAAGAGGACGAACAGGGCTCGACACGGGCGCGACGATATCTCTAACTTCTATCGGCCGATGAGACGGTGACGGCAACGCTTCCCCTCTCCGCACACAAGCAGCTTTCCCAGCGAGTTGCCGAGCGCCTGCGCACCGCCATCCTCGAAGGCCAGCTGCGACCGGGGCAGTGGCTGCGGCAGGAGCGCATCGCGGGGGAGAACGGGGTCAGTCAGATGGCGGTGCGCGAGGCGCTCAAGCAGCTCGCCGCCGAGGGACTCGTCGAGCACGTTTCCTACCGCGGCGTACGGCCGGAGTGTGCGCCCGGGGCGGCGTCCTGGAGGGCACTTCGGCTGGCACGGCGTGCATGAGTCCGCTGATGATCACCCCTGAGGGCGATTTTCAGGTGATTACCGCCGGTAATGTGGAACTCGCACGTGGTCTGGGGTTTCCCACCGGGGCCATCGTCGATCAGCACTTCATCGCCAGGTAGCGGCAGAACCGCCTCATCGCCGCGGTCCTGGAGCCCCCCGGGCTGGTTGGGGTTGGCGTGGACGAGGCGACTGCGGTGTGGCTGCGCCCGGATGGCAGCCTGCGAGTGCCGGGCGAGGGTTCGGGACTGGTCGTCGACGCCCGCGGGGCGACGGTCAACCGGCTTTCACGCCCAGGCCAATCCCATGACCTCCTGGGCGCGTCAGGTCTGCGGGTGCCCGTCCTCCTGCTGGGGCAGGAGTTCGCGCTGACCACTATGGCTCAGGCCGGCGTGGAGTGAAGACGGGGTGAGGAGGACATCCGAGGTCCCTCCTCACCCCTTCCACGCCACCTCTCACGAATTCGATGTGGCCGACTCCAGGCGCTTCAGGATGGAGAAGATGAACGCCGCGGAGATCAGGCAGCACACCACGAAGGTGGCCCACACCTGCCACACCTCGAAGCGTACCCACATCAGACTTCCCACCACCAGGAGCTGGTTACCCAAAGCCGTCGCTCCCAGCCAGCCGCCCTGCATGAGGCCCTGGAAGCGCGGCGGCGCCACTTTCGAGACGAAGGAGATGCCCATCGGGCTCAAGAACAGCTCGGCCACGGTGAGGATCAGGTAGGAGGTGATCAACCAGTAGGGGGACACGCGGTCCGGAGACACGGCGCCACCCAGTTCGGCCGGCGAAAGCAGGGTGATCGAGCTCGCCACCATGAGCAGGAACGCCCCCGACGCGAGGATCATGCCGATGCCGATCTTGCGGGGCGTGGAGGGCTCCATGTTGCGCGCCCTCAGCCAGGCGAACAACGCCACCACCACCGGGGTGAGGAAGACGACGAAGTAGGGGTTGAACTGCTGGAAGGTCTCCGGCTCGATGAGGTTCTGCTCGGCGTAACTGCCGTGCAGCAGGTACGCCAGCGCCGCGCCGCCCCCCGCCATCCCGGCGCCGAGGGCGCGCTTGCCGCCCGTCGAACCCTTCTGCACCAGGAAGACCAGCCCGATGATCACCGCGGCGATGAGCAGCAATCCCTTGATGTCGAAGATCAGATAGGTCAGCGGGGCAACGCTCTTGGCGGTGTAGTCGCGGGCGAAGTAGGTGAGGGTCAAACCGTTCTGGTGGAATGACATCCAGAAGAAGATCACGACCAGGAAGACCAGCCCCAGGGCGACGAGGCGCCTCTTTTCCTCCGCCCTCGGCATGGTGATCGAGGCCGTGCCCTGCGCCACCTGCTGCCGCCGGTCGGGGAGCAGCCGCTTGAAGCCAGTGTAGGTGGCCAGCGAGACCAGCATGGCGATGGCGGCGATGCCGAAGGCGTAGTTGTAGCCGGTGGAAAACGCTCCAATGTAGCTGTGGACGAAGGCGCCGAGGTCGGCGACCTCGCTGCCGGTGACTTTGTTGGCCAGCTCCTGCAACACGCCGACGTTGGCCAGGTCGCCGCGCAGGTACTGATGGCACAGCGCGGGCAGGTCGGCGTCGTAGCCGAAACCCTGGGAGCCGAGGTACCAGGTGCGAATGCCACGCGCCGCGTTGGGAGCGAACACCGCGCCGATGTTGATGCCCATGTAGAACAGCGAGAACGCCGAGTCGCGCAGTTTCGAGTAGGCCGGGTCGTCGTACATCTGGCCGACCAGCGCTTGCAGGTTGCCCTTGAACAGCCCGTTGCCGAAGGCGATGACGAACAGGCCGAAGATGGCGAAGGGCAGCCCCATGCCGGGGATGGCGAGGAGGACGTAGCCCATGAACATGACGACGATGCCGGTCATGATCGTGCCCTTGTAATTCTGCGTGCGGTCGGCGATGAACCCCCCGACCAGCGCCAGGGCGTAGATCAGGAAGTAGAACACGCCGTAGATCCAGCCGGCCTGGTCCGCCTTGAGGCCGAACTTGGCCTGCAGGAAGAGCACCAGGATCGCCATCATGGTGTAGAAGCCGAAGCGCTCTCCCATGTTGGCGAAGAACGCCACGATGAGCCCACGCGGGTGACCTTTGAACACCTCGTTGTCCTCCCCTCCTGTCGGCCTGCCTCGCGCGGGCGGCCGCAGCCTCGAGTCCGGCACAGGAGTGTACAAGGTTTTCCGGCGATTTTCTCCCCCGGCGTGGGGTCGCCCGGAAGCGCCCTACAACTCGGCGAGCAGGTTGGCGAGTAAATCGATGCGGCGGGAGAGCGAGGTCGAAGTGAGGCGCTCCTCGTGGGTGTGCACGCCCGAGCCAACGGCACCGAGGCCGTCGAGCACCGGTAGCGCGCCGGTGCACGGGAGGACGTTGGGGAAAGAGATCCCGCCGCGATCTTCCTCCACCTCCAGCCGCGCTGGGCAGCCAGCGCCACCGCCCGCTCCACCAGCTCCCCCCCCCGGACCGTGCGGGTCCACCGGGGAGACTGCCTCGCTGCTGGTGAACGAGGTGGTGACGTCGTGCACGGCGGCGACCCGATCAGCGATGGTACGCAGGCCGGCGAGGACGGCGTCTCCCTCGGAGGGCTTCAGGAAGCGCAGCTCGCCCTCGATCACGGTGCGGTCGGGCACGACGTTGAGCTGGCGGGTGGTGCCGCGCAGCTCCGTTCCCTCGCGCAACAGCCCGACGAAATCCGCCGAGCCGGCCACCAGGGGCGCCACGTTGACGGTCGGGCCGCGCCGGGTGTGGGAGAGCGCCGCGGCGTCGAGGCTGAAGGCGGCGGCGGCGGCCAACGCAAGCGCCCGTCCCGGTACGCCAGGCCCGAGTGGCTGGCGCGCCCCTGCACCTCCAGGCGCCCCTCGCGCATCCCGCGTCGCCCGGCCACCAGCGTCTCCGCCTCGCCGCGCCCCGCACCGGGCTCCACCACCAGCGCCGCCCGTGCCCCGCGCCCCAGCTCGCGCATCGTCCGCTCGGAGATGCGGCCGCTCACCTCCTCGTCCGGGACGACGGCCAGCAGTAGGTCGTCGGGGTAGGGGCGGCGGCGGGCCGCAAGCACGTCGAGTGCCCCGAGCAACGCCGCCAGACCGCCCTTCATGTCCAGCGCGCCGGTGGCGGGAAGGTCGTCGCCTTGGCGCCGCGGTGGATTGGCCGGGAGGGCGGTGTCGAGGTGGCCGACCAGGAGAAGGAAGCGCTCGCCGGCGCGGGGGGCGCGGGCCAACAGCAGGGGCAGGGGCTCCGACTCACCAGCCTCGTCCCGGATCTCCACTGCGAGCCCGCGGGCGCTCAGCTCCTCCTGAAGGCGGGTAGCCGCCCGCCGCAGGCCGGCGGCGTCGCCGCTCGGCGAGGAGATGGCGCACAGCTCGGTGAGCAGCCGCTCGCTGCGCCCGCGGATTTCGGCCGGCAGGCCCTCCGTCATGGCGCGACAGGGTACAACGCCAGCCGCGTCAGCGCCGGCCCGGGCCGGCCCGCCGCAGCGGGCGGTTGTCGCGGGGCGAGTCTTCCAGGACGAAGATGCCGGCGTCAGTGGCCACCGCCACGCGCCCATGGCGGAACGACACGGCCATGTCTCGGGGATCCGGCAGCGGGAGATCTCCCCCCAGCCGGGTCCAGGTCGCTCCTGCGTCCTCGCTCACCAGCCCCTGCCCCCCCTGCACGTCGCCCCAGAAGCGTCCCCCCGCCACCAGGATTCGCCCGGGCCGGTCCGGATCGAAGGCCACCGCGGCGATGAGGGGCAAGCCCGTGTTGAGCTGCTTCGTGCCCTCCTGCGGGTGATGGCTCCACAGCCCCCTGCCGGCCGTGCCATAAAGGATGTGGCTGGTAGCGAACGGATTCACCGCCATGGCCGTGATCACGTTATCCCAGCACCACATGGGAGGGCACATGGCCTCCCCGCCGCCTTGCCACGTGGCGCCGGCGTCCAGGCTGCGCTGCAGGCGGCCCTGGTAACCTGCCCACACCTCCTCGGGGGAGCGCGGGTTGACGGCCAGCATCTCGATCGGCTGAGGGAGCTTCGTCCAGCTTTCTCCGCTGTCGCTGGAACGCCAGAGCTCGCCGGAGGCAGCAACCAGGAGCGAGCGCCCCTCCCGCCCCGGAACCGCTACAGAGGGGGGGAAGTGCTCAATGTGGCTGATCGCCAGGGGGAGCGGACTCCAACTCCGGCCGCCATCGTGGGAGCGTTGCAGAGACCAGGAGGAGGCCAGCAGCACCTCGGGACCGCGGGGGGAAAGGTGGGCGAGCGCCGCACCGAACGGCGAGAAGTAGTCGAGAACGCGGGTCCACGTGTCGTGGGCGGGGGCACGGGTGTAAACCCCGGCCACCGTGGCGGCGGTCTGCACCTCCCCGGTCTCCTGGTCGAGGGTGGTGGCGCGGGTGCGCAAGCCGGCGAGGCCGTGGTTCCGGGCTTCGCACGCGGTGCCGTCCTCTCGGCAGAAGAGCGGGCCGCGGGGGCTGCACGCGATGAGGTGACCCCCGTCCTGGAGGAGCCAGCCGCACGGCGCGTTGTCGGGCGCGGCCATGGCCTCCTGCTCTTGCACGACGAAGCGCCACGGGCCACCTCGGTCCAAATCACGCCGCAGCATGCCGGCGGTGGTCAGGGCGTAGGCGGCGCGCTCGCTGGCGTTGAATGCAAACGACACGACGGGCTCGGGATAGCCGGAGACCACGGCCTCCATGCCGCCGCTGGCGTCCTGCCAGGTCGCCCCGGCGGCGGGCGCGAAGAGGATGGTGCGGCCCATGGCCACCCAGACGCCGCCCCCGTCGCCGAAAGCGGCGACCTGCAGGCGGTGTTGGGGGGGTTCGGCAAACAGGGCGACGCAGTGCGCGCTGGTCAAGTGGCACAGGTGGAGGTTCGTGGTCACCACCAGGACACTCCGGCTGACTTCGGGCACCGCCACCAGGTAGCTGCCCTCGCGGGTGGCGGCGTCGAGGGTCAGCGCGTGCGAAAAGGTCTCGCCCGCATCGGCGCTGTGCCACAGGCGACCGTCCCGTCCCAGCAGGTAGAACAACGCCGGGTCGAGATGATCGAACGCCACGCTGGCCACCGCGCGCGTCGTCACCGGTGTACCCGGCACCAGCTCCAGGGGCTGCCAGGAGTTCCGGCCATCGTGGCTGCGCCACACCTCTCCGGCCAGGCCGAAGGCGAACCACAGCCGATCGTCGTGGGGGGAGGGCAGCAGGGAACACGGCCCCCGCGCGCCGCACGCCGGGCCGAGCCAACGCCAGCTGCGGCCGCCGTCCAGGCTCTCGTGGAGGTAGCCAGCGCAGGTGCCGGCCCACAACCGTTGGCTACCGCGGTCGCTCCACAGGGCGGCAGGTCCGCCCCAGGGGCCGATCGGGCGCCAAGCGGGGGGGTCCGCGGCCGCCATGACTGCCCCGGCGATGGCCACCATGAGCGCCGCGGCGTGCGCCGCTGGCCGCAGTCCGCCATGTCGTGCCGGCATCGTAGACGTCTCCTTCTTATACAATCTCAGCCACGCACGGCCGGCTGTCAAGTGGGTCGAGCGCGGGCGCCGTGCCACGAATCACCCACTGGGATGGTGAAGCTCGCCAGTTGGGGCGGTCAGGTCCAGAGGCCGGGGATGGCTCGCCCGCAGGCCGGGCAGGCGCCGCGGCGCAGGCGATTCTCCCGTACGACGAAGCCGATCCGGTGGATGAGCAGCTCACCGCAGCCGGGGCAGAGGGTGTTCTCGGCGGGGTGGCCGGGGAGGTTGCCGAGGTAGACGAATTCTAAACCCTCGGCGCGGGCGGCGGCGCGCGCGCGCTCCAGGGTGGCGACCGGGGTGGGGGGCAGGTTCGTCAGGCGGTAGGTGGGGTGAAAGCGGGTGAAGTGCACCGGCACGTCGCGGCCCAGTCGCCCGGCCACCCAGCGCGCCAGGTCGCGCACCTCCGCCTCCGAGTCGTTGAGGGTGGGAATGAGCAGCACCACGATCTCCAGCCACACCCCGGCGGCGCGGATCACCTCCAGGGTGCGCAGCACCGGCTTGAGCTCACCGCGCAGCAGCTCGCGGTAGAACGACTCGCGAAAGCTCTTCAAGTCCACCTTGACGGCGGCCAGGTGCGGCAGGACCTCCTTGAGGGGAGCCTCCGCGATGTAGCCGTTGGAGACGACGGTCGTGCGCACCCCAAGGCCGCGCGCCGCCCGCGCGGTATCGCGCACGTACTCCCAGAACACCACCGGCTCGGAGTAGGTGGCGGAGAGCAGCGGCGCGCCGGCGGCGCGGGCCTGGCGGGCCAGCGCCTCGGGGGGAAGCCAAATGCTTGCCACCTGCTCCGGGCGGAACTGCGATATCTCCCAGTTCTGACAGAATTTGCACTCAACGTTGCAGCCCGCGGTGGCCCACGACAGCGCCCGCGCGCCGGGCAGCACGTGGAACAACGGCTTCTTCTCGATGGGGTCCAGGTGAACCGTGCACGGCTGCGAGTGGACAAGGGTGTAGTAGGTGCCGCCGCGGTTCTCGCGCACCCCGCACCCTCCCCGCTCCTGATCCGCCACCTGGCAGGCGCGCGGGCACAGTTGGCACTCGACTCGCCGGTCGGCGAGCCTGCGGTACCAGGAGGCCTCGCGCCCCTCGATGTGCCGATCGGCCGGGCGGAGCCGCTGCGCCGGGGCGCCGCGACCGGTTACGGCCAGCAGCGACGCCGCCGCCGCGGCCACGAACTCGCGCCGCCGCATCATGTGCGCACGATCTCGACCTCGGCCGGGACGCCCGTGCCCAACCCGTAGCCCTGGGCCGTGGCCAGCCAGCGGGGTGGCCGCCCGGCGGCCGCCAGCTTGGGCAGGCCGCGCCGCGCGCGCTCGGCGTCGATCACCTGCCACGCCCAGGCGTCGGCGGCCAGAAGGTCAGTGGAGGCCGCCACCAGCCCCAGCGGCCAGGCGGCGTCGGGGCGATAGGCGGGTCCGCCGTGGCACTGGGCGGTGAGGCCGTCCAGGATGGTCAGCCGCACCTTGCCGCGGACCAAGGGGTGGCGCAGCAGATCGGCCAGGTAGGGGTCGCAGTTGCCGTCGTGGTACTTGTTGGGGTTGTGGATGATGCCGTACCAGTTCTTGGCGCCCGCCGACACTCCCGCCAGGTCGTGGTCCTTGACGACGCCGAAGGAGACCAGCGCGCTGCAGGTGGTCGAGGCGAGGCGGGCGAAGCACGAGCCGATCGACCCGGAGGTGGAGGGCTCGGCGTCGTAGTCGTTGTCGATGGCCACGCAACGGTAGGTGTCGGCCTCGCCGGGGGTGAAGCCGGCGCGGCGCAGCTCGCGGGCGGAGCGCTCGAAGGCGATGATGCGATCGCGCCCCAGGCCGGCCTCGGCCAGCAGGCCGGCGAGAGCGCCGACGAGCCCCGGGCGCGGTGACATGCCCCGCCCGGCCAGGCAGTTGAGCTTGATGCCAACGGTGTCGGTGGGCTTGAAGAGAGCGCCCACCGCCCCGGCCGCCGAGGCGGCGCCGGTCGCGGCGACGAGCGCCCTCTCCAGGGCGGCGCGGGCGGTGGCCGGGGTCACCGCCTCGGGCGCCAGGGCGGCGAGACCGACGCGGGCGCGGGAGGCGGCGTGGCCAGAGCGGGAGAGCGGCGCGGCCAGGGCGGCCAGACCGGCCCAGCGGGCGAGCTCGCGGCGCGTCAGGCGGGGGCTCATTCCTCACTCTCCAAATACTTGTGCGGTGAACACTTCGAAGGTGGCTCCGGAACGCCAGGCGTCGCCCGGCAGGCCGGCCTTGCGAGCGAGCTGGGTGAGAAAGGTGTCGCGGTCCCAGCCGGTCTCGGTGGCCACCTGCGGCAGGAACACGGCCCGGCGGTCGCCCTTGGCGAGGATGACGCCGTGGCGTCCGAGTGCGATGTCCTCCGGCCCCGGTACCGGGACGAGCGGTGAGAGCACCGACACCTCCAGGCTCACCTGCGGCAGCTCGTCGCGGGCGAGGGGGGAAAAACGCGGGTCGTTGGCCGCCGACTGGGCGGCGCGCACGATGGCGTCGGCGAGGGGCTCGCGCGCCTCGATGGCGCCGATACAGCCGCGCAGCCGCCCGCGGGTGGCGGCGCGGGCGCCGGTGTTGTAGATGGTGACGAAGACTCCTGCCACCGCCGCTAGGTTGCCGGCAACGGGGTGAGCGGCGAACCACTCAGCGAGCTGCGGCCCCTTGCCGAGGTAGCTATCGAGGGTGGCTCGCGCCAGGGCGGCGGCGGCGCGCTGCTCGCCCTCGTCGAGAAGCGTCAGGCGCGGCGGCGGCGGGGGCTGCCGCCACGCTGTCCATTGGCCCGAAAACGTAACTCCAGCGTAGGCCACCACTTGGTGAACGTTGCCGGACACCTCGGCAGAGGTGGTGACGTCGACCACTCGCCCGGCGCCGGTGAAGGCGTGGGCGAGCAGTTCCAGCAGCACCGCGGCAGGCCGGGCGCCGCACACCGTGTCGGAGGTCACCTCGACCTGGTGCCAGAAGCCGCGGGGATCGATGGCGGCGGCGCGCTCGGCGGTGCGGCGGGCGAGCTCGGTGAGGGTCGCGGCAAGGTGGCGATCGGCCGGGAAGGGCGCGTGCCCGTAGGCGCGGCCGTGGTGGGTGAAGTCGGAAGACACGACCACCACTGTGGACGGGTCCACCACCGGGGCAAGCGCCCTGGCCAGCGCCACAGCATCGTCCCGGCCGGTGGTGTGCCCGATGAGGATCGGGACGATGGGCACTTCTCCGAGCGCCACCTGCAGGAACGGCAGCTCCACCTCCAGGCAGTGCTCGCCGTCGTGGGCCTCGGCGGGCCCGGCGAAGAGCGATGACGCCCGCAGGGCGGCGAGGGCGGCGCGATCCAAAGGCACCTCCCCCAGCGGCGTGGCGAACGCGGTGAGAGCCGGATCGGGCAGGGCTGCGCCGCGAAACGACGCCCGGTGAGAGGGACCGAGCAGCACAACCCGGGACACCTGCGCTCCCCGCAGAGCGCCGAACGCCTGGCCGGCGGTGGCGCCGGAAAAGACGTAGCCGGCATGAGGGGCGATGACGGCGCGCGGCGCGGGAACGCCCTCGCGTGCATGGCCCAGGTAGCGACGCACCTCCTCGGTGAGTCGGGAGGCGTCCGCGGTGTAGAAGCTGCCGGCCACGGCCGGCCGGCGCACCTCGGCGGCGAGCTGGGTGGTGGTCATGAGCACCCCCGCGAGGAGGAACCACGTCCTCATGCAGACAGGAATACGTCGCCCGAGGCGCAAAGACAAGGTCCGGCAGTCGGGGTCACGACGGCGTCGCGGCGATCATGCGGTTGAGCGGGTCGCGCGACTCTCCCACCGAGGTGACGCGGATCGCCGCCAGTTCGCCCACCGGGCAGCGGTTTTCGCAGATGCCGCAGCCGACGCACAGCTCGGGATCGACGCGGGGCCGCTGCAGGCGCACGCTGCGTCCATCCCTCCCCGGTTCGATCGCTTCATCCAGCCAGATCGCCTTCGGCGATGTCGGGCACATCTCCTCGCACACGATGCAGGGTGTGGACATCGCCCACGGAAGGCAGCGCCCCTGGTCCACGAAGGCGGTGCCGATGCGCACCGGCGGGGCGCCGTCGTAGCCGGTCTTGCGCGCCGTCGTCAACTCGGCAATGGCACCGGTAGGGCACACCTCGCCGCAGCGGGTGCAGGCGAACTCGCACCACCCTCGCCGGGGGATGAGGACCGGCGTCCAGAAACCCTCCACGCCGGCGCGGCCGATGGCCGGGTGCAGGGCGTTGGTGGGGCAGGCCTGCTGGCACAGCGAGCACTTGATGCAGCGCTGGAGAAACTCGTTCTCGGCCAGGGCGCCGGGTGGGCGGATCAGTTCGGCGCGGGCCGATCCGCGCCCACCACCGGCGGCCTGGAGCAACGGCGCCACGGCCAACGCACCGAGGGTGGAGCCCACCAGATACCGCCGGGACAGGTCCGGCCTGGCCGGCGCCTCCGCCGCCGGGGCGAGGAAGCGGTAGCTGATGACGCCGTCGGCACAGGAGTCGGTGCAGTTGAGGCAGACGTGGCACTCCGAGACCCTGTGCTCTCCCAGCGGTTCGTCTGCTCCCTGGCAGGCGAACGTACACAGAGTGCAGGAGTTGCATGCCTCGCCCGAACGCCGGATGCGAAACAGGGCAAATCGAGCGAAGATCCCCAGCAGCGCCCCCATGGGGCAGAAGGCGCGGCAGAAGAGGCGCGGGATGAAGCGGCTGGCGATCAGGATGGAAAGCAGCAACGCCGCGGCCAGCCAGCCGCCGGGCACCGGTTTGCCGCCGGGGAGCATCGGCCACAGTCCCGAGGCGAGCCCCCGGGCCAGCAGCGACAGCGGGTCCAGCAGTCCGGTCTGCAGCGAGCCGGCAAGGGCTGCGGCCAGCAGCGCCGCGAGGATGTAGGTCTTGAGGGCGTACCAGCGGCGGTAGCGGTTGACCTTCAAACTCTCCCGCCGCGATCGGGGGGACAGCAGTCGGCTCGAAAGGTGCTGGAGCGTCCCCAGGGGGCAGATCCAGCCGCAGAACACCCGCCCGAAGACGATCGTGACGAGGATGAGTGCCACCGCCCAGATGAGCGCTCCGGGAAGCGTGCCGGCGGCGCCGGTGACTCCCACCGCCGCCAGTGGGTTGGCGTGGAAGTAGGCAGTGAAGGGTAGATCGCGGGGGTCGCCAGCGGCAAGCCGGGCCAACAGCCAGAGGAAGAGCGCCAGGAAGAACCCCTGGTAGAGCACCCGCAGGCGCCGCGTCCAGCTCATACCTGGCGCACCGCCTTGAGGTCGGCGCGGCCGAGACCGCGTTGCTGCGCCAGCTCGATGAACGGCAGACTCTCGGGAACGTGGCCGAGCTGCGCGGCTCCCCAGGCGTCGCACAACACCGGATCGGTCCCCGCCGCGACCGCGTTGACCGCCTTGACGTCGTTCAGGCTGCCGCCTTGCGGGCCGTTGCGCAGCAGCACGCGGGTGGCGTCGACCACCGTGAGGGTGGGGCGGAACGCCGCCCCCAGCTCGGCGATGGAGCGGTCGATGCTCTGGTGCAGGCGGTTGCGCCCCGTCCCCAGCACCCCGTACCAGTTCTTCATCCCCAGGGTCACGCGGGAGAGCGAGTGATGCTTGACCACTGGCACGTTGATGACTCGATCGGCTTTGAGAAGCTCCTCCACCACCTCGATGCCGGCGGCGAGCCCGGTGAGGGCCGCCGGGACCATGGCCAGGCGGTGGGACTCGATCACCTCGGCGCCGGCCGCAGCAGCCGCGGCGCTGATGCCCGAGCGCGCGAAGCAGCGCCGCGGGTCGTTGCAGGAGATGTCGGTAACCACCACCCGAGCGGCGCCGGCGGCGCGGCACAGGCGCACCAGTTCGGCCACCACGTCGGGGTCGGTGTTGGCCGCCTGCTCGGGGATGCGGTCCCAGCCAACGTTGGGCTTGATCAGGACGGACTCGCCGCGGCGCACGAAACGCTCCATGCCGCCCAGCGGCGCCATGGCGCGCCGCACGTTGGCGGCGGGGTCGGGACCGTTTGCCGCCGCCACGGCGGGGTGTTGATCGGAGGCCCCTACCCGCCAGTCCGGTATCAGGCGGGCGGACGCCTCGACGCGTCGGCGATCGTGGAAGAAGAGGGCGCCGGCGCCCACCGCCCCGGCCGCCAGACCGGCGGCGGCGAGGCGCGTGACGGTGTCTCGGCGGGTGACCCGGGTGTCGTACGGTTCGCTCACGTTTCTCCCCCTTCCCGCCAGGACGAGAACAGTCGCTTCAGCGCCTCCTCGACAGCGGGGCCGCTGTCGTAGGCGGTGAGCTTCAGGTAATCGACCCCCGTCACCGCGAGGAGCACGCCGGCGTCCATCCAGGCGTCGGCGGCGCCGGGAACCGGTCGGGCCGCCTCCGGCCGCTCCGCCTCCAGTTGCGCCCGTGCGCCGGTCTCGCTGCCGAAGCGGTAGACCTCTGCCCCGACGTCGAAGGTTGCGCCGTCCGGAGCCGTGAACGAGTAGGTGGTCGCGGCGCAGCGCGAGAAGCCGCGCGCCAGGTAGGCATCGGCGGCGCCATTGATGAAGTCGTACAGTGTCTCGGGGTCGAAGCTCTCCACGTCGCCACGCTGGTTGGCGCCGGCCGCCGCGGCGCCGGGGAGCGCCGGACCCTGCGCGGCGCGCAGGGCGTCCAGCACCTCGGCCGGGTCGTGGCGGGTGACCTGCCCCCGTTGCCCCACCCAAGCGCCGATGACGCCCAGCACGGCGAGCAACGCGAGATGGTGGATTCCCAGACGGCGCATCGGCCCCCCGGAGGCTACTATCCCTTCTTCCGCGTGGGTGCGTCAAGGGAGGAAGCCAGCCAGCGCGGAACGGGTTGTGGTCGCACCCGTGCCGGTGCCCGTGTCTTCTCTTTCGGGGGGTTTCGCCGGCCCCCCGGGCTTTCGTGTGCGGGGGGCTCCG
>JBBINC010000077.1:0-14732 GCA_037444085.1 Acidobacteriota bacterium | reverse complement strand
GAGATTCTCAAAGAGCTGGGTGTGGCGGTGAGCGAGGCTTCCGATGGGCGCGAGGCGCTGCGCCTGGCCATCGCGGAGCAGCCTCCTCTGCTCATCCTCGACGGTCTCATGCCCGCCTTGACCGCTTTCGACCTCATCGCCCGGTTGCGCGCCGACCTCGAGGACTACACGCCCGTCATCGTCATCCAGACCGCCATGTACAAGAGCCGGCGCTGGGAGAGCGAGGCGCGGGCCAACCTTGGGGTCTCGGAGTACCTGGAGAAGCCCGTGGAGCCCGAGACCCTCATCGAGACTCTCCAGCGCCACTTCTCCATCGCCCTTCCCAGCCGCTAAAAGCGCGCGTGCCGGGCAGCACCCCCGCGGCTACGACTGCTGGCCCGCCGCCACGGTCCCGCCTCCCGGCTCCGCCAGGGGCGCCAGGGCGAGCAGCCTCATGACACCGACCAGCCACACCGTCAGGGCCAGCACGATCGGCCCGATGAAGATCCCCAGCAGGCCAAACGCCGCGATCCCTCCGAACACCCCCAGGAACACCGCCAGCGTCGACATCTGCTGCGTGCCGGACAGGAGAATTGGCCGGAGCAGGTTGTCGGCAGCGAAAGACACCACCACCACGCCCCAGATGAGCAGGAACACCGCCGCCCCGTGCCGCCCGTCGACCCACGCCCAGGCACATCCGGGCAGCCACACCAGCGCCGTCCCACCGATCGGCAGCAAGGAGAGAACCCCCATCGCGGTGCCCGCCAGAGCCGGCGATGGCAGCCCGGCGATCCACCAGCCGATGGCCCCCGTCACTCCCTGGACCAGGGCGCACAACAAGGACCCCCGGAAGATCCCCTCGACCATGGACCGCAGCGACTCGCCCAGGCCCTGTCGGGCCTCACCGGCCATGGGGAGCAGGCCCAGCGCCCCGTTGGCCAGCTCGCGGCCATCGCGGAACAGGAAAAAGAGGATGAAGACGGCGTTGAGGAAGGTCAGCACACCGTCGAACGCCGAGACGATCAGCGCCCCCCCCAGCTTCGCCGCCATCGCCGAGGTCTTGGCCACGATCGACGAGGCGACCTTCTGAAAGTCCTCAGGGCTCACGCCTGCCCGCGCCTGCACCGCCTCGATCATCTCCGCGATCGCCGGCACCTTGATGAAGTCGCTGAAGGACCGTATGTTTTCTTGCTTGAGGGCGGCCGCGATGGCGCTCCCGGCGTCGGCCGCCTGAGCCGCCACGGCGCCGGCGAACGCTCCAAATGGCATCAGCACCACGAGCACGATTGCCAACACCATCAGCCCGGCCGCCAGCGAGCGGTGCCTGGGGAGCCTGGCCTCCAGCGCCAGCCACGGGCGCCGGAACGCCACCGCGAGAATGATCGCCCACGCCACCGAGCCCAGGAAGGGCTTGAGAATCCGAAACGACAGAAACCCCAAGGCCAGCGCCGCCAGGGCGAAGGCGGCAAGAGCGTACAGGCGGGCGTTGTCGGCGCTGCGGTCAGCGAGCATGGCCACCTCCAGCGAGCTGCGCCAACTCTACCCTCGTCGTGCCGTTCGGTCCATCGCCCGACTGGGGACAGCCGGCCGGTGGTTTCATGCCGGCTGTTCGGCTCCCCTACGCTCGCGTACGCTTTCGCCCGCCAGGTGGCGCAACGAGTGGCTGCGGGGCGCGCAGGAACCGTGCCGCCAGTCGATCGGCGAACGTTGTCAGGGTGAGGTAGGTAGCCGGCACCACGAAGAGGGTCAGCGCGGTGGAGACGAGCAAGCCGCCGATGACGCTCACCGCCAGGGGGGTCATGAGCTCGCCCCCCTCCGCCGGATTGAGGGCGAGCGGCAGCATGCCGATAACCGTGGTGGTCACCGTCATGGCAATGGGCCGGACGCGCAGCGGCGCCGCCTCGAGAATGGCCTCCCAGCGCGGCACCTCTCCCCCCCGCCGGCGCAGCTCGATGTACTCCACGAGAAGAATGCCGTTGTTGACCACGATGCCAGCGAGGAGAATCATGCCCAACATGACCGGAGCTGACATCGGCAGGGCGGTCACGGTCAAGGCGCCGATGACGCCCACCAACGCCAGCGGGATGGCGGCCATGATCACCAGCGGATTGACCAGCGACTCGTACTGTACCGCCATGACCGCGAACACCAGGAACACGGCCAGCCCGATGACGGTGAACAGCACCCGTCGGTTCTCCTTGATCGCCTCTTCCTGGCCGCCGAAGCGCATCAGGTACCCCTCGGGCAACCGATACTCGGCAAGCAGTTCGCGGATCTCGCTCATCGCTTCGCCGGTGGACCACACGCCTGGCAGCGCCTGCCCGCTCACCCGCACGAGCCGATTCTGGTTTTCTCGCTCGATGTTCTGTGGGGAGGCGGCCTCGCGAATATCGGCGACGTCGCGCAGCCTGATCGGCGCTCCGGAGCGCGGGAACAGGGGCAGCATGGCGAGATCCGCGGCCGAGGTGACGAGGGCGCGGTCGAACCGCACACGCACGTCGTACTCCCGGTCGCCCTCGGTGAGGCGAGTGGCCACGGAGCCGCCCACCGCCGTGCGTACCGTGCGACCCACTTCGCCGACGTCAAGCCCCATGTCGGCGGCCCGCACGCGGTCCAGCTCGACGCGGATCTCCGGGCTGGTCTGCTGGTAGGAGGTGTCCACGTTGGCGAGCCCGGGCAGCTTCGACAGCTCGCGCACCAGCTCGTGCCCGATGCGTTCGAGGGTTGGGAGGTCATCGCCAAACACCTTGACCTCGATGTCCTCGGAGGAGGTCGAGGTTCGCAGTCCGCGGATGCGGGGGGGGGACAGTCGAATTCGCGCATCCGCCATCTCCGGCAGCGCCTGCAACCGCGACTGCGCCATCTGGATCCATTCCGTTGCCGAGAGGGTGCGCTGCGTACGCGGCGCCAGCTCGACCACCATGGAGGCGGCGGTGGGGTTGTAGAAGATGCCCCGCCCCCATACCGAGCCGCCCGCCGTGGAAAACACACGTACCACCTCAGGCAGGGCGGACACCACCGCCTCGGCGGCACGCGCCGCGCGATCGGTGGCTTCCACCGGGGTCTCGGGCGGCATCCGCACCCACACGCGAATGCGGCCGTCGTCCACCTGGGGCAGGAACTCGTTGCCAAGACCGCCGGCCAGCCAGAGGGCAGCACCGAAAGCCACCGCCGCCGCGACCAGCACCAGCGCCCGGAAGCGGAGGACCCACGGCAACTGGCGCCGGTACAAGCCCTCGAGGGCGGCCACCAGCGCCGGCACGACCTTGAGCGCCCGCGCCCGCGCCGCCCACCCCTCCCGTGCCTTCAGCTTGAACAGCTGTGCCGAGAGCATGGGGACCAGGGTCAGCGCCACCACCAGCGAGGTGAGGATGGAAAACGAGATGGTGAGGAGAAGCTCCCTGAAAAGCAGTGCCGCCAGTCCCGAGATGAGCAGGAACGGAACCACCGCCGCCAGGTTGGTCACGGTCGAGGCGGTGACTGCGGACGCCACCTCCCCCGCCCCCTCGTGCGCCGCTTCGACCGAATCCTCCTGCGCCCGCTGGTGGCGGTCGATGTTCTCGAGCATGACGATGGAGTTGTCGATCAGCATGCCGACGCCGAGAGCCAGCGCCCCCAACGTCATGATGTTGAGGGTCATGCCCGACACGCCCATGAGCGCGACGCACCCGAGGATGGCGATGGGGATCGCCGCGCCGATCACCAGGGTGCGCCGCCACGAGCGCAGAAATAGAAACACCACCAGCATCGCCAGCGAGCCGCCGGCCAGCGCCGCCTGCCCGACGCCGGTCACCGCAGCGCGCACGTAGAACGCCTGGTCCTCGGTCACCTCCGTGACCACGTCCGGCGGGAAGAACCCCTCACTCTGCAGCCGCGCCAGAACCGCGTTGGCGCCGTCAACCACCTGTACAGTATTGGCATCAGGCTGCTTGGAGATCGCCACCTGCACCGCCGGCCGGCCGTTCAGGCGCACAAACACGCGGTCGTCGCGGTGCGTGTCCCGCACCGTGGCGATATCGGTGAGGGCGACCTCACCACCTCGCGGTAGGGGCACCCGCACCCGGTGAATATCGTCGGCGGAGCGAAACTTGCCCTTGGTCTTGGAGAGCACCTCGCGCACGGGAGACTGCACCCGCCCGCCCGAGATGTCCTGGTTCTCCTCCCGCACCCGGCTGAGAAGCTCGGACACGGTCAGGCCGTACGAGCGCAGGCGCTCGGGATCGACGATCACCTGAATCTCGCGGTCCAGGCCTCCCGAGACGTCCACCGATGCAACGCCCGCGACGGTGAGCAACTGCTTGGCGAGTTGATCCTCGCACCAGCGCTTCAGCCACACCTCGTCGCGGGTGGCGGACGAAATGGCGAACTGCAGCACCGGGATCTGCGACGGGTCGAACTTGAAGATCACCGGCGGGTCAGCCTCGTCGGGCAGGGCGGCGCGCGCCTGGTCCAGCTTGGTGGAAGCGTCGCGCAGGGCGAAGTCGACGTCGGTGCCGTAGGAGAAATGCACGTCCACCCCGGTACGACCCTCCCCCGACTGCGAGGAGATGAGGATGGCGTTCTCGGTGGTCGCCAGGCGCGGCTCGAGCACCTTGGCCACCGTCTGTTCCATGACTTCGGGGTCCACCCCCTGGTTGGTCACCGAGGCCCGCACCTGGGGGTAGATAATCTTGGGGAGCAGGTCCACCGCCAGCGTGCCGATCATGGACACGCCAAGGATGCAGATCGAGCCGGCGATGATGCTGGTGCCCACCGGGTGCTGGATCGCCCAGTGCACCAAGCCGCGCCGCTCGCCGCGCACCGGGCGCATCATGACCCGACCTCATTCACCCGCACCGCCGTGCCGTCGCGCAGGAACGATGAACCCTCGATCACGACGCGCTCGCCGGCGGCCAGGCCGGCGAGGATCTGCGCCTCGCCGTCGCGTCGCAAGCCGACCTGCACCGGCCGCACGCGCGCCACACCCTCTTCGACAACGTACACGAAGGTTGGAAACTCGGAGCCTCGCAACACCACCGGCTCCGGAACCACGATCGCTGCCGGGAGCCGCTCCACTACCAGCTCGGCGCGCGCCAGAAACCCGGGACGGATTTCCGGTGCCGTCTCTTCCAGCACCACCTCGACCGTGACCTGCCTGGAGGCGCGATCGGCGGCCGGGAAGATGCGTGCGATGCGCGCGGAAAACGCCCGCTGGGTCAGGGCGTCCACCGTCACTGTGCAGGAGTCTCCCGGCCTCAGCTTGACGACGTCCAGCTCGGACACCGGCACCCGCAGCACGCGCCGGCCGGCGGCCAGTTCGACCACTGGCGCCCGCGACCCCACCAGGTCCCCCAGCTCCACGTGGCGAACGGTCACGACTCCCTCGACAGGCGCTGTGATGCGCGTGAACGACAGGCGGGTGCGCAGCGCCTCCACCCGCGCCTGCGCCACCTCGTACGCGGCCCGGGCTGCATCCCCGTCCGCCTCGGTGATGAGACCCTCCTGGGTCAATGTCCGCGCGCGCCGCCATTGCCCTTCCGCCTCGACCAGGCGTGCCTGCGCCTCGGCGAGCTGCGCGGCGAGCTGCCGGTCATCGAGGTGGGCGAGCGCGTCCCCGCGCTGCACGTGGTCCCCCTCGCGGACCAGCAAGGCGGTCAGAAGACCCTCTTCCTGCGCCGCCACCACCACCCGGTTTTCGGGCTCGATGGTACCCACCGCCATTGTTGTCACCGTCAGGGGCCGCGGCGCCACGCTGACCACCTTGACCTCCACCGTGCGCGCCGGCGGCCCCCCTGAGGAAGGCGGGGATGCGCCGCAGCCGGCATGAAGCACGGCGAGGCCCATCACGAGCGAGAGGCCGTGGTCACGCGTCGGCCAGGACGACCGGTCCTTGCGAACTGGTTTCATGAACACACTCCCAGCGCCGGCGAGGCGCTCCGTCCCTCATGGTACGTGACCAAAGCGGGCGGGGTTGCACTCCCGCGCCGAGCGCCTGGTTCGCGCCAGCCGCCGATCACCCACCGTTCGAGGGAGCACGCCACCCGCCAATCACCCCGGAGAGCCGGCTGTCACCGGCGCATGAGCGAATCCAGGATCATCAAGAAGGCGGCCTGCTGCTCCGGCTCGCTCTTCTCGATCACCGCCAGGCATCCGGCGCTGTCGAAGACCCGATGCAGTTCGTCGGCAGGGTGGCCCGAGGTGATGATCACGCGCTTGAGGTTCACCCCGCGATGCCTTGCCACTTCCACCACCTGCTCGCCGCTCAGGCCGGGCATCTCCCAGTCCAGCAGCATGAGGTGAATATCCGGGCGGAGCTCCAAAACCGCGGCGGTGGGATCGCTGAACGTCTCCACCGCTGCGCGCCGGCCGTACCGCTGCTCCAGCAGCTGCCGCCAGCGCGCACACTGCACCGGTGAATCGTCGATGATGACGACCCGCCGCGGGCTATCGCCGCTCACGCTGCCACACCACCGCGCCGCCGACGATGGTCGCGACCGGCCAGCCGCGCAGGCGCAACCCAGCGAACGGGGTGTTGCGCGACAGCGAACGGAAACGGTCGGGGTTGACCACCGCCCGCGCCTCGGGGTTGAAGATCGTGACGTCCGCCGGGCTGCCGGGCTTGAGCGTGCCACCGGGGAGTTTCAATAGCCTCGCCGGAGCCGTTGACCAGTGCGACACGAAGGTGCGCAACGGCATGCCATGTCGGCGCACGAGCAGATCGTAGGTCACCGGCAGAGCCGTCTCCAGCCCCACCACTCCGAACGGCGCCAGATCGTACTCCAGGGCCTTCTCGTCGGCGTGGTGGGGAGCGTGGTCGGTGGCAAGGCAGTCGACGGTGCCGTCAAGCACGGCGTCGAGCAGCGCCGCCGCGTGCTCGGCGCTGCGCAGAGGCGGGTTCATCTTGGTGTTGGTATCGAAGTCGGTGTCCGCCACGGCGCGGTCCATCAGCGCGAGATGGTGGGGCGTCGCCTCGCACGTCACCTTGAGACCCCTGGCCTTGGCCTCGCGCACCCGCTCCAGCGCCCCCCGGGTGGAGATATGGGCGACGTGAACGCGGCCGCCAGTGAGCTCGGCCAGCACCACGTCGCGCGCCACCATCACCTCTTCGGCCGCCGCCGGGATACCGGCCAGACCAAGGCGAGTGCACACCGCCCCCTCGTGCATCACCCCCCGTGCCGCCAGTGCGGGCTCCTCGCAGTGGTCGATGACGGGCACGTCAAAAAGCTGTGTGTATTCGAGCACGCGACGCATGAGATAGGCGTTGTGCACCGGCCTGCCGTCATCGGAGACGGCCACGGCGCCCGCCCGGACCATCTCGCCGATCTCCGCCAGTTCCTCCCCGGCCAGACCCTTGGACACCGCGCCGATGGGATAGACCCGTGCGGCCCTGGCCTCGGCGCCGCGCTTGGCGATGAACTCGGTGACCGCCGCCGAGTCGTTGACCGGCGAGGTGTTGGGCATGCAGCACACCGCCGTGAACCCCCCCGCCACCGCCGCAGCGGTCCCGGTGGCGACGGTCTCCTTGTGCTCGTACCCGGGTTCGCGCAGGTGCACGTGCATGTCGATGAACCCCGGGGCAACCACCAGGCCGGCCGCGTCGAGAAGCTGCGCCTTCGCATCCTCGATGCGCTCGGCCAGCCGCGCCACCACCCCGTCCACCAGCAGCACATCCATGCCGTCGTCGAGCTTCTGCGAGGGGTCTACCACCCGTCCATGCCTAATCAGCAGTCGGCTCACCGTGTCCTCCAGCCAACAGGTAGAGCACCGCCATGCGCACCGCCACGCCGTTGGTGACCTGCTCCAGGATCACCGACTGCGGGCCGTCTGCCACCCTTGAGTCGATCTCGACGCCGCGATTCATCGGCCCCGGGTGCATGACCAGGCAGTCCTTGCGCGCCAGTTTCAGCCGCTCGGGAGTGAGCGCGAAGAAGTCGTAGTACTCCCTCGCCGTGGGGAAATTCATGCGCCCCTGGCGTTCGAGCTGGATGCGCAGCATCATGACCACGTCCGCCCCGGCGATCGCCTCCTCCATGCGGGTGAAGACCTCGCAGCCAAGCGCCTCCATCCCCGGCGGGATGAGGCTGGGGGGACCCGCCACCCGCACCTTCGCCCCCATGCGGGAGAGCAGCAGCACGTTCGAGCGCACCACCCGTGAGTGCTCGAGATCACCGACGATCGCCACCACCTGCCCCTCCAGCCCGCCGCGGCGCAGCCGGATGGTGAA
This sequence comes from Acidobacteriota bacterium, assembly GCA_037444085.1. Classification (GTDB taxonomy): domain Bacteria; phylum Acidobacteriota; class Thermoanaerobaculia; order Thermoanaerobaculales; family Thermoanaerobaculaceae; genus CALEVZ01. Next base: position 6,550 of record JBBINC010000077.1, on the reverse strand, counting down.
AGCGTCGAGGAGGGCCTGCGTGGGATGCTCGTGCGCGCCGTCGCCGGCGTTGATCACCGAGGAGCGCAGCACCTTGGCGAGTCGATGCGGGGCGCCGGCGTGAGGATGGCGGATGACCAGAAAATCCGGCTGCATCGCCTCGAGATTCAACGCCGTGTCCAGCAGCGTCTCCCCCTTGCTCACCGACGAGGAGGCAGCGGCGAAGCTCAAGGAGTCGGCGGACAGCCGCTTTTCCGCCATCTCGAAGGAGAAACGGGTCCGCGTCGATGCCTCCATGAAGAGATTCACGACAGTCTTGCCGCGCAGCGCCGGCACCTTCTTGATCGGCCGCTGGGCGATCTCGCGCATCTCCACCGCAGTATCCAGGATGAGGCGAATTTCGGCGGGGGTCAGCGGATCGATGCCGAGAAGATCCTTGCCGCGGAGATGAACGGCCGGCTCAGCGATCATGTCCGTTCTCGCGGGCGATCCACACACCCTCCTCGCCGTCGGTTTCCTGCAGGCGCACCTGCACGTCCTCGATCCGCGAGGACGGCACGGTTCGCCCCACGAAGTCGGCGGCGATGGGCAATTCCCGGTGGCCGCGATCCACCAGCACGGCCAGCCGAATCGCCCTCGCACGGCCGTAGTCCATGAGCGTGTCCAGCGCCGCACGCACGGTGCGGCCGGTGTACAGCACGTCGTCCACCAGGCATACCACCCGGCCGTCGATGGCCACCGGCAGATTCGTCGCCCGCAGCACAGGCTGCTGGTGCGCCGGCCGCCACGGTCCAATGTCGTCGCGGTACAGTGTGATGTCCAGTGCGCCCACCGGGACGTCGCGCCGGGTGCCGGCGGCGAGCAGCCGGGCCAGCCGCCGCGCCAGCGGAACGCCGCGCGTCTGCACGCCGATCAGGTACAGCAGCGCTTCGTCCCCCCCCCGCTCCACCAACTCCGCCGCCATCCGCTCCAGCGCCCGCGCGATCTCCCGCGCGTCCATCACTTCGACCCGTCGCATGGCGCTCCTCCTCGCACCGGCGCGGCCACCACCGCTGGCCACGCCGTGCCTGTCTTCGAACAACTGGATGCTAGCACGTCGTGCCCGGACCGGACGCGGACCGCCGCCACCTCTGCCCGACCACCTCCAGTGCACCGTATTCCAGCGCCAGCGCCGACAGCACCAGCGCCGCACCGGGGAGGACATGCACGGGCGGGGTCTCGCCCAACACCGCCCAGGCCAGCAGCGAGGCGAACACTGGTTCCAGCAGCACTGCCAGGTTCACCTTGAACGCCTCGTAGAACCTGAGCGCCCAGTTGAGCAGCGAGTGCCCGATCAGGGTCGGCACCACCGCCAGCGCCCCCAGCAGCGGCCACGCCGAGGCGGAGCGTGGCATCCCCTCGACTCCCAGGACCAGGGTCGCCCCGGCGAGCGCGACGCCCGCCACCGCATACACCACGGCCAGGTAGGGGACCAGCGCCACCCGACCTCGCAGCCTCTTGCCCACCACCATATACCCCGCCGCTGCCACCGCGCCCCCGAGGGCCAGCAGGTCCCCCCACAGGGCGCGCGGCGAGAACAGAAAATCCCCGCCGGCGATGACCACCACGCCTGCCAGCGCCAGCGCGAGGCTGACCACGCTGCGCGAGGAGATCGGCACACCCAGCACGCGCGGCGAGGCGATCAGCACGAACAGCGGCGCGGTGGTGACCAGCACCACCGAGGCGCTCACCGTGGTGAGCCACAGCGACGGGATCCACAGGCCGAAGTGCAACCCCAAGAACAGGCCCGCCAGGAGACTGCCGCGCCACACCCGTCCGCTCGGCCACCCACCCCGAGCGAGCGCCGCCGCACCCACCGCGATCACCGCCGCCAGCACCATGCGCCACATCGCCACCGCCAGCGGCGCCGCGTCCACCAGTCGCGCCAGCGGCCCTCCCCACGACACGGCCGCCACGGCCACAGCCAGGCCGAGCGCAACGCGGCGTCTCAACGCGCGAACCCGTCTGCCAGGCCGGCGGCGATGGCGTGCGCCAGCTTGTCGCGAAATCTCCAGGAGAGGATCTGCGCGCGATCCTTATCGTTGGCCAGGTTGCAGATCTCGACCAGCAGGGCACTCGGCGCCTCGGAGTTGCGCAGCACCGCCGGCACCCAACGCGAACCGCGCCGCACCACCGCCGGGCGTACCGGTTCGTAGGGGTGCACCGGTATCTCGGCGCGCCGTGCCGAACTCACCACCGCCTGCGCCAGCTGGCGCGACAGCGCTTCCGACCGCGCCAGGAAGCGGCTCGAAAAACGCGGTCGCCCAACCTCCCTGAGTTCGCGGCAGGCGTGCCCGGAAGGCAGCGGTGAGCCGGCGGCCGGACGATGGGCCCGGCCCGGGACGTACACCATCAGGCCGCCCACCGAGGGGTGCAACGAGTCGGCATGGATGGACACAAAGGCCACCTGCTCCGGATCGACGTTCTGCGCCCTGAGGCGCCTGACGATCGCGTTGCTCAAAACCCAGCGCAGCTGCACGCCGGTGGTGCTGTCCGACAGGTCGTAGGGAGGATCGACCAGGAGGCGCTGGGTGCGCCGGGCCGGTAGCACATCCAGCTCCAGCTCGTTCTGGCTCCGCCGGCTGGTCACCGTCGTCCACACCGTGGCGCGCGTTTCCTTCTCGAGAATCCGCCTCACCCGGTCCATCACGTCGTACGCGTAGGTCGACTCCCACACCCCCTTGACGATCGCGCCCGTATCGACCCCGCCGTGCCCGGCGTCAAGAACGATGTGGATACCGTAGAGGTTGCGCGCTCTGATGGCGCGCCGGATCGCAGCCACCTCTTCCTGGGTGCGCTCCCACTCCCGGCGGCGGGGGTGGCCGGCAGGGAGGAACTCGGGCAGCAGCAGGTCGAACGGGATGCGGATCGGGAATCCGATATCGATGTCGGTGACATCGGTGATGCCCGAAAGCCGCGCCAGCTCCGCGGCGGTAGCGTTGACGTCGGCGGCGTGTAACTGCCCGGTGAAGCGCACCACCACCGCCGAATAGAGCGCCTCCCCGGCCCTCAGCCGGTACACGGCGGCGTCATCGAGATACTCGAGATCCCCGCGCGGCTCCCGCGCCAGAGGTGTTGGCTGAACCGGTGGCGTGGGCGAGGGCGCCACGGCGGAGGGCACCGCGTCCTCGGCAGGCAGCGGCGGGGTGGAGGCGGGCGCCGGTGACCCAGCGACAAGCGTTGTTGACACTGGCGTGGCGGCCGGAGTCACGGCCGTCGGAGTCGGGGGGACCGGCGTCGGGGTCGGCGGTGCCGGCGTGGCGGTCGGCGGCGCAGGCGTCGCGGTCGCGGGCACCGGTGTTGGCGCCCGCTGCACCTCCGCCACCGGCATAGCCCGGAAGGCCGGCAGGAGCAGGCGAGCCGGAATGAAAGCCTCGTCACCGGCGGCGGTGAACAGCGACAGGTGCGGGTTGGCCTCGCGCAGCTGGGCATACGCCCGCTCGTCGCCGCACCACCACCGCGCCATCTCCAGCCACGACTCCCCGTCCCCGCCCCACGGCGCGCGCACCCGGTGACGCCATCCATCGGGGGTGCGCTGATCGTCCGGAAACAGTGCCCCCAGCACGGCCACCTTGAGCGGGGGAGAGAGCAGGATCCAAGGAACCCGCACCCGCACATCGCGCAACGGCACGACCTGGGCAGGATTCGCCTGCCGCAGCGCCCCCACCTTCCGCCCGTCGCCGGTCAGCCGCAGCGCCACCCGGTACCACCCCTCGCCGGCGAGGGGAAGGGCCCGGACCTCAGGGTCCTCGCCCCGCCGCCACACCACCCTCTCACCGCCGGGCAGAGTCGCAACGACCGGAGTCGAGGCGTCCACCAGCGCCATCGCCAGAACCAGCGAGACCACCGTCATCGGACCGCCGCGCCGCGGTTCCCCATCACCTCAGAGCGCGCCATCGGCCGTTTTGCGGATCATCATGTTAGACTTCATGCACGCAACGAGGCTGATGGTACCACGCGCCCCTTTCGCCAGCTGGCTCCCTTCCCCGGACTCCGGCCCCTGTCGCGTGTGCTCGGCGCTGCTGGAGGAGATCGGCAAGGCGGGCACAGGCGCAGCCGCAGAGCTCTCCCTCGACCTGGTCCGCACCCACAACGCGGCGGCGCTCGCCGAGCTGGTCATCGAGTCCGCCCGCGCTCATCTCTCCCCGTTTCGCGCCGCCCTGCTCACGCCCGAGACCGGCAGCACCTGGCGGGTCACGGCAACCGCCGAGCGCGCGCACACCCGCGACCTCTTGCTGGCCGCCGAGCGCTACCCCGAACTGCTCGCGGTGCGCCGCACGGGCGTGCCGTTCGTGGCTCTCGACGTGGCCGCCTCACCCGAGCTCGAGAGCGAGGTTCCCTTGCTGGCAAGGGTGGGCATCCGCGGCCTGGTTGCCTGCCCCGTCTTCGTCGCGCCAGACACCGCCGAGCCCGCCGTCCTGCGGGTCACCTGGTCCGAGCCTCCCGACCCACGTCGCGGCGCCCTCGCCCTGTTCTTCGCGCATCTGCTGGCCCACCGGCTCAGCGGCCTTCCCCCCGCCGAAGTGGCGCTACAACTCGGCATGCCCGCCATGGCCTCTCGCTCCGGCGGCCCGGGGGCGCTTCTGAAACTGCTGCCGCTGGCGGCGGTAGTGGTGGACAAGAGCGGCATGATTACCGGCTCGAACCCCCGCGCCACCCGCCTCCTCGCCGGGCGCGACACCGGAGTCGATCCCTCGGCGCTCCTCACCGCCTTGCCGGGTGCGCCCTGGACGAGCGGGCAGCGGCGCTGGACTGCGGAGCTGGCGGCGCCGCGCGGCGGCGACCGGGTGGTGGGATGGTCCACCGCTGTGGGCGGCGACCTCACCCTCGTTCTCCTCGACGCCAGTCCCGAAGGAGAGGGCAGCGACCGGCATCAGGCCATGCGCGCCGCGTTCGCCGACAAGGTGAGGGAGCTGGAGGAAGCCAACCGCCAGCTCGCCGAACACGCCGAACTCAAGGTCCGCTTCGTCTCGGACGCGGCCCACGAGCTCAAGACGCCGCTGGCCATCCTGCGCTCCTACCTGGAGACGGTCACCACCGACCTGGCCGATGGCCTCAGCGAGGAGCAGGCGAGGTTTCTCACCGCCGCCGCCACCGGCGCCCAGCGCCTGCAACACCTGGTGGAGGGGCTTTTGGACCTGGCGGCGGCGGAAAGCGGCCACATGCCGGTGGACCTGGGACCCACCTGCCTGGACGGGGTCGCCGGCGAGGTCGCCGACCAGTTTGCCGCGTTCGCGCGCAGCGCCGGGGTGGGACTGGACTTGAGCGGCCTGCGCCCGGTGGAAGTGCGCGCCGATCCCGAGCACGTCGCCCAGGTGGTGCGCAACCTTGTCGAGAACGCGGTCAAGTTCTCGCGCCACGGGGGCGTCGTCCGACTCGCTACCCGCGCTGGCGGCGACCGCGGCGTGCTCACCGTCGAGGACCACGGCTGCGGCATCGCCCCGGAGGTGCTGCCGCGGATTTTCGACCCGTTCTTCCGCGGCCGCGGCCGCGACGGCAACGGCACCGGTCTGGGGCTCGCCATCGTGCGGCGCGTCCTCCTCGCCATGGGGGGTCGGATCAGTGTGGAGAGCCAGCTCGAGCGCGGCAGCCGCTTCACCGTAGAGCTGCCGTTGTGGACCGGAGGCGAGTGAGAGCCTCAGACCACGCCGAACTGGCGCGGCGGTTGCGCGCCTCATCGCTGCTGCGCCGCCTCGCCCACGCAGCGAACCCGAACACGCTGTACCTCACCGGCGGCGCTCTGCGCGATCGCCTCCTGGGTGTGGCCACCTCCGACCTCGACCTGGTCGTCGAGGGGGACGCCGAGGCGGTCACCCGCCGGCTCGCCGGGCGGATGGGCGGCACGGTGGTACCACTCGGTACCCCCCCGCAGGTGACGTGGCGGCTTGTCTGCCGCCGCTGGCACGTGGACGTGTTGGGGATCGCCCGCGGCGGCCTCTGCCGCGACGTCACCCGGCGGGATTACACCGTCAACGCCATCGTCTGGCGCCTGCCCGGAGGGCCGCTGCTGGACCTCGCCGGCGGCCTCGACGACCTGGCGGCGGGGCGGCTGTCGGTCATCGACCCGCGCAACCTCCACGAGGATCCCTTGCGGGTACTGCGGGGACTGCGGCTGGTGGCCACCCGGCCGGCGCTCTCTCTCACCGCCGAGACCGAGAGACACCTCGTTGCCGCCATGGAAGGACTCGCCGGAGTGGCCGCGGAGCGGGTCACCGCGGAGCTCCGCCTGCTCCTCGCCGGGCCCGCCGCACGGCGGGCCGTGCGGGCCGCATGGCGGCTCGGCGTGCTGGCGATCCTTCACCCCTCCTGGCGCACGGCAACCCCGATGGATGAACTGCAGGAGGTGGCGGGACGTCTTGCCGGGCTCGGCGGACGCCCGGGACCCGTGAGCACCGGCGCCCCCATCGCTGCCCTCGCCGTCCTGGCCGCTCCTGCCGCCGGGTTCCCGGCCGCCTGGCACGCGAACGCTGCCGCCCAGGCGCTGTGCGCCTGCGGCTTCGCCCCGCGCACGGCGCGGCTGGCGGCGCTCGCC
>JBBINC010000076.1:0-14888 GCA_037444085.1 Acidobacteriota bacterium | reverse complement strand
TGCCTGCCTGCCCGTGCCCGTGCCGGCGTCCGTGCCCGTGTCCGTGTCCGTGCCCGTGCCGGTGTCCGTGCCCGTGCCCGTGCCGGTGTCCGTGCCCGTGACGGTGCGCGCGGGGGATTCGTTGTCAGTCGCTCACGAGAGCGAGCCCTCCGACCCGGGCGACTCGACAGGAACCCCGGGGTCATGCCGCGAGGACGCTGACCACGGCGGACCGTTTCCGGACCAGGGTACGGTTTTCTCGCACGCTCTGGGGGGAGGCCACGTCTCACGCCTCGCCGGCGCCGGTGAGCAGTTCGACCCTTTCGGCCAACTGCGGAGCCAGGCGGGCAAAGGCGGCGAACAGTGCCGCCCGAGCCGGCAGCACCTTCTGGCCGCCGCCGCGCTCGGCCAGCGCCATCACCGCGCGCGCCACGCTCTCGGGCGCAAGCACCGGCACGACGGCCCGAGCCAGCCGTGGCAGCTTGTCGTGTGGCACGCCGTCCACGATCATCGCGGTACGCACCGGCCCGGGGCACACCCAGCCGACGCGAACCCCGGATCCAGCCAGCTCCAGCCGGAGGCAGCGCAGGTAGTTGACCAGTGCGGCCTTGCTCGCTCCGTAGGGCCCACCCCCTCGGTACGGGATCAATGCAGAGAGAGAAGAGACGGCCACCAGCGCGCTTTCCCCGCCGGCGAGAAGGTGAGGAACGGCGGCCGTTGCGGTGGCCACCGCGGCGAGGAAGTTCACCTCGCACGCCCTCCGCGCCGCCTCCTCGCCGCCCACCGCGGGCCGGTGCACTCCCACCCCCGCGTTGACCACGGCGACGCGAAGCCCGCCATTCCACTCCGCCGCTGCATTGATCGCCGCCGCCAGCGCGGCGTGATCCGTCACGTCGGCGGCGAACTCTCGAGCGTCGCCACCGGCGGCGCGACAGCGCCCGACAACAGCGGCCAGCGCGCGCTGGTCCCGCCCGAGCAGAGCGACGCGGCAGTTTCGCGCCGCCAGCGCCACGGCGATCGCCTCGCCGATGCCCCGCGAGGCGCCCGTGACCACCGCTGGCACTCCACGTACGCGCATGTGCGTGCCATGATGACACGGCCCTGGATTTTTCAAGCCCGGAGGAGGCAGAGTTTCGAGCCAGTCAGAGAGCCTCACCATCTGACGTCCCTCCGGGGGAGTGAGCGCGCCCTCCCGTGCTGCGGCGAGCGTCTATACTCACCGGGTGTTCACGCTGCGCGGCACCGCCGTGTCGCCCCCCCTGGTTCTCGCCCCGATGGCCGGGATCACCGACCGAGACTTTCGCCTCCTCATCCGGCGGTTGGGCGGGTGCGGTCTCGTTTCGATGGAGTTCATCTCGGCGGAAGGGCTGCTGCGCGGCAATCCCTCGACCTTGCGCATGCTCCACTTCGTCGAAGAGGAGCGCCCCATCGCCATCCAGATCTACGGCTCGCATCCGCAGCGCATGGCGGAGGCGGCGCGCCTGGTCGAGGGCATGGGCGCCGACGTCTGCGATATCAACATGGGATGTCCCGCCAACAAGGTCTTGAAAGGGTGCGCCGGCGCTGCCTTGACCGGCGACCTGCCGCAAGCCGGCGCCATCGTGCGCGCGGTGCGCGCCGTCATCACCATGCCGCTGACCGTGAAGTACCGCCTCGGCGTACGGGACGATGCCCTCACCTACCTGGAGCTGGGACGCATCGTCGAGGGGGAGGGCGCCGACGGCGTGACCCTGCACGCCCGGACCGCCAGACAGCAGTTCTCCGGCTTCGCCGACTGGTCGCATATCGCACGGCTGAAAGAGGCGCTCTCCATCCCGGTGCTTGGCAACGGCGACGTGAAGCGCGCCGAAGACGCCGTGGCGATGCGGCGCGAGACTGGATGCGACGGCGTCATGATCGGCCGGGCCAGCCTCACCAACCCGTGGATCTTCCGCGAGGCCGCCGCGCTGCTGGCCGGCCGCCGTCTGGCCCCGGCCTCCCTGGAGGAGCGACGGCAGCTCATGACCGACCATTTTCGCGAGGTGCTCGACCGGGACGACGAACGAACTGCGCTGCACAAGCTGAAGACCTTCACCGGCTGGTACACCCACGGCCTGACAGGCGGCCGGCTGCTGCGCCGGCGACTGAACGACCTCAACAGCGCGCCGGCGCTGTTGGCCGCGGTCGAGGAGTTCTTCGCCGATCCTGGCGCCGGCGCCGCCAACCCCGCGCCGCAGGATATCCCCGCGTCTGGAACACTTTACGGGAGGACCACGTGACCCCTCGCCTTCCTCTTACCCTCTCGACCGCGATGTTCGGATCGCTCCTCGACGACCTGCCAGGGGACATCTTCGATCCGGACTTCCCGCGTGCGTGCGAGCGGCTGGACCGCTTTGTTGGGGCGTTGACCAGCGAGCTGGCGGTCGACCTTTCGCTGCCCCATGGAGAGCCAATCGCGGTCGATCCTCTGGTCCGGGAGCGCGGCTGGGTGGCGGGGTCCCAGCCGACTCTGCGGTGGTTGCTGGCGACCCTCGAACTCTATGGGCACGCGCAGCGCCATGGGGAGACCTGGGTGGTCACGGAGCTGGCCAGTGAAGCACCGGCCGAAGAACTGCGCACCGCCGCCGTGGCGGCCAATCCGGCGGTCGAGCCGGCGTATGAAGTGCTTGCCCTCGCCGCTGCGGCGCTTCCCGGCGTGCTTGACGGCTCCGTGCGAGGCGAGGAGGCGCTGTTCGGTCCGCAGACCATGGGGGTGTGGTTCTCGTACTTCTCCAACAACAACCCCCTCTACGCACCATCAAACCGCGTGACGGCAGCAGCCGCGGCTCGCGCCGCCGGGCCGTCGCCGCGCGTTCTGGAGCTGGGCGGGGGCGGGGGAAGTGCGGCCCAGGAAGTCGGCCGTCGTCTCCTCGCCGCGGGCAAGACCCCCTGGCTGTACCACTTCACCGAGCTGCAGCCGGCGTTTCTGCGCCGCGGTGCGCGGGCGGCGCAAGCGGTGCTGCCGCCCGAAACGGCCTTCAAGGCGTTTCGCTACGACATCAATGAGCCCCCGTCGGTGCAGGAGGTCACGCCGCGCCAGTACGACCTGATCGTCGCTGTCAACACGCTCCACCTGGCCCGCGACCTGCCCGCAGTTCTGACCATGCTGAGGTCGCTCCTCGCCGACGGAGGCGCGCTGGTGCTGGGGGAGCTCATTCGCCCGGCGAGTACGGGCGCCGTTCATCTGGAGCTGCCTTTTTCGCTCTTGTCGTCGTATCGCGAAACGGCGGCATCCAGTTCCTGGACCCGGCCAGCCGGGTTTCTGCCCGAAGAGAAGTGGCGGGAAGCCCTGCATGCGGCCGGTTTCCGCCGCATCGGGGTTCTTCCCGCCAACCTCGCGGCGTGCGCGGAGCTCTACCCCGGCTTCTACGCCGCCGCTCTCGCCGCCAGCTAGCGCACGCGCACCCGGTACCTCAGGGTGGCGGAGCCCTTCGCCTCGACCGGGACTTCGAAGGTCACGCCGAACGCCGACTCCTTGGTGAACGGGTGCGAGTTGGAGAGCATCTCCCAGTCGCCTCCCACCCGCTCCCGCACCGTGATCGTCACCGGCGCCTCCTTGTGGTTGCGCATGGTCACCTCGAAGGCGCTCTCGCTGACCGAATCGAAGCGCCGGAAGTCGGTCTGCCGCCGCTCGGCCACCAGGTCAAAGGCGTTGCCCATGGTCATGGTGACAGTCTCGTCGACCGGCGTATGGCGAATCGCGTCCTCGCCCACGAACTGCGCGGTGCCACGTCGGTCCTTCTGGTACATGCGCAGCGTTCCTGCGGGCAGCGGTACCCCGAGCTGGTTGGCGGCCCGGTTGGCGAGGTCGATCTCGACGCGGACATCGTGGCGTTGCACGCCGATGCGGCCGCGAAACAGCCCCGCCGAGCCCTCCACCACGTACCGCCGGCCAACCGTCATGCCGCTCTTTTCCAGAAAGGAGATCTGCTTCTTCTGGCGCTCCTTGATGCTGGTGGGGCGAGGCACCGTATAGAGGTGGTATTCGGCGAAGCTCTCCTCCTCCACCGGGGCCTGCGCCGTCTTCACCATCATCGTCTCCGCGAAGCCAGCGCGAGGCGCCGGCGCCAGGTGTACGTCGCCAGCCACCAGTTGCAAGGCCGCTTCGGGGTAGGAGGCCCCGGACTCGTTGTCCACCGTGATCCAGCCGAGCAGGTCGGCCCGCTTCCCCTCGCCGTCCAGGGTGAGAACGTAATCGGCCTTCCAGGTCATCCCAGTGGTCAGGTAGGTCGCCTCCAGCCGCCGCTCTCCGGCCGTGGCGCTGCGCAGTAGCCACACCAACGTCGGGCGGTCCCGCAAGACCGCCGGCACCTCGGGAAACACCAGGTCGCGGTAGGTGGGGTTCATCACGATGTCGCTGCCAATGCGCCACACCGTACCGTTCTCGACCGACAGCAGCCGCCCCGTACGGCGGCGCAGCACCACCTGGGCCGGTAGCTCGCCGGGCTCCTCGACCACCAGCGTGGCGTCCCGGTTGAGGTACTTGGCCAGCAGGGTCTGCGGGGAGAGCAGGTCGTACTCATAGTTCTGCTCGATGACGGTGATGCCCTCGCCGGCCACGGCCACCGTCTCGGGCATCACCCCCGCGGCGATGTCCTTGAACTCCAGCGACGCTTCCCCGGCTGGCAGATTGACCGGACGCGCGTCCCGGACCAGCGCCCGGCCGACGTTGTACACCGTCAGCGATACCGTCCGCCCCTTCGCATCGTGTCGCGACGCCACCACCGGTGGCTCGCCGGCAGCGGTCGTAGCTGCGGCCGCCAGAAGAACTGCCACGGTCATCCTGCTCATCGTCGCCTCCCTTGCTCTGAGCTCCTCCGGCCGGGTCCCAGCGATTCCCCTGCCCTACCGCTGTTGGACCACACGGCCCGCGCCGGGTTCCCCTTCCACCAGCCGGCCCACGCACCAGGCCTCGACGCCGGACGCGGCGCACCGCTCGGCGAACGACTCGCCGCGCTCGACGGGCACGGCGGCGAGCAGGCCGCCCGAGGTCTGCGGGTCGCACAGCAGATCGACCATGACCGGATCCACCTCGTGCCAGGAGAGCCGGGCCGCCGCCCACTCGCGGTTGGCGATCAACCCGCCGGGCAGTGCACCGGACGCCGCCGCCGCGCGCGCCCCGGGCAGTATGGGCAGATGCTCACCGGCCAAGATCTCGAGCGCCACGCCGCTGGCCGAGGCAAGCTCCATGGCGTGGCCCAGCAACCCGTAGCCGGTGATATCGGTGAGGGCGTGCACCCCCGCCTCCCGGCACACCTCCGCGGCGGCGCGGTTGGTGGCGACCATCGACTCCACGGCGGCCCGTTCGTCCTCCTCTCGCACCGTGCCGCGCTTGAGCGCGGTGGTGATCACGCCGGTGCCGAGGGGTTTGGTGAGGTAGAGGAGATCGCCGACGCGCCCGCCGGCGTTGCTCAGGACCTGCGCGGGGTGAACTGTACCGGTCACCGCCAGGCCGTAGGTGAACTCTGGCCCCTTGACCGTGTGCCCTCCCAGGGGGACAACGCCTTCGCGCCGCAGCGTCTCCAGGCCGCCCGCCAGCGTGGCGCGCAGCACGGCCAGTGGCAACGTGTCCCTGGGAAAGGCGCACACCGCCATCGCGGTCAGCGGCTCGGCGCCCATGGCGTAGAGATCAGAGAGGGCGTTGGCGGCGGCGATGCGCCCAAAATCGAAGGGATCGTCCACGATGGGCGTGAAGAAGTCCACCGACTGGACCAGCGCGACGTCGTCGGTGAGCCGAAACACGCCGGCGTCGTCGAACGTACCCGATCCCACCAGCAGGCGCGGGTCGCTTACCTGCAACTGCAGTCCGCTCAGCACCTCGTGCAGGTCCGCCGGACCCAGCTTGGACGCTCAACCGGCGCAGCTGACGAGGTGAGTCAGTTTGAAAAGCTCGCTCTTGGTCACGCTGCAATTCTACGCGACCCAACACTACTCCGGCCGCGCCCGTACCACTGGGCGATGGCTCGCCTCGCCCACCTTCCCCGTTCTCCCCGCCCCGCGCCAGCCGCACAGCTGGACGTCCTGGGCGCCGGTCTGGCGCTGCTGCTGTTCCTCTCGCTCCTTCTCGGGTGAGATACACTCCCCCGCCGTGGAGGCGGAATGAGCGAGGTGACCCGCGCAACCCTCTCGTGGCACCAGGGCCTCGCGTTTGTGGCCCGCGCCGGTTCCGGCCACGCCCTGCTGCTCGACTCACCGGCCGGCGCTGATCATCTCGGCGCGTCGCCGATGGAGCTGATGCTGGCCGGGATTGCCGGCTGCACCGCCATCGACGTGGTGGCCATTTTGGGCAAGATGCGCGTGCAGATCTCCGACCTGCAGGTTGAGATCAGCGGCAAGCGCGCCGAGAGCAACCCGAAGTACTTCACGGAGATCGAAATCACCTACCGGCTTGAGGGCAAGAATGTGCCGCGGGAGAAAGCGGAACGGGCGGTGGCGCTCTCGCACTCGACCTACTGCTCCGCCACAGCCTCGCTCCGGCCAGACTGCCGGATCGTTCACCGCCTCGAAGTCAAAGAGAGTGCCTAGCGAGCGAGTCGAGAAGGCGGCACCAACTCGACGCCGCCCAGCACACGCTCCAACTCGCGTTGCAGCACGGCCACCGTCGTCGGGTGGACGTGACCGATGGCGAGCGCGCTCCCGTGGGCCCTCGCCACTTGTACCGCCTCGTCGAGGGCGCGCTTGACCGCCGGCTCCTCGGTCATCACGTCCAGGAAGACGTCCCGTTGCACAGCCGGGATGCCGGCGCGCCGCGCCGCACCCAGCGCCAGGGATGCTGCGGTAGTGCGGGAGTCGAGAAAGTAGAGCCCCTTCCCAACCAGAGCGCCCATGACGGCGGCCATGGTGTCCTCGTCGCTGGTGGCTCGCGAACCCATGTGGTTGTTGACGCCGACCGCGCCAGGGACGGCCGCTCGCGCCGCCTCCACGCGCTGGTACACCTCGTCAGCGCTCAGCCCGACCAGGATGGCGCCGTCGCCCGGTCCCACACCGCCGTTGGCCCTCGGTTCCATGGGGAGATGAATCAGCACCTCCCTGCCCTGCCGGGCGAGCCCCTGCGCGACCTGGCGGGAGAATGCCGCGTTTGCCAGCACGGCCACCGCCACTTGCCGCGGCAGCTCGGAAAGCGATTCGGCGTCGGCGAGCGAGTGCCCGGCATCATCCAGGACGACGGCAAGCATGGGTCGCCCGGCGGTCTCGGCGGTCTTTCGAGCTGCGGGGCGGGGCCGCGGCTCGTCTCCGAGAAGCAGAACGCGGACGCGCCGGCCGCCGACGGTTCCGGAGAGCGCTCCCATGGCGTATCCCCCCCCCTCTGTGACCGGAACCGGATCGAGGCGTCCCCCCTGGTTGTGCGCCGCCGCCTGCAGATCGAGCAGCAGCCGCCGGGCATCGAAAGGGGACGGGACGTGCACCTGCACGTCCCACCAGGCGCCGTCCGTGTCGGCGACCTCCTCGGCGCGCACACGACTGCCGTCCAGGCCGGCGCGAGCGCTCACCTCCAATACCATTGTCGCCGGCGCGGCGGCAGCTCGCGCCGGCGCCTCCCCCTGCCTGGTAGCCACCAGCCACAGCACACCAAAGACGCCGGCGAGCAGTAGCAGCACCGCCGCGGTGCGCCGCCAGTTCGCCCCCGGCGGCGCCAGGCGACCTCTAGGCGGCCTTGGCCGGCCGCGCGCCACGAGCGATCTCCAGGGCGCGAAGCAGCACCGGATCAGCCTCGGCGCGCCCTCGCACGACCTCGTCCGGCTTCACACCCTGCCCGAGAACCGCAGTGCCGTCCGAGGTTGAAAACCACTCCTCGGCGAGCCACACCCTGCCGCCCGCCGAGGCGACTGGCCTGCGGGTCGCGGTGTCGCCATAGGTCTCACCGCCGACCAGCACGGCACCGCGGGAGCGCAGCGCCAGCGCCAGCACTTCAGCCGCGTGGCCGGTGGTCGGGTCCACACACGCCACGACCCGCCAGGAACGCTCGCCTCCCCGAGCCCGCACTGTGCCTCCCGCGGCGGCGCGTCGCTGCGCCTGCAGCTCGACGGTTCCGCCCGCAACGATGGCAGCCAGCCGGACGGCGTCGGCGGCGGACCCCAGAGCGGCGCCCCGCAGGTCGACGACCACCGAAGGCGCGGCGGTGAACGGGCGCAGCGCAGCCTCCGCGGCCTCCACCGCCGCCGGCGAGAGCACCGGGATCCGCAGCACCGGGACGTCGTCGTGGCTGACCACGGCCGGAGGGGGGAGGGGGAAGGCAGCGCGCTCGAGGCGGACGGTTCGCTCTCCTTCCAGGCGGGCGTCGACCACGTTCAACTCGACGTGCCCGTCGCGGCTCTCGGCCTGATCGAGCAGCACCAGCGCCCTCCACAGGGGGCGCGCCCGCACCGGCTCACCACCGATTCTTTCCACCAGCTGGCCGGGCACCAGGCCGGCGGCTGCCGCCGGTGAGCCCTCGATGACCTGAAGTACGAAGGGGTACGAGGCGCGCTTGCCAAGCACCAGTCCGAACGGGGGGAGAGCCCGGGCGCGGGCGGCTTCGAAGTCGGCGGCGGCGTCATCGGGCACCCAGGCGCCGCCCGGATCGGCCGCTTCCACCAGTCGGGTGGTTGCCCCCAGCTCGATGCGATCGACCGGGACCTCATCGACATAGGAACTCCGCACAAGTGAGACCACCTGCCCGAGAACCCCCATGAGCTTGAATACGCTGCGCGGCGCATCGGGGGCCGCGCCGGACGCGACCACCACCACCGCCGTGACCAGGAGCATCGAGACAATCACGAACGCCAGCCGACGTCGCACTCCTTGCCTTCCTTTCTCTCCTGCCTACCGCCGCAGTTCCACGCGGGGTTTGAGCCAGGCCAGCGGATCCTGCGATCGGCGCCCAGTCCGGATCTCAAGATACAGATTCCCCTCGCCCTCCGAGCGAGGTCCCGCCATGCCAACGCGTTCCGCGATCCGCACGCGCCGGCCCTCCTGCACCAGCATGGTAGCAAGACGGGCGTAGAGGGAGTAGACGTCGGCGCCGTGATGTACGATCACGAGGTTGCCGTACCCTTTGAGATACTGCGCGTAGGCCACCATCCCCTCGGACACCGCCCGCACCTCAACACCTGGGGGCACTTCCATGGAGAGTCCGTTGGAGACGGTCACGGTGCCGTACTGTGCATCGCGACGCTTGCCGAAGCGGCCAACGATCCGCCCCCCATCCACCGGCCACGGCAGCCCGCCGCGCAGCAAGCGCACGTCCGCGCTGCGCCCCGGGCGCTCGGGGGCGATCTGTCCCCAGAGCCTTTCGAGCCTGGCCTCCGCCTCGCGCACGTCGGCGAGAGCGACGGCGCTGCGCCGGCGTTCACCCTCCAACCGGGACAGCTCGGCCAGCACCCGGGTGCGCGTGCCGGCCAGCTCGGCGCGCCGAGCCCGTTCCATGGCCGCCGCCTCCTCCAGCTGCGCCTGGCGCATGGAAAGATCAGCCAGCGCTGTGGTTCGCTCCTCTGCGTGGCTGGCCACCTCGTCCCGCCG
Source organism: Acidobacteriota bacterium (assembly GCA_037444085.1). Classification (GTDB taxonomy): domain Bacteria; phylum Acidobacteriota; class Thermoanaerobaculia; order Thermoanaerobaculales; family Thermoanaerobaculaceae; genus CALEVZ01. Next base: position 5,393 of record JBBINC010000076.1, on the reverse strand, counting down.
TCGTCTCTGTTCCTCCACGAGGGCGACGGTGACGGTGATTCGCCGCTCGAGGTCGTCACCCGTACCGGCCGCCTGCAGGACCAGGGGAGCCAGGCCCGACCGACCCAGCACGGCCAGCAGACCTAGCTGCAGTCGGAGCCGCTCCACGGCCTCGCCGAGTCGCCGCTGCGCTCCATCGAGCGCGACGCGCGCCCGCTCGACGGCGGCGGCGCTCACCGCCCTCGCCTCCTCCCCCTCGCGCAGCCGCACCTCGGCGAGCGCCAGCTCGGTCTCCAGTCGCTCCCTGTGCGACCCGAGATCGAGCTGCCGCCGCTGCAAGTCGTGCAGCTTGGCCTCCAGGCGTTCGGCCTGGGCGCGAAGATGATGGAGATCTCCCTCCTCGGGATCGCCGGCGGCAACAGCACCCGCCGAGAGCGAGAGGCCGGCAAGCGTGACCGCCAGAGCGAGCGCCAGCTCGACGCCATGCCCTGTCGCCCACGTGCCGGCAGCAATCACAGGAAGGGCTGCCCCATCACGGCCTCGGGTGAGCGAAGACCCATCGCCCCGAGAATCGTCGGGTACACGTCGATCATCGCCAACTGCCGGCGCAGCAGCGGCTTCGACGAGAACAGGACTCCCGGCACCACAGCCGGATCGAGAGTGCAGTGGTCACCGCTCCAGACGCGGGCGTTGTCCTCGAACAGCCGATCGGGCATGCCGCCGAGGGCGCTCTGCCACGACAGGCGGTACCCCTCGGCGGTAGTGACGATGAGGTCCGGGATGAGCTGGGGGTCGAAGGAGCGGTAAGCCTGCTCGCGCAAGAAGACGCGGGACACGGCCCGCTGGCCGGTGGCCGGGTCGATCACCGCCTCCAACCGCGCCGCCAGTTCTCGCCGCAGGCGCTCGTATTCCTCTCCGGGCGCCACGACACCTTGCGCTTCGCGCCCTGCAAGATTGATGTACAGACCTCCCAGGCCGAGGTGATAGGCACGCGTCCGCCGCCAGTCCACGTTGGGCCAGAACTCTCCCTTGTCGAAGAGATTCTCCAGATTCTCCAGACTGCCGGAGGCGGCCGTGAGACCGATGTACCCCTCCCGCGCCAGCCACGTGTTGATGTGGAACGACCGTCGCCACGTCGAGAAACCATGGTCCGAGAGCACCAGCAGCAGGTCACCCGGCGCCAGCGTGGCGGCGGTCTCGCCGACGATGTCGTCCATGAGGGTGTAGGCGCGTTCCACCATGGCGCGCAACTCGGCCGCCCGCTCCGAATCGTGCGCCGGGTGGAGGGGGTCCAGCGCGCGCCACAGGAGGTGTCCGATCCGGTCGGTGTACTCGAAATAGTGCACCAGCAAACCGTCGTTGCCGCCCAGGAAGGCGCGCAGAAGCGTACGGAACTCCTCCACCGTCTGCTCGACGTCTTCCATGAACGTGGTCTCCTCGACGAACATCTCCGAGGGGGTCCAGGTGTCAATCGCCCATCCCACCGTCTTGAAGGGCCCGAACTGGCGGTACAGCTCCGCCGCCCACGAGCGCGGCGCCGAGAGGTCGAACCCGGGCGGAACCGTCGCCGGGTCCGGGTTGATGGGAGCGAGGTACAGCTTCACGTGGGGGGAAAGCTCCAGCAGCTTGAAGCGAGCCCAGCCGTGCGCCTTGACCAGCGGGTTGAAGGGAAACACCAGCTCCGTCCATTCCGACCACTGCCCCGGCGCCAGGCTGAACTCCTGCCCGCTCACCCGCACCGTCGCCGAGGTGCGCTGCGAGTTGACTTCGATCTCCATGGGGATGTCGATGCGCGGTGGCGCGGCGAACAACTTGTTGGGCGGTCCCGCCACGATGGTGCGGATGAGCCCGGTCGCCTGCCCGAGACGGACGACCTCGATGGAAAACTCGTTGTCGGTGGCCGGCTGGAAGGTGGCATCCGAGGTGTAGTAGGCCGGTGTACCGATGCGCCCGCGGAGGTCGGGAACGCCGAGCCCCGCCAGCAGGTGCCCACGCGGATACGGTGCCGCAGGGAAGGTCACCGGGATATGGCACACCGTTGAATGCACCCCGTGGTGCCCGGCGATCTCCCAGAACGGCGTGCCGGCGCGGCGGCTGATCACCGTCGGCAACTCCTCCGGGATCCACCCTCCCACCGCCCACCCCGCGGCGGCGCCCAGCACCACGCCGGGAACGGCGTGCAACCATGATCGTCGGCGCTTGAGCAGGCGCGCCCCGAGCACCAGCAGCACGTACCCGAGGACGCCTGCGGCGGCCGCGGCCACTGCTCGGGTGCGGGCCCCGAGCAACACCGGTCGCCGGCCCTCCTCGGCCACGGCGAAGGTCGGCAGATAGGTGGCCGGGTCGCGCCGCAGGAAGTCGAAGATCTGCGTGCCGCCGGGGTCGAGGCCGGTGGTAAAGGTGGCCCACGAGACCGGCGTCTGGGCCGGGACGGTGGGGGCAAGACGGGCGTACCCTCCCTGACTCGCCATGCCCGCGAGGTGCGGAAGTTTTCCCTGCGCCATCATCGCCTCGGCGAGGCCGGGGTCGGCGCCGTCAAAGCCGAGCACCACGACCCGCCCACCGCCGGCCGCGAAGGTTGTGGAGGAGAGGACCAGCAGGAGCGAGGCGAGGACATTGCGTCTCATGCGCCCGTCATCCTAGTCGGCCTGGCCTGTCCCCGCAACACCTCCGCCGCCAGGGCGTGAAATCGGCGGCGCAACGGGTGCAGATCGGGGGTGCGGCACCAGGGGTGCAGCCTGTTGGCCAGCAGGACGTACACCTGCCGGACTTCGGGGTCGACCCACACCGAGGTGCCGGTGAAGCCGGTGTGGCCATACGCGTGGCCGGGCAAGGCGGGACCCGCCGAGCACCCCGGCGTCGCCGCCAGCTGCCATCCCAGGCCCCTTGCCTGTTCAAGTCCCTCGGTGCGACACCGGGTCGCCAGGTCCACCTCTTCGCCGGTCAGGAGTTCTCCGCCGCCGGGCAGGTACTCGGCGGCGACGCGCGCCACCGCCGCAGCGCTACCGAACAGCCCGGCGTTGCCGGCCACCCCACCCAGGCCACGGGAGTTGCCGTCGTCGCCGGCATGACGTCCAGGAGGCAGCGGTGGCACCTTGGCCACCAGCCCGCGCTGCCGGACCATCTCCTCCTCCGCGTCCTCCCGCCACGCCTGGCCAGCCACCGGAAGGCCCTCCTCCGGCGCAAAGAAGAGCTCGTCCGACACCCCCAGTGGGAGGGTGACCAGTTCTCCGAACAGGCTCGCCAGATCGGCCCCGCCGCCGCGTTCCAGGGCCATTCCCAGGGCGATGAAACCTGGGCAGGAGTACTCCACCTTGGTACCCGGCGGAGCGATCGGGGACAGCCGGCAGAGCGCCTCGAGGTACCCTTCGCGCGAGCACTCGCCCAGTGCGTACAGCGGTTCCCAGGCGGGAAAGCCACCGCAGTGGCTGGCCGCTTGCCAGATCGCCACCTCCGCCCAGGCGCTTCCTGCCAGCTCCGGAAGCAGCTCGCCGAGAGGCGTGTCCAAATCGAGCCCGTCGCGCCGGGCGAACAGAAGGAGGGTGGTGGTGACCAGCGGTTTGGTCAGCGAGGCGAGGTCGTAAATCAGGCCCGCATCGGCCGGCGAACCGCCCACCGCCGCGCGGCCGGCAGACCACGCTCGGCCCTGCGTCCCCGCACGGGTGGCGAGGGCAACGCACCCCACGCTCAGGCCAGCGTGCACCGCCCTCCGGAGGAGCACATGAACGTCCCCGTCCGTCGCTGTCTCACTCATCGTTGCCAGTGTACCGCCCCTCGTTATGGCCCGCCGGTGGTACCCTCTGATCATGGTGGAGATCACTCCCCTGCAGCGGCTGGCCCGGGTCGTGCAAAGCCGCCTCGGCTGTTCGTATTCCCGCGCCAAGGACGAGGTGGAGCGAGGGCATGTCACCGTCAACGGCGAGGTGGTGGTCCTGCCAGGCGCCCTGGTGAGCGCCGCCGACACCGTCGTGCACAACCCCAACCTCCCTCGCCGCCGGCGCCCCCCGGCCACCCCGCGCCTGGACATTCTTCACCTCGACGAGCATCTCCTGGTGGTGGTCAAGCCGGCCGGGCTGCTCGTCCATCCGACCCGCGACGAGGAGCGGGATACCGTTCTCACCCGCGCCGCCGGCGAGCTGCATCGCCGCACCGGGCATCGCTGCCTCGTGCTGGTGGTGCATCGGCTCGACCGTGACACTTCGGGTGTCATGGTGCTCGCCCGCCGGCACGAGGTGGTGGCCACGTTGCAACAGCAGTTCCGCATCCACTCGGCGGGTCGCCGCTACCTGGCGTTCGCCTGCGGCCATCTGCGCGAGCCGCGCACGGTCGACGCCGACATCGGGCGGCCGCGGCCCTCGGCGCGGCGGGCGGCGCTGGCGCCGGGAAGTGGAAAGTCGGCCCTCACCTTCCTGCGGCCGGTCGAACTCCTGCGTGGGGCGACCCTGGTGGAGGCGGAGTTGCGCACCGGGAGGACGCATCAGGTGCGCGTCCATCTGGCCTCGCTTGGCCATCCCGTCCTCGGCGATGCGGTGTACGGCGATGCGGAGCGAGAACCCATCCCGCCGCCGCGTCTCGCCCTGCACGCTCACCAGCTGGCCTTCCTTCACCCCGTCACCGGTGAGCGGCTCGCCTTCAACGTCCCGCTCCCCGCCGACCTCAAAGAGCTGCTGCGCCAGCTACGGGTTCGTTCCGATACCGGAGGACGAATCGCAACGGCCATGCCGCCGCCTCCCCGGCGTACCCCACCCCCACCCGCGGCAAGGCCCGCACCGCCTCGGCCGGCGCCGCCAAGCCGTCGCGGGCCGCCCAGACGCCGCTCTCCCGAGTAAGCGGCACGCCGTCCAGGGTGCGATCGATCCCCAGACCTTGGCACAACTTGGCCGGCCCGAGCAGGTCGTCCCGACCGCCCCGCCGGGCACGTACCAGCTCGTCTCCCGCCACCACCACGCCCCCCCGCAGCAGCACCGCCTCCGGCTGCTCCGCTCGCCGGGTGACCACGTTGGCGCAATGATGCATCCCGTAGGTGAAGTACACGTAGAGCCGGCCGCCCTCGCCCCACATCGAGGCGTTGCGCGTCGTGCGCCGTCCCCGGTACGTGTGCGCCGCCGGATCGCCCTCCCCGAGGTACGCCTCGACCTCGGTCAGGCGCACCGCAGCGAGACCCTCGGGGAGAACGCGAATGACGAGCGCGCCCAGAAGATCCTGCGCCACCTCCACGGTGGGTCGTTGGTAGAATGCCGGCGCGAGGAAGTCGAGCGCCAGCAACTCGCGCTCCGAGAGGGCCGAGAACATGCCTTCACTCTCCATCTGTGTCACCGGCGGCGCCGGGTTCATCGGTTCGCACGTCGCCGAGGCGCTCGTCGCCGCCGGGCACCGCGTGCTGATTGTCGATGACCTCTCCAGCGGCCGCAAGG
>JBBINC010000075.1:0-15209 GCA_037444085.1 Acidobacteriota bacterium | reverse complement strand
TGCCCGTGCCAGTGTCCGTGCCCGTGCCGGTGTCAGTGTCCGTGCCCGTGCCGGTGCCAGTGCCCGTGCCAGTGTCCGTGACGGCCTCCTCGGCCGCCTTGGTGGGCGGCCGCGCATCAACCGGGGGGTTGGCGCCGCGCCACCAGGCGCGTCACCCACTTCTCGCCGCGATGGCGGGGGTTGTCGTCGTCGGATACCACCCGGTCTTCGTACCACACGATCCGCAGCCGTGGAGAGGACTTTGCGGCGCCAGCCACAAGCTCCAGCAGTTCGTTGGGACGCCAGAGAACCTCGGGATCCTGGGGTCCTCCCGAGGACCGCCCCAATTGCTCCTGGGCAAACCCCTCCACCAGCAGCGCGCCCTTGGGCCGCAGCAGGGAAGGCGCGGCGGCGATGAGCTCCCGGGAGTGGTAGTTGACCACCAGGACCAGATCCCACGCGCCGGGCGTGCTGCGCAGCGGCCAGTCGCCCGTATCCCCCGCCAGCACGTTCAGCTGGCACCCCGTCTCACAGGCGCGCCGCCGCGCTCGTGCCACCCCCGCGACGGCCACGTCGACCATCGTTACCCGCCACCCCCGCTCTGCCAGGAACAGGGCGTTGCGCCCTTCGCCGCCGGCCACATCCAGGCAGCGACCGCGGGGGGGGAGCAAAGGGAGAGAGCGCACCAAAAACGGTGACGGGTCGCGGCCGTAAAACGGCTCCTCGTTGGCCTGTTGGTATCGCCTCTCCCACTTGCTGCGGTCGTCCACCTGCGCCTCCGGCGACGGAGTATGACCTACTCGCGTGGGCGCTCGCCCCCTCGTCGGTGCGAGTACCATGCCGGCGGAGGAGAGGACCGTGAGCAACGACGTCTCTAAGCGAGCCAGGCGGATTCGCGCGGTGGCACTGGACGTCGACGGGGTGCTGACCGACGCCGGCCTGCATTACGGGCGGCACGGAGAGGCCCTGAAGACCTTCTCGGCCCGCGACGGCTTCGGCATCAAGGCGGCCCAACTGGAAGGGCTCGCCATCGCCGTCCTGTCCGGGCGCGCGGCGCCGCCCCTCAAGGCGCGTCTCGCGGATCTGGGGATCCCGTCCCGGCTGGTGATCCAGGGCAGCCTGGACAAAGGGCGGGACATCACCAGGCTGGCGACACTCCTTGACCTGGGCCTGGAGGAACTGGCGTTCGTCGGCGACGATATCCCCGACCTGCCAGCGCTGGCGGCCGTCGGTCTCGCCGTCTGCCCGGCGGACGCGGCCCCCGAGGTGCGCGCCCGCTGCCACCTGGTGACGCACGCTGCGGGGGGGCGCGGCGCGGTTCGTGAGGCGATCCAGGTCATTCTGCGCGCCCAGGGGCGCTGGGAGGCCCTGGTGGCGCGCTGGAGCGCCGGCGACGTCCCCGAACGATTCGGCGCCGCTGCCCGCGACTCCCGCACCGCCGAGGACTGAGACACAGGGAGCGCGGCAGCGTCACCCCCCGCCCGCCAGCGCCTTCATCCCGGCGCCTCCGCAGCATCACCTCGTCATCCTGAACCCGCCGCAGCATCCCCTCGTCATCCTGAACCCGCCGAAGGCGGGTGTAAGGATTTCGTCGCACCACACGGCCCCGGGATTCGCCGGGCTCCACGCTGTTCCGGGTTGACGAGCAGACCTTCCCCGGTTTCCGGCCTCCCCCACTTCAACGATTCAGCCGCCCCAGGCGACCCGCGCGCGGAGAGACTCGCTCGCAGCAGTCTGGCGGGCGAGCGCGACGTCGGCCGTTCGTCGTGCCCGGTAGGGAATCCAGGCAGGCGATGGGGGTATACTAACTTGATGGCGGTGCGAGCACACCGAGTGCGCCCGGGGGTGTGGCAGGTCGAACCGCACGGCGGCATGCGGGTCCCCGCCCGCGTCTACGCCTCCGACCCGCTCATGGAGCAGATCCGCGGCGACGAGTCACTGCAGCAGGCGTGCAACGTGGCGCACCTGCCCGGAATCGTGGGGGCCTCCCTGGCCATGCCCGACATGCACGAGGGGTACGGGTTCCCCATCGGCGGCGTGGCGGCGTTTTCGCTGGACGAGGGAGTGGTCTCGCCCGGGGGCGTCGGGTACGACATCAACTGCGGCGTGCGACTAATGCGCACGGACGTGCGTGCCGCCGAGCTCGGCGAGCGACTCGCCCGGCTGGTGCACCAGCTGCAGCGCGACATCCCCGCCGGCGTGGGCAGCGAGGGGGCCATCAAGAAACTCAGCGACGAGGAGTTGAGTGCGGTTCTCCGGCGCGGAGCGGCGTGGCCGGTGGAGCAGGGCTGGGGCGAGCCGGAAGACCTCGTCACCACGGAAGCGGCTGGCTGTCTTCCCGGCGCCGACCCCGCCGCAGTGTCTCCGCGGGCGCGAGAGCGGGGCGCTCCCCAGCTGGGCACCCTGGGGTCGGGCAATCACTTCGCCGAAATCCAGGTGGTGGACGAAGTCCTCCTCCCCGACGCCGCCCAGGCGTTCGGGCTGTCCGAGGGGCTGGTGACCATCCTACTGCACTCGGGCTCTCGCGGGCTTGGCTACCAGGTATGCGACGACGCCCTGGCGACCATGGCCAAGGCGGCGGTGCAACACGGCCTCGAACTTCCCGACCGCCAGCTGGTTTCTGTCCCCATCACCTCCCGCGACGGGGCTCGCTACCTCGCGGCGATGCGCGCCGCCGCCAACTTCGCCTGGGCGAACCGGCAGGTGATGATGGCGCTCATCGAACGTGCCTTTGTTCGGGTCCTGGGGGGCGACCGGCGCACCCTGGGGTTTCGCCTGGTGTACGACGTGGCCCACAACATCGCCAAGGTCGAGGAGCACCAGCTGGAGAAGCGCTCGCGACGAGTGCTGGTGCACCGCAAGGGCGCCACCCGTGCCTTTCCCGCCGGCCATCCCGAGATACCGGACGCCTACCGGTGCGTGGGCCAGCCGGTGCTGATCCCGGGCGACATGGGGCGAGCCTCGTTTGTCTGCGTGGGCACCGAGCGGGCCATGGCGGAGACCTTCGCCTCGGCGGCGCACGGCGCGGGCCGGACCCTGTCACGGACGGCCGCCCGCAAGCTGGGCGCGGGTCGGAACATCGCCCGCGAGCTGGCGGCGCGGGGGGTGGTGGTGGCGGCCCGCTCGGGCAAGACGCTGGCTGAGGAAATGCCCGAGGCGTACAAGGACGCCTCGCAGGTGGTGGCAGCGCTGGAGGAGGCGGGCATCGCCCGGGTGGTGGCGCGCCTGCACCCGCTCGGCGTGGTCAAGGGGTGAGGCTCACCACAGTCGCACGACCCGACCCGGGTGCAGAAACCACAGCTCGAAGTGAGGCAGCGCGGGCAGCGCCAGCGCCTCGTGCAGCGCCCGGCAGTACAACTCCCCCTGGCGGCGGTAGCGGGCTGCGGCTCGCTCGAGGTCGTCTTCGCGGGCCACGGTGTCCGTCTTGAAATCCGCCACCACCAGATCCCCGCTGCCCGCTTCGCGGTACAGCAGGTCCACCGCCCCAACCAGATAGTCGAGAGGCCCGGATCCCGGTTCGCCGCCGGGCAAGAGCACCGGAATCTCACGGGCCAGCACCCCGGCGGCAATACTGGCGAGACGCTGCGCCATCTCGCTTCGCTGCAGTCCGGCGAGCAGCTCGGCGGCGCGGGCGGACGCCGCCGCGTGGTCTGCGGGACCCACTCGGGCCGTCAGCAGCTCCGGCAGCCTCGCCGACCACTCCGCCACCTGCTCCTCGAGGGGTGCGAGGAAGTCAAGCCGCTCGAGCACCGCGTGCACAGCCGTCCCGGCGGCGGCAGCGGCGCTCGCTTGCCCTGGTCGCCCCGCCTGTTCGCCCACCCAGTCGCGCTCGCCGGCGGGCCGCGCCTCGCCAGTCATCGTGCCAGCACGACTGCGCGCGGCTCGGTTGGTCGCCACCTCATCGAGTTGGCGCAGCCGCTCCGCCTCCGCAATGATCCGCTCCACCTCAACCGCGGGGCGCTCGCGAGCCAGTGCCGGCCGGTGGTCGGCGTCCTCGAGGCGCGGCGGCGTCACCCAGCGGACTCCCGCCGCCTCCGCCCAGCTCCACGCGCCCTCTTCATGCGCCGGGGCGGGTGCCGGGTCGGGGCGGCGATGGCGGAGCAAGGCCAGGTGTGAGTCGTCACCGCGGGCGCCGCGCGTCTCCCAATCGCCTACGATCACCAACCGCTCCCGGGCCCGCGTCATGGCCACATAGAGGGTGCGGACCAGCTCCGCGCGCCGCACCGCGTCGCGGTAGCGCAGACCTTCCTGCCACTGCGGCCACGGCAGTCCCAGCACCTTGAGGAAGAGGCGCGACCCAACCCGGACCACACAGGTCGACTCGCCCCCATCGCCGCGCGAAGACTGGTGCGCCTGCACCAGGTAGGTATGGTCGAAGTCAAGTCCCTTGGCGCCGTGCACGGTCATGACCTGCACGCCCCCGGCCGCCGCGTCCCGCGACCGCCTTCCCTCCACCTCGATCCCCTCGGCCATCGCCCGGCGCAGCGCCACCAGCACCGCCCCGGGGTCCCCCCCAGCCGCTTCGACGCCGCGCTCCAATCGCTCGAACAATTGCTGTAGGTTGGCGAGCCGGAATCGGCCGAGGTGGCGGGCAGCCTCACCCGCCTCCAACCAGGTCGCCTGCCGCACCCGCTCAAGCCACCTGGGAAACGGCTCCTGCCGGAGCCGGGCGCGCAGCTCCGCCATCTGCCGCACCGCCGCCGGCAGCAGCCACTCCCAGGCGCGCACCCGTTCGATCCCTGGCACCCCGGCAGGCACGGCCGCCGCCGCCGTCCTGGTGACCTCCTCCAGCCGCGCGAGGACAGGATCCGCCGGACCTTGCAGGTCGGTCATGAGGCCGGGGAGTCCCGCCCGCCAGAGGGGCAGGAGGGCCGCGTCCGGCACCCCTACCAGCGGTGACCGCAGCCAGGTGAGCAGGGCGAGTTGGTCGGTGGGATCCACCGCCGTCCGGATCAGCGCCGCCGCCTCGATGACTTCCCGGCGGCGGTAGTAGCTTCGATCTCGGGCTACCGCGAAGGGCACCCCGGCCCAGCGCAGCGCCTCCAGATACCGCTCCAGTTCGGTGGTGGTGCGGAGCAGAACGCCCACGCTCTCCAGCGCCACCCCCTGGTGGTGCAGCTGCCGGATATCCGCGGCGACCGCGCGCGCCGCCAGCATCGCCCGTTCCTCGCTGGACTCGGCTGGCGGCGTCTGCCAGTACTCCACCGGCGCCCATCGCCCGCGGCTGAAGCCCGGCGCCAGGCGGCGCTCGTCGCTGGCCAGCAGGGGCTGGAAGGGGGGCTGTACGTCCCGCTCGTACACCATCACCGGGGCCAGCGCCGCTTCCACCTCGGCGAGGATCGGCGGCGCCGAGCGGAAATTGACGCACAGCTGGTGCACCTCCCCCCCGGCCGCCCGCACGCGCTCCAGGAATCCTTCGTAGGCCGCCAGGTCGGCACTGCGCCAGGCGTAGACGGACTGTTTCGGATCCCCCACCACGAACAGCCCCGGGCGGTTCCCCGCCTCGCCGGCCAGACACAGCCGCGCCACCAGGCTGCACTGCACATCGTCGGTGTCCTGGAACTCGTCAACCAGCACCTGGCGCCAGCGCCCCCGCTCGCGCTCCGCCACCTCGGGATGCTTGGACAGCAGCCGCTGCGCCTCGCGTAGCAGGCCGTGAAATGTCATCACCCCCTCGCGGCGCAGGCGTTCGCCCACCCGCTGCAGGAGTGGCGCAAGAACCCTCGATGCCGCCGCCAGTTCGGCGGGACGGGCGGCGAGGAGCGCCTCCAGCGCCACGCTGGCCGGGGCCGCCGCGGCCGCCACAGCCGCGGCGCGCCCTCCCAGACTCCTCGCCTCGGTCGCCGACCACTCGCCTCGGCCCCACCGCTCGAGCCGCTCGCGGATCGCTGCGGGCCACAGGCGGCGCAGCGCGGCGACGGTCTCCTCCAACAACTCGCCGTCGCCAGCGGCGCGAAGAAACTCACGCGAGGCCACCAGGGCAGCCGCCGTCGCCAGCGTCGTGGTGTTACTCCTGGCCACCCCGCCGAGGGTGTCCACGCCAGCCTCGTGCAAGAGTGCCACCGCCGTGCGCAGCCGGGCGAGGTGCTGCCGCCACAACGGCAGGGCCTGGGTGACGTCCAGGTGCTGGGGTTGGACTCCCGTCGCCACCAGGACAGCCAGGGCGGCCGCCAGCGCCCGCGGCCCGCGCCCCGCCGCCGCCAACCGCTGCACATCCTCCGAGGTGGCCGCCTCGCCAAGCCACGCCTCGATTTCGGTGCGGATCGCCTCGCGCACCCTCGAACCGTCGGCGTCCACCGCAAACCCCGGGTGCAGACCCGCCGCCAGGGGGTTCTCGGCCAGCAGCGCCAGGCAGTAGGAGTGAATCGTGGAAACGGTGAGGTGGTCGAGCGCGGCGAGCAACTCCCGCGCCCGCTCCCCGAGCTCCGCCGGAGTCAGACCGGTGGGCTGGGCAAACCACGGCGGCGGCGAACCTGCAGCCAGAGCCGCCAGTGCCTCGGCCACACGCTCCGCCATTTCCGCCGCCGCTGTCTCGGTAAAGGTGATGGCCAGCACCCCCCCAAGCGCCGCCGCGGCGATTGCCTCCGAATCGTCAGCGGAGCGTGTCGCCGCCAGGGCCCATCCTGGACCCAGCACCCACGCCAATACCCGGGCCGTGAGCGCCGCCGTCTTGCCGGTCCCGGCCCCCGCCTCCAGTACGATCGGGCGCGTGAACTCTTCCTGCGCCCGCCGCCGGGCCAGGGCGTCTCGCTGGGCGCCGGTCACTCGGCAGCCTCCCCGGCGGCGAGTCGCCACCCGGAGAGCAACGCCGCCTCGGGCTGCCCCCGTACCAGAGTGGGCTTGGCCGCGGCGGCCGCGACCCACGCCGCCAGTCGGCCGCGCACCCCCGAGTCACCGCGCCAGCAGGCCTCGCGCACCGCACATGCCTGACAGGCGCGCGGCTCGCGGCCATCCTTCGCCGACTCCAGGCGGGGGAACATCGCCCCATTCGCCCACACCGGGATCAACACCGCCAGTGCCGCGGCCAGCGCCGCACGTGCCTGCTCCGCCCCCAGCACCGCCTCGCGCGCCGCCTCGGGGTTCTGCTCGGGGTTCAGGAACAGGAAGCGACCCGTCCCGCCGCAGGCGGTCGCGTAGATCGCCGCCTGCAAGCGCTCGCCGCGCCCCACCGCCGCCAGGTGCGCCTTGACCTGGGATTCCTCACGCACACGCGCGAAGGGATTGCGGCCGGTCTTGAAGTCGGACAACCGCATTCCCCCCGGCCCATCCTCGGCGAGATCGGCCCGGTAGACGATCTCCCAGTCTTCCTCCGCGACGGCGATGGGCAGCGCGCCCGCCACCTCCACCGCCGCCAGCGCCAGGTGACCCTCCGGCTCCGGCCACACCAGCTCCCGAGCAACTCTCAGAAACGCCTGCACGCGCGGCGCGGCGACAAGTCCCACGGCTGGCGAAAGCCATCCCTCCTCGCGCGCCACCTCCGCAGCGGCCCGCCGCGCCGCAGCGTCCAGGTCGTCGTCGGAGGGACGCCGGACGCGCCACGCCACCGCCCCGTCCTCGCCGGCCCCCGCGCTGCGCAGGAGATTCGCCACACCACGATGCACGGCAATACCCAGCGCTCGCGAATCCAGCTCGCCCACCCGCGCTTCAAGGTCCAGCGCCGGCTCGACGCGCAACACCCGAACGACGAACGCTTGCCAGGGGCAGCGAGCCAGGTCCTCCAGCATCGAGACAGTGACGGCGCGCTCGCCGTGAGGTGCACCACCCACCAGCCCGAGATAGGGCCCCGGCCGCCACGACCCGGCACGTCCCCCTGCCCCGGTTGCGCAAGGGTCCTGCTCCTCCAGGATGGCGAGCCGCCAACCGGCCAGCTCCCGGCCGGCACGGGGAAGAACGCCGGCCCACAGCCTCTCCAACGTATCGCGGTCGCCGGTCAATCCTGCCCGCCGCACCGCCTCGAACGGTTGCAGCGGAGCGCCGCCGTCGTTCTCCCACTCCACGGCGTCGCCCGCCGGCAGCGAAAGCCGTACCAGCAGCGGCGAAGCCGGCAGCACGGCGTCACGCTCGTCCAGCCGCCGCCAGGACAGTGTGACGTCCGCGCTGGCCTCGCACAGCTGCGCGAACAGATAGCGCTCCTCCGCCGAGGTGTCCCCCTTGCGGGGGAGGTCCGGGAGAAGAGGGAGCAGGGCTGCCCGCAAGCGGTCCGGCAGCACCGGGTCCTGGACGGCGCGGCGCGGGAAGACGCCGCGGTTGCAGCCGATGACGAAGAGGTGGTCGAAGGTGCACCCGCGCGCCTCCATCACCGACGCAACGCAGACACCGCCTCCGCCCTCGCCGGCCTGGCGCAACACCTCCTCGGCGGCACGCTCCAGCAGCAGTGAGAGTTCCCGGCGAAGCAGCAGGCTGGACGCCGGCACCGACGCCGCCAGCCGCACCAGGAGCTCCTCCCAGGCGGCCGCTTCCTCGCTGTCCTCTCCCCACCCGAGCACCCCAACCAGTCGGCGCAACCACCCGTCATGCTCGTGGCGACGCGCCGGCTCCTCCCACCGAGAGAGGAACCTTTCCGCCTGGCCGGCGCGGTGTGAGGCTCGTTCCAACTCCTCTGCCCCCAGCCATCGACGGCGCACCTTCTCCTCCCCCTCCTCGCCACCTCCCCCGACCAGCGGCAAGGGTAGCGCCCGCCGCCCCTGCAGCACCGCAACGATGTCCAGGGCGGCCAGCTCCCCCAGGCGCCGCACGCCGATGGACGGGCACGCCACGCGGAGAACACGAGGCGCCCCTTCGGCCGCGGCCAGCCACGCTTCCACCGGCGTCTCTGCTCCGTGCCGGAGCAGCGCGAGGGCGCTCCTCACCCTCACCGCCCACGGCATCCACGGCCCCTGCACGCCGGCCCATGACCGCGGCACGGCGAGGCGGCCGAGCTGCCGATCCAGCGCGTCCCGGTAGCCGGAGGGATCGCGAGCCACCACGGCGATCCCCTCCGGGCGACAGCCGGCATCCAGGAGAGCGCGCACCCGCCTCGCCACCTCCCGCGCTTCGCCGTCCGCATCGACGGCCGAAAACGCCTGCAGGCGCGGCGCCGGACTCACCCCCCGGGCAACAGCCGGCACGGCGCTCGCCGCCAGGCGCTGCCGCAACCGCGCCGCGAACGCGGCGCCGGCATCGGGACGGGCGCGGCTGGCCGGGTCGGGTGGAACATCCAGCACCACCCTGGCTCCGCACCACCTCACCAGCGTTTCCAGCAGATCCCCGGCCGCGCCGGTGACATCGGCGAAACCGTGGACGAGCAGGGCCCTGGCGCCCAGCAGCCCAGGCCTCCCCCGCAGCAGCTCACCCGCCCGGCGCAGCACCCCCGCCGGGCGCGCCACGCCCTCCTGGGCCAGCGCCAGCGACGCCTTCGCAGCCACGCGGACCACCGCCCGCGCGCGCGAGGCGTCGCCGTCCGCCAGCTCGGCGAGGCGCTCCTCCAGTCCCTCCACGTGCTCCGGCTCCAGGCCAGCATCCAGCAGGTCCCGCACCGCCGCCGCCACGCTCCCGAAGGCGTCCTCGAAGCTGCTCAGGGCGGTGGCCAGCGCCGGCTCGCGGCGGGCGAAGCGCTCCACCATGACCGGCAACAGCGCGTCGTCCAGCGGGCCGACCGCCACCCCTGCCCCCTCCACCACCTCTCGCGCCAGGCCAAGCAAGGTCTGCACGAGGACCCCTGCGACACCTCCCCGTCGATGCCGCACCAGCGCGTCCAGCAGGTGGCCGCGCAGGGTGGCGGACGGGACCACGACCCGCACCGGCCGAGCCAGCAGCTCCGGCCGTCGCGGCAGCGGCGCCAGCAGCTCATCGAGGCGGGCCAGCAGCTCGGCCTGCGCCGCCCGTGGCCCGCCCGTCACGACCACACCGCCGCTTTGCGCGCCCCGATCGCCCTCGAGCTCACACACCGTGCGATGCGATCATGGTGTGCGTCACGGTGTCAACGCCCGCCACCGCTCTTGCCCTCGGCGGGCCACTCGGTAGGGAGCAGGAAACGGTCGAAGAAGGGCCACATGTCCTTCTTGGTAACGAAATCGGTGATGCCCAGGAAGTGCTGCGTCTCCGCGTAGCGAAACTCCAACGATCGCAAGAAACTCTTGAGCCCGGTGAAGAACTGATCGTCGCCCAGCTCCTGCCGCAGGGCATGGAGCACCGGTGGCCCCTCGTTGTACAGCAGCCCGACGCGGTCTTCGAAGACGCTCTCGCCGGACGGGTAGTTTGCGAGGTACACCCACCCCCTGTCCTTGACGAACTTTGAGTTGCTTCGCCAGCGCCGCAACTGCGTCTCGAACTCCTGTTTCTTGCAGAGCTTGCCCATGGCGTAGGCAGCCATGTACTCGGCCAGCGATTCGGACAGCCACTGGTCCCCCCACTCGCCAGGTTTGGCGACGTGCCCCCACCAGGTGTGGGCCATCTCGTGCGCCAGGCGGGCGTTGATCCCCTGGGAGAAGAGGCGCGCCCAGACGTCCTCGAGCGGGGAAAAGGCCTTCTTCGTGATGGACGCGCTCCAGGGCGCGGCACTTGCCCGCCAGGATCACCAGGATTTGGATCTCTTCCCCTTCAGAAACTCCTCGCACTCCAGCCCCTCTTTCTGCCAGCGGCGCACCGTCCGCCGGCAAGAGAACGGCGTGAACGGCGCCGCTGCCCTGATCACCGCGTGGTAGCTAAAGTACTGCCACCGTCGCAGCCGCTTGCACCCACCCGGCCGCCACGCTCGCAGCACAGCAAACCAGAGCACATGTTCTCATCGCCTGACCCCCGTGACGCGCACCATACACGAAGGCGGGGTGAGGTCCAAGGGCGTCCGTCCCTCGCAGCGCGTACAATCCCCAGTCGTGACCGCTCGCGTCGATCTGGATGGCCGGGTCGTGAGCTGTTCGGTGCACGATCTGCTCCCCGAGCCGATGCGCCGTTCTCTGGGCATGCCCGGTGAGGGGTTCTCCCGCTTGGCCATCGGGGCAGAGCTGCACCGGCGCGTGCAGGCGCGGCGCGCCAGCGAAACTCCCGGCTACGTGGCCGAGGTACCGATCGACGTGGCGTTCGACATCGACGGCTGGACACTGCGAGTGAGCGGGCGGGCCGACGGGTTGGTGCCAGGAGTCGACGGCACACCCGTTGTGGAGGAGATCAAGACGCTGGACCTGCGCGCCGAGTTGGCGCGACCCTCGGCGCCGGAGCGCCTGGAGCGGCACCGCTGGCAGATCCGCCTGTACACCTTCTGTCTCTTCCCCACCGGGAACGCGGGTGCGCGCCTGCTGCTCGTGGACCTCTCCGGCACTCGCACGCGGGTCGAGGAGGTGCCATGGTCTCCCCAGGCTACCCGCGCCTACCTGCGCGGGCGGGTGCACGCCCTCGTCGCCGCCGAACAGCGGCGCCAGCGGCTCAAGGCGCGCTGGCGCCAGGCCGCGGAGGAGCTGCCATTCCCGTACCCCGAGCCGCGGCCAGTGCAGCTCGAAGCGATGCAGGCAGTCGACGCCGCGCTGGCCGCCGGCCGGCACCTGCTGCTGGCGGCCCCCACCGGCACCGGCAAGACGGCCGCGGCGCTGTACCCCGCCGTGCGACATGCCCTCGCTCGCGGCGGGCGCCTCGTCTACCTCACCGCCAAGACCCTCCAGCAGAAGCTCGCCACCGAAACGTGCGCGCTACTGCAACACGATAGCTCCTGGCGCTCGCTACAGCTGCGGGCCAAGGCGAAGATGTGCGCCAACCACGAGGTCCTCTGTCATGAGGAGCTGTGCGAGTTCGCCCGCGAGTACGCCTGGAAGGTGCAGCGCGGGGGAGTTCTCGAGGGGCTCCTGGAGACTTCCCCCCACATCGACCCCGATCGCGTCTTCGCCGTGGCGCGCAGCGCCGAGGCGTGTCCCTTCGAGGTGTCGCTGGAACTCGTGGAGCACGCCAGCGTCGTCATCTGTGACTACAACTACGTCTTTGCTCCCGGCGTCGCGCTCGGCTCCCTGGTGGGCGACGGCGAAATCGCCGACACCTACCTCATTATCGACGAGGCGCACAACCTCGTGGACCGCGCGCGCGAGTACTACTCGCCGCGTCTCACCACGACGGCGCTGGCGGCGGCGCGACGCCTCGTGGAGGGGTACGAGCCGCGGGTGTGCAGCGAGCTCGCCGCCCTGTTCGACCACCTGACCGATCTCATCCATGCGGGCACCGCGGAGGCGCTGGGGGAGCGCCCCGGCGTCGCGGCGGCAGAGCTGCCAGCCGCGGCGCTGGCGCAGGCCCGGCTCGATCTCGACGCGCTCATGCCGGAGTACTTCTCGTTCAAGCGCGACCAGAGGCTGTGGCTGGCCGAAGACCCGGTCATTGGCACCTTGCTCACCCTCGCGCAGACCTCGGAGCTGGCTGCGCTGGAGGCCGATGAGCTCACCCCCCTCGCCCAGCGCGGCGAGGATGGCGAGGAAGCGCTGCGCATTCTCTGCCTGGATGCCTCCCGCTTCACCGGTGAGATCCTCGCCCGATCGGCGGGGTGCGTGGCGATGTCCGCCACCCTGAAGCCGTTCGAGTTCTACCGGGAGCTCTTGGGGTTCGGCGCGGATCGCACCGAAGCCCTGGCGCTGCCGTCACCGTTCCCGCCGGAAAACCGACTGGTCATGGCGGTCGACAGCGTGGACACCTCCTACCGCCAGCGCCATCGGTTCTACGACCCCATCGCCCGGCTGGTGGCTGACATGTGCCCCCCGGGGCGCAACGCGCTCGCGCTGTTCCCGTCGTACGCCTTCCTGCGTGAGGTGGCGGCCCGCTTGCACGCCCCCGGCCATCGAGTGGAGGTGCAGCAAGAGGGTGACTCCGACACGGCCCGCCGCCGGGTACTGGAGAAGCTGCGCAGCAATCAGGAGCCGGTCCTGCTGCTGGCGGTGATGGGCGGTGTCTTCGCGGAGGGGGTCGATTACCCTGGCGACATGCTCCAGGCGGTGATTGTCGTCTCTCCCGCCTTGCCGCTGGTGAGTCCCGAGCGGGAACTACTCAAGCGGTACTTCGCCGCGCGCTACGAGCGCGGCTTCGAGTATGCCTACCTGGTACCGGGGATGACCCGCGTGGTCCAGGCCGCCGGCCGGCTCATCCGCTCCAAAGATGACCGCGGCGTGATCGCGCTGGTGTGCCGGCGCTTCCTCCGCCGCCCCTACGCTGACCTGCTGCCGGGCGAGTGGAGCGGTGGCGAACCCGCGACCCTTCGCGTCGAAGACCCTGCCGGGGCGGTGCGAGGGTTCTTCGAAAGCGTGCTATTATCGAACGAGACTCGATAACGTTGGAGGCAGACCGTGGAGACCATCGCCACCATCCTGAGAGAGAAAGGACCCGCCGTCCATCAACTCCCGCCCTCTGCGACCGTCATGCAGGCCGTGGAGGCTATGTGTGCAGCCAAGGTCGGCTCGGTGCTGGTTGTGCGGGAGCAGCGCCCGGTGGGCATTTTCACCGAGCGGGACCTCATGACCCGGGTCATCCTGGCCCATCGTGATCCCTCCTCCACACCAATCGAGGGGGTGATGAGCACTGATGTGATTTGCGTCGAGGGGGGCGCCTCCCCTGCCGCCGCCATGGCGCTGATGACCGAACGCCGCGTTCGCCACCTGCCTGTAGTCGACGACGGCAAGGTGGTCGGCCTGGTCTCGATCGGCGACCTGGTCCGCCAGCAGGCCTCCAAGCAGTCCTACGAAATCCGCATGCTCACCAACTACATCATGGGTGCCTATCCCGCCTGACCGCCGACCCGCTCGCCGAACAACGCGTGCGCCGTGGCCGCAACAATGGTCACCTTCGCCAGCTGGCCTGCGCCGATGCCATCCCACGGGGGCATGTTCACCACCCGGTTGTCCGCGCCCCGGCCGTGCCACAGCGCGCCTCGCCTGGCCGGCCCGTCGACGAGGACCTCCACGCTCGTGCCGATGAGGCCCTGGTTGAGGCCAAGCTGAATCTCGCCCTGTAACTGAAACAGTCGTTCCAGCCGCTCGCCGGCGACATCGCGCGGCACCGCGCCCGTGTATCGGCTGGCCGGAGTGCGCGGGCGAGGCGAGTAGATGAAACCGTAGAGCTGCCCGAAACGAAGCTCCTCGACCAACCGCAGCGTCTCGGCGAAATCCTCCTCGCTCTCACCGGGAAACCCCACGATGACGTCGGTGGAGAGGGTCAGCGACGGCGCAACGGCGCGGATGGCGGCGACCAGATCGCGGTACTGCTGGCTGGTGTAGCGCCGGTGCATCCGCTGCAGGATGCGGTCCGCCCCTGCCTGGAACGGCAGGTGAAGGTAGGAACCCAGGCGTGGCACCCGCCCCAGCGCCTCGATCAGCCGCGGTCCGAAGAACGCCGGGTGCGAGGTGATGAACTGCACTCGCCAGAGGCCCGGTATCTCGCCCACCGCGCCGAGTAGCTCGGCGATCTCGGCGCCGCTCGCCGGACAGCGGTAGGCGTTGATCGTCTGACCCAGAAGAGTGATTTCCCGCGCCCCGCCGCCGACCAGCCGCCGCACCTCCCGGATGATTTCGGCGAGAGGCCGGCTCACCTCCCGGCCACGCGTGTACGGCACCACGCAAAACGTGCAGTGCTGATTGCAGCCGTGGATGGCCGTGACGAGCTGCCGAGCGTCCCTCCGCCGCACGATGAGATCCGAGTCATAGTCTCGCTGGCTGCCCTCAAACCCCTGCGCCACCGGCCGTCCGCCCGCCTCCACCTCGTCCAGGAGCCCGGGGAGCTGGCTGAACTTGCCTGGGCCCAGAACGAAGGAAAGAACACGCGAGCGCGCCAGTAACCGCGCGCCCTCCTGCTCCGCGACGCAGCCGCACAAACCCACCACCTTGGGCTGCCCCACCCGCTGGCGCAAATGCTCAAGCTCGCCCAGACGCGAAAGAACCTTCTGCACAGCCTTCTCGCGCACCGAGCAGGTATTGAGCAGGACCACGTCGGCCGTGCCGGGGTCGCCGCTTGGCGACAGCCCCCGGTGCTCGAGCACACCCGCCAGATGCTGGCTGTCCAGCACGTTCATCTGGCAACCCCAGGTCTCAACGTAGTAGCTCGCCAGGCTCACGGACGCCCGTGCCCTCCCCATGTGCGCCGTAACGATACCACGTATCAGTTGGTCCGTGCGGCCCCGCCGATGCCTCGGTGCTGAGGATGGGCGCGTGAACCGTGCCTAGACCGTGTCTTCCTCTTCTTCGGGGGGTTTCGCCGGCCCCCCACCCGCGCCTCCGCCGCGAAACCCCCCGCGC
>JBBINC010000074.1:0-15229 GCA_037444085.1 Acidobacteriota bacterium | reverse complement strand
GTGCCCGTGCCCGTGCCCGTGCCCGTGCCCGTGCCCGTGCCCGTGCCCGTGCCCGGTGCTCGTGCCCGTCTCGGTGCCGGGGTTGGCGGCGCTGGACGTGGGTGCTCGGCCGCCCCTCGTCTCATGGGGTGTGGCGACGGCGGGCCCTCATGACCGCCTGTCGGGGAAACCGACGCGAGCCGCAGCCGGAGCGGTTCTCTGACAGGTTCCCTGGGTGGCGGAGGTGACCGTGCTGTGCCAGTGGTGCGGAGCGTTCAACCCGGACGATCGCGAGCTATGCCATCGCTGCGGCCTCAAGCTGATGGTGTTCTCGGGCGAAGTTCGTGAGTTCGGAGAGGTCGCCAGCGAGGAGGAGGAGCTCGAGCAGGAGGGGCTTCTGCTCGATGAGAACATCCTCGAGCGCATGTCCACGACCGAGGATGCCCTTCGCCGCCAGGGGTCGGTGATCGAGCGGTTGGAGCGCCAGGTGGTGGAGCTAAAGCAGGGTGTGGCGCTTCTGGACGCCGGCATGCAGGCGCTCATCGAGCTGCTGGACCGGCGGCGGGTGGTGCGCGAGTCGGATGTCATGGCGGCGTGGGAGAGGTCCGCGGCCTCCGACCAGGCGCGCGAGGAACTGCTGGACAAGCTCAAGGAGCGGCGGGAGTTGATCATCTCGCGGGCGCGTCTGGGCGGGACCACGGCAGCCGCTGCCTGCACCCGCGCCCTGCAAGCCGCCGAGCTGGCGCTGGTGGCCGGGCAGCCCGACCGGGCGACGGAGCTGCTTGGCGCGGCGTTGCGCAAGGGGCCGGCCAACCCGGAGCTGGCGATGCTTCTGGGCGAGATGGCGTTCGAGCGCCAGGATGGCCCGGCGGCGGAGCGTCATTTTCGCGCGGCGCTGGAGTGGGAGCCCGCCAATCCGCAGGCGCTGCTCTTCCTTGGCACGCTGTTGGCGGAGCGGGGCAGGGCCGGCGAGGCGGCGGCGGTGCTGGAGCGAGCGGCGGCGCTGGCGCCGGACAGTTTCCTCCCGCACTTCTGCCTGGGAGCGCTGCACGCCGCTGGCGAGCGCTTCGATGAGGCCCGCGGCCATTTGCACGAGGCGGTGCGGCGGGACGCCAACCCGCAGGTGTTGTTCCTGCTGGGGGTGATGGAGCTGGACGCCGGCCGTCCGGCGGCCGCGTCGGCCGCTCTGGAACGAGCGGTGGGCCTCGACGGAGGGTTCGAGGACGCCGTGTACTACCTCGGGCTTGCGTATCTTGAGCGGGGTTGGACGCGGCGGGCGCGGGATTGCTTCCAGAGGGTGCTCGCCATGGACCCGCAGCGCCTGCAGTACCAGCAGGCGATGCAGCTGCTGGAGTCGGGGGGAAATGCGATGCCGGCCATGCCGGTGGAAGCGGCGGCGCTGATGCGCGAGGCGGCGGCGGCGGCGGAGCGGGGAGAGCTGGATGTTGCCCTCGGCCGCCTGGGTAAGGCGCGGCGGCTCGCCGACCACCCCAGCGTGCTGGCATCGCAGGCGTTGCTGGCGGCCGCGGCCGGGCGCCATCGGCTGGCGCTGGAGGCCTCGCACGCGTTGCTTCGCCAGCAGGTTCGCGGCGCGCCGCAGCTGGCGGCGTGGACGGCGGTGCTGGAGACACTGCGCGCCGCGCGGCGCTTCCGCTCCGTGGAGGAGTGGGGTGGGCGCCTGTTTCGCGAGGGGACAGGAGCGCTGGAGCGCGCCATCGCCGCCTACGAACTCGCCCAGGCGGAGCTGGACAAGGCCGGCGACGTGACGCGAGCGCTGGAGTACGCACATGCCTCGCTGCAGCTCATCCCCCGCGAATTGCGCCACCATCCGCTCGCCACCCTCGGTCGCATTCATCTGGTCAGAAATGAGTTCTCTGACGCTGTCGACTACCTCGAGCAGGCTGCGGCCGCTTCCCCGGCGCCCGCGGTGCTGACTCAGTTGGGACTCGCTCTTCTCGGATCGGGGCAGGCTGCGCGGGCGCGGGACGTGCTGCAGCGGGCCCGCCAGGGGGCATCGAGGGACTTGAAGACGGACATGCTCACCCACCTGTCGCGGGCGGGTTGGCTGGGCGGCCGCGGCCGCTGGAGAGGCTAGGGCACGCGTCATGCGTTGGAGCAACTACTTTCTCTTCACCCTGCGAGACAACCCCTCGGACGCCGAGGTGGTGTCACATCAGCTGCTGGCCCGGGCCGGCATGATCGACAAGCTCGCCCCGGGCATCTACACCTACCTGCCGCTGGGATGGCGATCCATCGAGAAGCTCTCCCGCATCGTCCGCGACGAGATGAACTCCGCCGGCGCGGTGGAACTCATGATGCCGTGCGTGCAGCCGGCCGAGCTATGGCAGAAGTCGGGGCGCTGGGGCATCTACGGGAAGGAGCTGCTGCGCCTCAAGGATCGGCACGGGCGCGATTTCTGCTTCGGCCCCACGCACGAGGAGGTGATCACCGACGCGGTGCGCCGCCGCATCACCTCGTACCGGCAGCTGCCCGCCAACCTCTACCAGATTCAGACCAAGTTCCGCGACGAGATCCGCCCCCGCTTCGGCCTGATGCGCGGGCGCGAGTTCATCATGAAGGACGCCTACTCCTTCCACACCTCGGCGGAGAGCCTGAACGACACGTATCACGCCGTGGAGCGCGCGTATCGGCGCGTCTTCGACCGCTGCGGCCTGCACTACACGGCGGTGGAGGCGGACACCGGCAACATCGGCGGCTCCGAGTCGCACGAGTTCATGGTGCTGGCTTCCACCGGCGAGGATGCGGTGGCGTCGTGCGCCGCCTGCGGCTACGGGGCCAACCTGGAGAAGGCGGCGAGCGGAGCGCTGCCGTCGCCACCACCCTGGCCGGGGAAGATCCCTGGCTCGCCCGAGGCGGTGTACACGCCGGGCACCACTTCGGTGGCCGACGTGGCGGCGTATCTGTCGCTGCCCGCCGCGCGCTTCATCAAGACGATGATCGTCGAGACCGACCGGGAGTTCGCCGTGGCGCTGGTGCGCGGCGACGACGAACTCAACGAGATCAAGCTGAAGAACGCGCTGGGTGCTGCCCATGTACAGCTCGCCTCCGAGGCAAAGGTCGAGCAAGTCACGGGGGGGGCCATGGGCTTCTCCGGGCCGGCGGGGCTGTCGGGCGTGCGGATCATCGCCGACCCCGAGGTGATGCGCCTGGAGGTGGCGGCCAGCGGCGCCAACCGCGCCGATCACCACCTGGTGGGGGTGGTACCGGGGCGCGACTTCGCCCCCGACCTGGTGGCCGATCTGCGCGTCGTGCGCCCCGGCGACGCCTGCCCGCGCTGCGGCGCCACCTTGGAGGTCAAGCGCGGCATCGAGGTTGGACACATCTTCAAGCTTGGAACCAAGTACTCCGCCGCCATGGAGTGCTCCTACCTGGACGAGCAGGGGCGCAGCCACGCCATGCTCATGGGGTGTTACGGCCTGGGGATCGGCCGCACGGTGGCCGCGGCGGTGGAGCAGAACCACGACGAGCACGGCATCGTCTGGCCTCGCCCCTTGGCGCCGTTCGAGGCCGAGGTGATCGCCTTGAACCCCGATGTCCCGGCGGTACGCGAGGCCGCCGAGAGCGCCTACCGCGAACTGGAGGCGGCGGGCGTGGAGGTGTTCTACGACGATCGCGACGAACGCCCCGGCGTGAAGTTCAACGACGCCGACCTGATCGGTTTCCCGGTGCGCCTGGTGGTGGGCAAGAAGGGGGTCGAGGAGGGGCAGGCGGAGCTATCGCTGCGCCGCGACCGCGCCAAGTCGCCGGTGCCGCTGGCGGAGGTGACCGCGCAGGTGCGCGCGGCGCTGGCCGGCGCCTGAGGGTGGGAGTTTCTTCGCGCGCGTGCGCGTTGTCGGAGGCGCGAGGAGGATGAGATGAAGGAACGCCCCCACACCGTCTCGATGCGCTGGCACCGCTTCTCCCTGGTCACGCTGGGGCCGCTGCTGCTGGCCGCCGCCACGGCCGGCGAGGCGGCCACCCTGGTGGTGGCCAACAAGGCCGAGGCCACGGCGTCGCTCATCGATCTCGCCAGCGGCGAGGTGCGCGCGACGCTGCCGACCGGCGAGGCGCCGCACGAGGTGGCGGTGTCGCCCGACGGCCGGCTGGCGCTGGTGAGCAATTACGGCACCCGCCAGGCGCCGGGATCGACGTTGACCCTCATCGACGTGGCCGCGGCGCAGGTGGTCCGCACCATCGACCTGGGCGAGTATCGCCGGCCCCACGGCGTGGCGTGGCTGGCCGACGGCCAGCGCGCCGTGGTCACCGCCGAAGCGAACCAGGCGCTGCTGATCATCGACGCCATCGGCGGCGGGGTGCTGTTTTCCGTGCCGACCGGCCAGGACGTGTCCCACATGGTGGCAGTGACCCCCGACGGGCGCCGTGCCTTCGTCACCAGCATCCGCTCCGGCACAGCGACCGCGGTGGATCTGGAGAAGCGACAGGTGATCGCCTCCGTGGCCACCGGAGAGGGCGCCGAGGGTGTCGCCGTCACCCCCGACGGGCGCCAGGTGTGGGTCACCAACCGCGCCGCCGATACCGTCACCGTGCTCGACGCCGCGACGCTGGAGATCTTGGCCACGCTGCCCAGCCCGGCGTTCCCGATCCGCGCCGTGGCCACCCCGGACGGTGCCCGGATTCTCGTCACGGCAGCCAGATCCGGAGATATCAAGGTCTTCGACGTCGCCTCGCGGGTTCTGGCGCGCTCGGTGGTGCTCGAGGTGTCGGCCACCGCGACCGGCGGCCGCCTGTTCGGCGACGCCTTCGGCGCGAGCTCGGTTCCGATCGGCATCCTGGTTGCCCCGGACGGCCGCCGCGCCTTCGTCGCTCACGCCAACGCCGACGTCATCTCAATCGTTGACCTCCTCTCCTGGGAGCGGGTGGGATCGCTGCGCGCCGGCAAGGAGCCCGACGGCATGGGGTTCTCGCCCCTCGCCGTGGAGGTGGCCAGCAGGCCGGTGGCGCTGCTGCCCCGCTGCGGTTCCAAGGGCGCCGGCGGAGCCACGTAGCCAGACGCGGGTCGACTGACGTCGGGTAGAATCAACCCCGGCGGCGAGTGGTGAAGCTCGTCAGCACCTTCCTGGCCTTTGCTCTGGGGGACCGGCAGTTGCAGCGCAACCTGCGCTCACTCGCCAAGGACCTCATTGTGCTGGTGGCGGTGATTGCCGTCTACGCCGTGCTTTTCCACGTCATCATGGAGCACGCGGAGGGACAGCAGCACTCCTGGCTCACCGGCGTGTACTGGACACTCACCGTCATGAGCACGCTGGGGTTCGGTGACGTCACCTTTCACAGCGACCTCGGGCGCGCCTTCAGCATGGTGGTGCTGCTGTCCGGCATCGTTCTGCTCCTCATCGTGCTCCCGTTTGCCTTCATCCGCTACTTCTACGCGCCGTGGCTGGAGGCGCGGCTGCGCCTGCGGGCGCCCCGGGAGGTCGGCGACGAGATCTCCGGGCACGTCGTCCTCTGCGCCTGGGATTCGGTCGCGCCCGGCCTCGCCGAGGAACTGACGGCGCTGGGCATTCCCTGGGTACTGATCGAGCCGGACACGACCCGCGCGGCGCAGCTGCACGGCGAGGGGGTGTCGGTGTTGGCGGGGGAGGTGGACAACGCCGACACCTACCAGCTGGCCGGAGTGAGCCCGGCGCGGGCGGTGCTGGCCAATTGCGACGAGGTCACCAACACCAACATCACCCTGACGGTGCGCGAGGTGAGCGCCACCGTGCCGGTGCTGGCGGTGGTCGAGAACGGCCGTTCGGTGGATATCCTCGAACTCTCCGGCGCCACCAAGGTGCTGCCAAGCTCCAGATCGGCGAGCAACTGGCCGGTCGCGTCAACGCCGCCCGCGCCCAGACCCACGTCATCGGCAGCTTTTGCAACCTGGTGATTGCCGAGGTGCCGGTCCACAACACGCCGTTGGCAGGAAAGTCGTTGCGCGATAGCAAGCTGCGCGACATCTGCGGGGTCAACGCGGTGGCCGCGTGGGAATCGGCGAGGCTGGTGCCGGCGCACCCCGATCTGGTGCTCAACCCCTCCACCGTGCCGGTGGTGGTGGGAACGCCGGAGATGATCGCGGCGCTGGACGAGTACCTCTGCATCTCCGACGCCAACTACAACCCGGTGCTGGTGATCGGCGGCGGCCGGGTGGGCCGGGCGGTGGCACGCGCGCTGAAGGGCCGTGGCGTGGCGTTCAACCTGGTGGAGAAGCGCGAAGAGATACGCCCGCGGCTGGAGGGGCTGGCCGACCGTCTGGTGATGGGCGACGCCGCCCGCCGCGAGGTGCTGGACGAGGCCGGGCTGGCCGAGGCCCCGTCGGTGGTCATCACCACCTCGGACGATGCGGTCAATCTGTACCTGTGCATCTCCTGCCGGCGGCTCAATCCGGAGGCTCGCATCGTCTGCCGCATCACGCACCAGCGCAACGTCGCCTCCATGCAGCGGGCCGGGGCGGACCTGACGCTGAGCTATGCCCGCTTTGGGGTCGAGGCAGTGTTGGCGGCGCTGCAGAAGCGCGATCTCGTTTTCCTCAGGTGAGGGTGTCGAGCTGGTCACCGCCAAGGTCCCCGCGGCACTGGCCGGCAAGAGCCTGGCGCAGGCCGGAATTGGTGCCCGTTTCGCTCTCAACGTCATCGCCGTGGACAATGGCGCCGGCGGCCACCTCACATCCGCCGGACCCGTGACGGTGCTGCCCGTCGGCGGCGAAGTGTTCATGCCGGGCTCAGCGGCCGCCTACCGCGCCTTCCGCGAAGCTTTCGCGTGAACCTCGTTACAGCAGCAGCCGCAGGCCCAGTACCGGCAGCACGATCAGCGAGAGAAACACGCTGGCGACGGCGAGGAAGAGCACGCCGCCGACGGCCACCCAGAGCCCGTCCTGTTCCAGCAGGCCCACCGAAAGCACGGCGATCACCAGGGCGGGCATGGTGTTGGTGAAGATGATGGGAAGCGGTAGCGCCAACTCGAACCCCGAGACGGCGATGATCAACCCGGCGATGGCGTTGACCCCCGGGTGACCATGCAGCCAGCGCCCGCGCGGCCGGATGAAGCGCTCGGCGCGCTTCAGCAACCGCTGTCCAGCCCCCACGGTGCGCAGCACGACGGTCTGGGACAGATTCCTGTCCAGCCACCGCTTTGGCAGCCACGGCGGCTTGCCCAGCGCCATGAAGGCGCCAAGCAGGGCGATGGCCAGTCCGACCGGAGTTGACAACCCCACCAAGGGAACCGGCTGCAGGAAGGGCAACACCAGGCACAGCGCCAGCAGGGCGTGTCCTCGTCCGGCAAGGCGCTCCAGCAGGGCACGCGCCGACACCGGCCCCCGCTCGGCCATGCGCACCACGTCGTCCAGATCGTCCGAAAGGCGGCAACACCGCCACGCCAACCTGGGGGCCGCGCCGTCGCTCACGGAGGGCAATGGTACCTCGCCCCGACAGCGACAGAGGGCTTCCCCCCAGGGTCTTCCGAAGCGGATGTCAACGATCCGCTGGGCGTTGAAGCCGATGGCCAGGGCCCAGAGGACGAGGAGACGCGGCGAGGTTGCGCCCGGCTCGTGCGCCGGCGCGAGCAGGTGCTGTCCGCCACACGGGAGGTGCGTGCGCAACGCATCAGGCTGCCGCACAGGCACGGGTCTTGCGGCCGTCGGAGGGGCTCGGTCCCGGCGGGCGAGTGCAGGGGGTTCACCGCTGCCTCACTCGCGGATGCGTCGGGCCGCCGTTGATGGGTCCCCGGCCTTGGTAGGAGGCGGCGCTGGAGCTTGGACAGCAGCACCTCCACGGCCTTTTCCAGTTGCTGGTCGCGCCCGGCGGCTTCCAGGGCGGGGTCGTTGTCCACCTCAAAGTCCGGATCCAGGTGCTTGTTCTCGGTGAGGTCGCCGTCTCGGTCGAGGTAGCCCACCTGTGGGATGCCGAAGGTGAGGGAGCGGTCCTGCAGGCGCTCCCACCACACCGAGGTGCAGGTGCCCGGCACCTGCATCCCCACCGTCTGGCCGATGCCGAGCTGGGTGTACGCCACCGGGAAGCAATGGGCGTCGGAGTAGTTGCCCTCGTTCATGACGACGATCGATGGCCTGGTCCAGCGCTGCCCCGGCTCGACGCCGATCTGCCGGCCGCGCGGCACGGCGCGGTAGTACACCTCGCCGGACAGGAAGACGGTGAGCGGTTCAACCAGGTTGCCGCCGCCGTTGAAGCGGGTGTCGAGGACGATGGCCTCCTTGTCCTGGGCGAGCCCGAAGATCTCCTGGAAGATCTCCCGGTAGGCGCCGTCGTTCATGCCGCGGATGTGGGCGTAGCCAATTCGCCCGCCCGACAGGCGGTCGACCTCGGCGCGCCGGGAGCGCACCCAGCGCTGGTAGAGCAGGCGCCCCTGCTGGCCCCAGGAGATGGGCTTGACCGTCTCCTCCCACGTCGCCTCGGTTGCGGGGTCGGCCAGGCCCAGTCGCACCGCCGTGTCGGCCTTGCCCTTGAGCAGCGGGTACCAGTTCGTCCCCGGGGCAATGGCGGCGCCGTCGATGGCGGTGATGATCACACCTGCCTTGATGCGAGTCCCCGCCTTGGTGAGGGGTCCGCCCTCGATCACCTCGAGGATGCGGACTCCGGCGCCAGTGTACGCGGGATCGGGGAAGATCCCCAGCGCCGCCGTCTCATCGCCGTCGCGCTGGGGGCGGTAGCGGCAGCCGGTGTGGGAGGCGTTGAGCTCCCCCTGCATCTCGGAGATCAGCTCGGCGAAGTCGCGGTTGTTGTCGAGGTGCGGCAGAAAGCGCGCGTAGGCGGTCTTCATGCCCGCCCAGTCGACACCGTGCAGGTCTTCCACGTAGAACTTCTTCAGCGTCTGTCGCCAGACGTGCTCGAACAGGTAGGCGCGCTCGGCGGCGGCGTTCAGGTCAAGGGCGGCCGAGAGCTTGACCGGGGTCGACTTGCCCGATTCCAGTTCGATGCTCTGCAGCCGGTTGTCGGCGAGCAGGAGCGCCCTCTTGCCCTCGCGGTCGAGGGCAAACGACGCGCTATCCGCCCCCAGCTTGGCCACCAGCTTGGCTTCCTTCTTGCGCGGGGTGTACTTCCACAGGTCGAACCCCTTCTCGAAGCGCGCCAGGTAGACCAGCGTCTCGCCGTCGGAGGTAAGCTCGGCGCCGCGCAGGCTGGCGGAGTGCAGCGAAAGCCGTACGGTGCGGTCCTCGATGCCGCTCAGCTCGAGCGCCACCGGGTCGGGCAGCTTGACGCCCTCGTCCTTGCTCTTCTCGTCGCTCTTCTTCCTGGCTCCCTTGGCGGCCGCCTGGTCCTTGTCCTTGTCGGCGTCGTTCTTTGCCTCCTCGTCCTTCTTCTCCTTGTCCTTGAGCTGCTCCAGCTCCACCTCCGAGAGGCGGAAGCGGTCCCACGCCTTGGTCGTGAGGAAGGCGGCGTGCACGTCGTACTCGGCACCCCAGCCGGCGTGGGAGCGGGCGCCGTGGCGGTCGGAGGCCCAGTACAGCACGTCACCCTTGCTGCCCCACTTCGGGCGCATGTCCTCGTACCCACTGCGGGAGATGTTGACCACCTCCCCGCTGCCCGACGCCGCGACCAGTCCGACCTCGCTGGACCAGCGGCCGGGGCTCAAGAACTCCACCGCCAGCCAGCGGCCGTCGGGGGACCACTCGAACCACTGGTCGCCGTCGGCGTAGGAGTAGTTGCGCTCGCCAGGGAGCACGGTTCGCACCGCCCCGCTGGCCAGGTTCAGGATCTTCAGGGTGGTGCGCTCTTCCAGATAGGCGACCTCCTTGCCGTCGGGTGAGAATCGGGGCTGGAATTCCTCCGCCGCCGTGGCCAGCACCACCTTCTCCGCGAGCGCAGTGGCGTTGAAGAACGCCGGCTCGCCAGGGTCAGTGAGGTCGGTGCGGTAGAGGTTCCAGCTGCCGTCGCGTTCGGAGGCGTAGAGCAGCGAGCGGCCGTCGGGTGAGAAGCTCGGCGAGCGTTCCTGCTCGGGGGTGGAGGTGATGCGTCGCGTGGCGCCGTCCGTGGCGGAAGTGACGAACACCTCGCCGCGGGCGATGAAGGCGATCTCCTTGCCATTGGGAGACAGCTCGAATTCGCTGATCTCGCCGCCCACGTCCACGCGCTCGATGAGGTTGGTGCGGACGTCGGCCGCCACCGTGACGCTGACCCGCCGGCTGTCGCTGGCGCCGGCCTCCCGCACCCAGAGGGCGCCGTCGAAGGCGTAGCACAGGTCGCCGGCGCGGGAGATGGAGAGGAAGCGCACCGGATGGGTGGTGTGGGTGGTCACCTGCACCGGCGCCGCAGGATCGGCCAGGTCCAGCCGCCACACGTTGAACGAGCCGGAGCGCTCCGACAGGTAGTACAACGAGCGCTCGTCGGGGGACCACACCGGCTGGCGGTCGTCGGCGCCGAAAGCGGTGAGGCGGGCGTGAGCGTTCGATGCCACGTCGTACAGCCAGACGTCGCGTGCAAACGACGAAGTATCGTGCTTGCGCCACTCCATCTCGTACCCCTTGACGTCGCTGTAGGCGAGGCGGGCGCCGGCGCGGTCGAAGACGGCGTAGAGCGCGGGCGTGGTCAGCACCTGCTCCGGCATGCCGCCCTGCAGGGAGACCCGGTACAGCTCCGGCTGGGCGCCGGTGGGGAAGCCCACGTGGGTCGCCGCGTCCAGACGGGCGGAGGAGAACAGCACCGCGGTGCCGTCGGGGGTGAAGCTCGTCGGGGTGTCGTCGGCCGAGTGGAAGGTCAGCCGTGTCGCCTCGCCTCCGCTTGCAGGCATGACGAAAACGTCGAAGTTGCCGTAGCGGTCGGAGGCGAAGGCGATGTGCGAGCCGTCCGGAGACCACACCGGCGCATAGTCGTGCGCCGGATGCACGGTCAGCGGCACCGCCGTGCCCCCGCGCGCGGGAACCTTCCACAGGTCGCCGCGGAAGCTGAAGACGATCTGCGAGCCGTCGGGAGAGATGGCGGGGTAGCGCAGCCACAGCGCCTCCGGCGCCGCCATCGCGGCAGCGGCCAGGCCGCCGGCCAGCAGGGCAAGCGCGATCATGGTGGAGAGGGGTTTCTTGGTCATGGAGCTCCTCCGAGCGTGGCGGGGCGGAGAGAGAGGCGGGCCGCACGCATCCAAGCTGAGTCTACGCACCGCCGGGAAAAAGGTTGGCGGCGCGCGTAGAATTCCTCGGTGCCCGAGATACTCTTCCCGGCGAGTGTCGCCGACGGCACCCCCCGCGAGCTGGAAGCCGCGCTCGGCGGCGTGACCTTGCGCGGCACCTCGGTGGCGGCGCGCGCCACGGCGTTTGCCGTGCCCGAGCTGGGCGTGGCGCTGGATGTGGGGCGCCTGTCCCCGAGCATTGCCGCCCAGCCGGTGGTGCTGGTAAGCCACACCCATCTCGACCACTTCTCAGCCGTGCTTGCCTATCTGAATGTGCGCGCCCGCTTCTGGCCGGGGGAGCCGCCGCGCCTGGTGGTGCCGGCCGAGGTGGCCGAGCCGCTCAGGGCGGCGCTGCGCCTCATGCCGGGGGTCGACTCGGTGCGCAAGCACCTGGACGTCGACGGCGCAGTGGTGGGCGTGGCGGCGGGCGACGAGGTGCTCCTGCCCGGAGGCCGGGCCGAGGCGTTCGCCGCCGACCACGGGCGCCCCGCCCTGGGCTGGCGCCTGTACCGTGGCGATGCCAGCCGCGCCGCGCTGTGTTCGCCGGCGACGGCACCACCGAGCCGTTCCTCGCCCGTCCCGAGCTGCTGGACGGCGCGGTAGCGGTGGTGGAGTGCACCTACGTGGAGGACAACCGCCGCATCGCCGCCCGCCTCGCCCGCCACGCCCACCTCAAGGACTGGATCGAGCTGGCGGGGCAGCTTCCCTGCGACACCCTGGTGCTTGCCCACCTGCCGGCCGCGCCGCGCGCCGACCTGGAGCGCGCCGCCGCGCCGCTGGCGGCGGCGCTGAGCGCGCCCCTGGTGCTCTGGGTCGATCCAGGCTGATCTGCGACTTCTGGCATATTGGCACAAGTGCTAATGTCACTTTGCAGATCTAACCCTTGACTTGCGCTCAAACGTCGAAGATAATCCGCCAACTGACTATACATGGGGGGGCAGATGGACAAGCGAGAGGTGCTGGAGCGGTGCAAGGCGGAGAAGGTGCATTTCCTGCGGCTCACGTTCACCGATATCGACGGGGTGATCAAGAACGTGGAGGTGCCCGAGAGCCAGTTCGACAAGGCGCTGGACGGGCAGATCATGTTCGACGGCTCGTCGATCGAGGGGTTCACCCGCATCGAGGAGTCGGACATGCTGCTCAAGCCCGACCCCGCCTCGTTCGGCTTGTACCCGTGGGAGACGCCGTACGGCAAGGTCGGCCGCCTCATCTGTGACGTCTACAATGCCGACGAGACGCCGTTCGCCGGCTGCCCGCGCCTCGCCCTCAAGCGGGTGGTGGAGCGCGCGGCGGCGCGCAGCTGGGCGATGATGGTCGGCCCGGAGGCGGAGTTCTTCCTCTTCCAGCGCAACGCCAACGGGTCGCCCAACCACCAGACCCACGATGTCGGCGGGTATTTCGACCTCACTCCCGTCGACCTGGGCGAGGACGGCCGGCGCGACATCGTGCTCGCCCTGGAGCAGATGGGGTTCGAGGTGGAGGCGGCGCACCACGAGGTGGCGCCGGGGCAGCACGAGATCGACTTCAAGTACGCCGATGCCCTCACCACCGCCGACAACATCGTCACCTTCAAGTTCGTCGTCAAGAAGGTCGCCAAGGACCACGGCCTGCACGCCACCTTCATGCCCAAGCCGATCTTCGGGGTGAACGGCTCCGGCATGCACACCCACCAGAGCCTGTTCGACGCCAGGGGCGGCAACGTGTTCTACGACCCCTCAGAGCCGTACGAGCTCTCCCGCATCGCGCGCGGCTACATCGCCGGCATCCTCGACCACGCCCGCGCCTTCGTCGCCATCACCAACCCCCTGGTCAACTCCTACAAGCGCCTGGTGCCGGGGTACGAGGCGCCGGTGAACGTGGCCTGGTCGGAGAAGAACCGCTCGCCGCTGGTGCGCGTGCCGGCGCGCCGCGGCCTGGGCACGCGCTGCGAGGTGCGGGTGCCCGACCCCTCCTGCAACCCCTACCTGGCGCTGGCGGTGATGCTGGCGGCGGGGCTCGACGGCATCGAGCGCGGGCTGGAGTGCGGCCCGCCGGTCAACCACAACATCTTCGAGATGTCCGAGCGCGAAAAGCGCCGCCTGAAGATCAAGCAGCTGCCCGGCAACCTCGCCGAGGCGCTCGACAACCTGGAACGTGACAGGGTGATCCGCGCCGCCCTGGGGGAGCACATCTTCTCCAACTTCGTGCGCAACAAGCGCGAGGAGTGGCACCGCTACATCTCGGTCGTGCACGAGTGGGAGCGCGACCAGTACCTGGTGGCGTTCTAGGGCGCAACACGCCGGCCGACCGGCGCCGGCTTCTACGAGCGGCCCGGCTGGTCACCGGATTCCGCCAAGCTGTCGTTCATCGACAACTCCCGCTCGCTGTTCTGGCTCGACCTGGGTACGGGCAAGGTCCAGACGATCCACTCGGAGGTGCTGTACGGCCCGGTCAACACCATGCCTCACGCCTGGGCGCCGGACTCGCGCTGGCTGGCCGACACCCGCCTGACGCCCTCGTACCTGCAGCAGGTGTGCCTGTACTCCCTCTCCGAAAACCGTTCCTGGGCCATCACCGACGGCTTGGCCGACGTGGCCGAGGCGGTGTTCGACGCCTCGGGAAAGTACCTGTACGTGGCCGCCTCGACCGACGCCGGACCGGTTCGGGACTGGTTCTCCATGTCCAACGCCGACATGGAGATGACCAACACTCTCTAGCTCGTGGTGCTGGCCAAGGGAGAACCGTCGCCACTGGCGCGGCCCTCCGACGAGGAGAAGGCCGCGAAGGCCGAGGAAACGCCGGCCGCAACCGATGCGAAGGGCGGCAAGGACGCCCCCAGGGCCAAGGACGGCAAGCCCGGCGCCGCCGCCGAGGACGAGGTGAAGGTGGTCATCGATTTCGACGGTCTTGCCCAGCGCATCCTTCCCCTCCCGGTCAAGGGCACGCTGTTTACCGATCTGCAGCCCGGCGCCAAGGGTCAGCTCTACTACCGCCGCAGCGGCGGCGGCGCCAACCGCTTCGCCCGCGAGGGAGAGACGAGTCTGATGCGCTTCGACCTCGACAAGCGCGAGGAGACGATGCTCGCCGCCAAGGTAGACGGCTTCACCCTCGCCAGGGACGGCGCCAAACGCCGCCTGACAACCTCTACGCCCGTTTCGAAAACACCGCCGGGGGCAGCGTCGAGATCACCGTGGGACCGGATCCGTCGGGCAAGGGGGCGCGCACGCTGACGGTGGTGCCGATCGAGGGCGAGGCGGCGGTGCGCAACCGCGACTGGGTGAAGGGGAACATCCGCAAGGTGCACCAGACCACCGGCGGCCGGGTGGCGTACGTGCACGTGCCCAACACCACCACCCTGGGGCACGAGTACTGCAAGCGCTACTTCTTCCCCCAGACCGACAAGCAGGCGGTCATCATCGACGAGCGGCACAACGGCGGCGGGCAGGTGGCCGACGACTACATCGACATCCTGCGCCGCCCCCACGTCGCCTGGTGGGCGATGCGCTACGGCGCCGACCTGCGCACGCCGCTGGCCGCCATCCACGGCCCCAAGGTGATGCTCATCGACGAGACCGCCGGCTCCGGCGGCGACCTGCTGCCATGGATGATCCGCAAGGAGAAGCTGGGGCGTCTGGTGGGGCGGCGCACCTGGGGTGGTCTGGTCGGCGTTCTGGGCTTCCCGGTGCTGCTGGACGGCGGCTTCGTCCCCGCTCCCAACCTGGCCATCTGGACCGAGGACGGCCTCGTGGTGGAAAACCAGGGCGTGCCCCCGTACGTGGAGGTGGAGCAGCTTCCCGCCGACCTCATCGCCGGCCGCGACCCCCAGCTCGACAAGGCCATCGAGATCGTGCTGGCCGAGCTGGCCACCAGGCCACCGGTGACCCCGCAGCGCCCGCCCTACCCGGTGCGGGTGCGGAGGTAGCGAACCGGGTTCGTCTCCGCGCCCGTGTCTTTCTTCTCGGGGGGGTTCGCCGCCCCCCGCCCGCGCCCCCGCCGCGAATCCCCCCCGCGCCCCCCTCGGTGCGGCGGTGAAGCCGCACGCGCCTCGGATCTCGCCTCCAGCGCCCACCCACCCGGCCCCCGCGAAATGGCAGGGCGGGTCGCGGCTGTCCGTGCCCGTGTCCGTGCCCGTGCCCGTGTCCGTGCCCGTGCCCGTGTCCGTGCC
>JBBINC010000073.1:0-15319 GCA_037444085.1 Acidobacteriota bacterium | reverse complement strand
TGATGGCGTTTGGAACCGATGGATCCGGTGAAGCTTGTGGCTATTTTCGGACCAGTGTGGGTGACCGTGTCAGTCACGGTGTGCCCACCCGTGTGCGGGTTTCGAATCGCGGTCGGTGCAAGTCGCTGGCGACCCGTGATCGGCGTCACAGATGACAAGCGGCGAGGGAGGCACAACGAGTTTGGCACTCGAAGTCGCACCGCGACTCTTAGCGACCCTCGAGCCGAATGAGCGGGTACAATACTTGTTACAACCCGCGCGGGGGGCACTTCCCGCGGAGAAGGAGTCGAACATGCCATCCCTCACCTATCTTGGACATTCGGCCTTCCTGGTCAGCGGCGGCCACGGCAGTGTCGTCATCGACCCTTTTCTCACCGGCAACCCCACGGCCCGCGTCACCCCCGGCGAGATCAAGGTCGGCGCGGTGCTGCTCACCCACGCCCACGGCGACCATCTGGGCGACTCGGTAGAGATCGCAAGGGCGAATGGCGCCGTCATCGTCGCCCCATTCGAACTCGCCAACTACTGCGCCGCCAAGGGAGCCCAGGTCCACCCGATGCACATTGGCGGCGCCCGGTCCTTTGCGTTCGGCCGCGTCAAGCTGACCATCGCCCACCACGGTTCAGCCGCCCCCGACGGCACCTACTGCGGCAACCCCTGCGGCTTTCTCCTCACCATGGACGGCAAGACTCTCTACCACCCCGGCGACACGGCGCTGTTTTACGACATGAAGCTGATCGGCGAGATGCATCCCATCGACGTGGCCGTACTGCCGATCGGCGACAACTTCACCATGGGCATCGAGGACGCGGTCAAGGCTGCTGAACTCCTCTCCCCCAAGGTTGTCGTTCCCATGCACTACAAGACGTTTGACATCATCGACGCAGACCCGGGTGAGTTCGCGCGGCGCGTGACCGACAAGGGCATCGAGTGTAGGGTCGTGGGCGTCGGCGAGACGCTGGAGTACTAGCTGAGCCGGGGCGGCCGCGCGCCCGGCAGAAGGGTCGCGGGTGAGCAAGGACCGCAAGTTCGTCTCGCTCCTCATCGAACCCGAAGAGAGGGCACCAGAGAAGTTCACCGCAGCGCTGCTGTCGCGCCGACACCGAGTGCTGGCCCACGACTCGGTGGCGGGGGCGCACAAGCCATTTGCGGGTGATATCATCCTTTTTCTCGGCCTCGGGGCCGCCGGCGGCGATGTCGCGGAGACCCTCTCGCGGCTGCGCGGCCTGAGCTCGATGACCGCCCGCCTGGTCGTGTGCCTCCTCGCCGAGCGCCGAGAGCTCGCCGATCTCAGCCAGAGGGGGTGCCCGAGAGCGTTGATCAGGTGCTGGTCAAGCCGCTGTCCGGCGCCGTGCTGCGCGCGCACCTGGACACCGTCGAGCGGCTGGCCTCCTCGCGCCGTCCCCGTCCGACCGTCGCTGGAGCGCGCCCCGGTGCGACGATTTCGACGCACCAGCCCGGCCGTGCCAGGCTCGCCGCGCTGGTGGAGCGGGCACTTGCCTCGCAAGCCGCCGAGGCGGTCCCGCCCTGCGCCGTCATCCATGTGGACTGGGACCACTTTCGCGGGATCAACTTCACCTTCGGCTACGACATGGCCGACGAACTGCTGGCCGCGGTCTTCACGCGAGTGCGCGAACTGGTCGCCCGCTTCCGTCCCCCGCTGGGCGAGGACACCTACGTTGCTCACCTGGGCGGAGATGAATTCGCCATTCTCGCCACACCCATCAGCCAGCCTCGAGAGGCCGCCGAGATCGCGCGCACCCTGCAGGAGTCGCTGACCGCCCCTTTTCGCGTCGGCGGACACGACGTCCTGATCACCGCCAGCTGCGGCATTGCCATGGGCAGCCCGTCGTACCAGCGAGCGGAAGAGCTGCTGCGCGATGCCGACACCGCCATGGAGCGGGCGAAATCGTTAGGCGGCGCATCCTACGTTCTGTTCTCGCCCCCCATGCGGGACTCCACCGTGGCGGCCATGCGCCTGGAGGCCGACCTCCGGCGCGCCCTGCAGAACGAGGAACTCTCGCTGGTGTACCAGCCCATCGTCACCGTGGCGTCGGGCGACCTTGTGGGCTTCGAGGCCCTGGCGCGCTGGCAGGACGGCAACGGCACAGCGATCGCACCCACAGACTTCATCCCGGTGGCCGAGCAGACCGGACTGATCATCCCCCTCGACCGCCTGGTGCTTCGCCACGTGTGCCGGCTGGTGCGTGCCTGGATGTCCCACGACCGGCTGCCGCTGGTGCCGGTCGCTCATGACGACTCGTCGTCGCCACAGGAGATGAAAATGGAGCTGAATTGGAGAGAGGTCGAAGTGTGATGGCGTTTGGAACCGATTGATCCGGTGAAGCTTGTGGCTATTTTCGGACCAGTGTCAGGTGAACGTCTCCGGGATCCAGTTCCTGCGGCCCGACTTCGGCACCGAGGTCGGCCGCACGCTTCGCACCCACGGGCTCTACGGCGATGCCCTGCGCTTCGAGATTACCGAGAGCGCCTTCGTCTCCCGCACGGCCGAGGTGGCCGCGATGCTGCAACAGCTGCGCGCACTACGTCTTTCTCCGAGCATCGACGACTTCGGCACGGGCTACTCGTCGCTCGCCTACCTCCAACGCATCGAGGCCGACACCCTCACGATCGATCGATCCTTCTACCCCCCCTCCCTGTTCATTGCCTCGCGCGCCGCGTAGCGGCCGAGGTCGAGCATCTCGGTGATGTCGCTCCTGGTGAAGGAGTCGATCTGCACCTCGATGGGCATGGCGGGCTGGATGATGCGGATGGGGATGAAGCGGTAGCCGCGCAGCGGCCCCGACTCGAGGCGCGAGCCGTCGCGCGGGCAGTACTCGTTGATGTAGCTGGCAAACTCCAGGTCGTTGCGCAGGATCTCGTTGGTCATGATGGTCACGACCCGGTCCACGAGGTGCAGGATGTTGCCGCGGTGGAAATCGGCGCCGGAGCTCTTGAGGGGCTGGCAGGCGACGCAGACGATCTCGGCCGCCCCCGCGTCGATGGCCTGCTTCAAAGGGGCAATGTCGCGCATGCCGCCGTCGTAGTAGGGGCGGTCGCCGATCATGGAGATGGGCATCATGATCGGGATGGCGGTGGAAGCGATGATGTAGTCGAGCAGGTTGGGAAAGCCCAGGGAGGCGTAGACGATCTCACCGTCGGCCAGGTTGACGGAGCCGGCGTAGAACGCCACCGGCGAGTTGCGCAGATTCGACTCGTCGAGTTCCTTTCTGACCAGTGCTTTGAGCCGGTCCGTCTTGATGAGGCCATCGAAGCGGGAAAACAGCGCCGAGAGCGCCACCTTGCCCTTCGAGCGCACCTCGATGATGTCCTCCGGTTGCGTGATCCTGGTCTGCCAGAACTGCACCAGCTGGGCGCCGATAGCCGGCCAGTCGGGCGCCCCGCCGGGGACACGGCCGGCACGCTCGGTGAGGAAGGCGCCATTGAGCGCCCCCACCGAGATGCCGGTGATGATGCGAGGCTCAAAGCCGCGCGCCAGGATCTCCCCCAGCGCCCCGGCCTGGAAGGCGCCCTTGATGGACCCTCCGCCCAAGACCAGTGCCTGCATGTCGCCCCCTTTCCCGCGCTGCCGCGTCCAAGTGTGCGTCCGCGAATGCTGGATCCTTGATACCAGCAGGCGGGAGGCCGTGTCATCACCCACATGGGTGATGCAAAAAGAGGACAGTGGGGGGACCGGGGGGCGAGAAGCGGGACCGCGAGTGCCGACCGCAGACCCGCGGAGGTGACCAGCGGGGCCTTGCGAGCCGGCTGCGCGGCGCAGCAGGCGCGGGCACTGGCATGGGCACCAACACGGGCACGGACACGGGCATGGCCACCGACACGGTCACCGACACGGACGGTGACGGACACCGGCACGGTCAGCGACACGGTCACCGGCACGGGCAGGCACGACCCGCCGTTTCATCCCCCGGGGGCCGGGCGGATGGGTGGGCGCGGGGGCTGGAGGTGAGCGAAGCGAGCCGGACGTCACTTCCCCACCCGCGCGTCTCGCCAGGCAGCGAGCCGCGCATCCGAGGCATTCACATGCGCTCAGCCGCCTCGTCGGGAGGGTTTGGTCGCGAGCATGAGTGTGTCGGCCTCGCGCAGAGCCGCGTCCGGCTCGCCTCCCGGCGGCAGCGTCACAATTCCCGCCGACACATGGATTGCCGGGGAGCAAGGATCACCGGTGGCCAGAGCCTTGGTGAGATCGGCGGTGCGGGACCAGGCGGTGTCCAAGTCCATGCCCGGGCAGACCACGAGGAACTCATCGCCACCCCAGCGAAACAGCCCGTCCTCGGCGCGGAAGCAGTCGTGCATGACTGTTGCGAGACGCTTGAGGCAGTCGTCGCCCACCATGTGGCCATATGCATCGTTGATCGTCTTGAAGTCGTCGACGTCGAGAACGATGATGGCGGCGCCAGTTCGGCGGGCCGTCTCGAGGGCCTGGCGCAGTGCCCGGCGGTTCGATAGGCCGGTCAGTGGATCGATGTCGATGAGGTGGCGAAGTCTCGCCTGCGACTCCTCAAGCTTCTCGTTGAGGTGGTGCAGAGAGGCAAGCACGGTTCCCTGCAGCGCGACCAGGGACGCCAACGCCACCAGCGCTTCGGCGCCGGTCT
The DNA here is from genome assembly GCA_037444085.1 of Acidobacteriota bacterium. Taxonomy (GTDB): domain Bacteria; phylum Acidobacteriota; class Thermoanaerobaculia; order Thermoanaerobaculales; family Thermoanaerobaculaceae; genus CALEVZ01. The sequence goes on along the minus strand of JBBINC010000073.1, from coordinate 10,703 downwards.
CCAGCAGCGCCGACATGAAAAGATGCCCGGGGTCGGCCGGGGGGGCGCCCCAAAGGGGCGGTAGGAGGAGCGGCAGGTAGTGCAGGAAGAGCAGCGCCTCGAGCAACATCGCCGCGCCGAGCCAGCGCGAGCGCGGAGTGCGCGGCCGTCGCAGGACCGCCCTGGCGGCGGTGCCAAGCACGGCGGTGACCATGAACGCCTGCGCCAGGCGGAGGTGGTCAGCGCTCGGGACGAAGAGAGCCAGGCTTCCCCCCCAGGCCAGCAGGATGAGCGCCAGCGGGCGCGCCGGCACGGCGATGCCGACGCCGGGTTGCGCGTGGTAGCGGGTGCCGGCGAGCTGGAGAGCGACAAAGGCAGTCTTGCCGGCGGCGAACAAACCGATCAACGGGCGCGACAGCAGGGTGCCGTCGCCCGCCATCATGGCCGCGAAGAAGGCGGCGAGCGCGACCGCGTCGGCCACCCAGGCAGCGGCCCACAGCCGCACCTCGGCGAGCGGCTGGGCGCGCGCGAGCAGGACGAAGAAGGCCGCCAGCAGCAGCAGAGTGCCGGTCTGGGCGCCCAGCGACCAGTGCTGCAGCAGGGTGAGCTCAGCCTGGCTCATGCGTCCCCGCGGCGTGGAGCGGGGCGGGATTGCACCGGCGATGGCGGGATCAATGCGCCATCCGATCTCACAGGCTCTTGACCGCCTGGGCCAGCGCCACCGCCATCTTCTTGGCGTCACCGAACAGCATCATGGTGTTGGACAGGTAGTACAGCGGGTTGTCGATGCCGGCAAAGCCCGGGTTCAAGGAGCGCTTGATCACCATCACCGTGCGCGCCTTCTCGACGTCCAGCACCGGCATGCCGTAGATCGGGCTTGAGGGATCGGTCTTGGCGGCCGGGTTGACCACGTCGTTGGCGCCGATCACCAGCACCACGTCGGTCTCGCCGAACGACGGGTTGATCTGGTCCATCTCGTAGAGTTGCTCGTAGGGCACGCTGGCCTCGGCGAGGAGGACGTTCATGTGGCCGGGCATGCGTCCGGCCACCGGGTGAATGGCGTACTTGATGTCGACGCCGCGCTTCTCCAGCTCATCCGCCAGCTCCTTGACGGCGTGCTGCGCTTGCGCGACCGCCATGCCGTAGCCGGGGGCAATCACCACCGATCGGGCCGCCTCCAGGATCATCGCCGCCTCCTCGGCATCACCCGCGCGCACCGGCAGCGCCGCGGCGGCCGCCCCGCCGGCACCGCCGCTGACGGTAGCGCCGAAGCCGCCGAACAGCACGTTGGTGAAGGAGCGGTTCATCGCCTTGCACATGATGTTGGTGAGAATGATGCCGGAAGCCCCCACCAGCGAGCCCGAGATGATCAGCCCGTTGTTGTTGATGACGAAGCCGGTGGTGGCGGCGGCGATGCCGGAGTAGGAGTTGAGCAGGCAGATGACCACCGGCATGTCGGCACCGCCGATGGGAATGACCAACAGCACCCCCAGCACCCCGGCGATGGCAACCAGGGCGTACACCGCCGCCCCCGGCCGGGGGTCGCGGGCGAAGACCACCGCGGCCGCCAGGGCGGCCAGGAAGAGACCCAGATTGAGCAGATGCTGCCCGCCGAAGACCGTGGCGCGGCCGCCGATCAACCACTCACGCAGGCGCAGGAAGGCGACCATCGAGCCCGAGAAGGTCACCGCGCCGATGAGCAGTGCGGCGGCGATGGCAATCACCGGCACGACGGCGAAGCTCTCGTCCTCGACGCCGTGGACACGCAGCATCTCCGCGCCGGCGACCAGAGCCGAGGCGGCGCCGCCGAAGCCGTTGAGCAGGGCCACCATCTCGGGCATGGCGGTCATTGGGGTGAACGCCGCCAGCAGGGCGCCGACCAGCGCGCCGGCGGCGATGCCGGCGAGCACGATCGGAAGATCGACGACCCCACCGATGAGCAGGGTGGCGACCACGGCGACGAACATGCCGGCGGCCGCGAGCATATTGCCAGGCACGGCCGTCCGGGGTGAAGAGAGCAACTTCAGACCCAGGATGAAGGCGACGGCGGCGAGCAGGTAGAGCAGGTTGAGCATCGGCTAGCCCTTCCGTCCCCGGCCCTTGCCGCGGAACATGCCCAGCATCCGGTGGGTCACCGCGAAACCGCCGACGACGTTGATTGTGGCCAGTACGACGGCGGCGAAGCCAAGCCACCGCATGCCGGTGGAGACCGCTGCACCGGCGGCGATGACGGCGCCCAGGATGGTGATGCCGGAGATGGCGTTGGAGCCGGACATCAGCGGGGTGTGCACGGTGGGCGGTACCTTGGAGATCACCTCGAACCCGACGAACACGGCCAGTACGAAGACGGTCAACAACATCACGAGGCCTTCCATTACGCACCTCCACCAGCGGCCCGTACCTCGCCGCCGTGGGTGATGAGCGGGAACGACACCAGCTCGTCATCCAGCGCCAGCGCGAGGGTCTTGTCCTTGATCAGGTAGTTGAGGTAGTTCAGAACGTTGCGCGAGTACATCTGGGACGCGTGGTAGGCCTTGCGGCTCTCCAGGTCCCAAGCGCCCACGACTCGTACGCCGCCATGCTCGACGATCTCGCCGGGGCGGGTGAGTTCGCAGTTGCCTCCGAACGGTGCTGCAACGTCGACGATCACCGAGCCCGCTCGCATGCTCTCCACCATGGCGCGGGTGAGCAGCAGGGGAGGGGTCTTGCCCGGGATCAGCGCGGTGGGGATGACCAGGTCAACGCTGGGCAGGCGGCGGGCGAGGGTTTGCCGCTCCAGTTCGAGGATCTCGTCGCTCTGCGCCCGAGCGTACCCCTGCGCGTCCTGGGTGTCTGCCAGCTCCGTGTCCATGGCCAGAAAGCGCGCTCCCAGACTCTCCACCTGCTCGCGGGTGGCGGGCCGCACGTCGAACCCCTCCACCACTGCCCCCAGGCGGCGCGCCGTGGCGATGGCGGAGAGCCCGGCCACGCCCGCCCCGATCACCAGCACCCGGGCCGGCGCCACCGTGCCCGCCGCGGTCATCATCATGGGCATCATGCGCGGCAGCAGCTCGGCGCCCAGCAGCACCGCCTCGTACCCCTGCACGGTGCTCATCGACGAGCGCGCGTCCATGTCCTGGGCGCGGGTGATGCGGGGCATCCAGTCCATGGCGAAGGCGGTGACGCCGCCCCTGGCCAGCGCATTGACCAGCTCGGGTTCGGTGAGGTGCTGCAACATCGCCACCAGCACCGCGCCCGGCCGCAGCTGCGCCACCTCGTCCGGCAACGGCCGGTCCACCTTGACGACGATCTCTCCCGCCCACGGCGCGGCCGCGTCGGTGAGCGTCGCCCCGCCCTGCGCGTACTCCTCATCCGGGTAGCCGGCGGCGATGCCGGCGCCGGCCTCGACGAGCAGCTCGTGGCCTGCCGCCGCCAGCCGCTTGACGGTGTCGGGAACAAGCGCCACGCGCCTTTCCCCGCTCCTGCGTTCCTTGGGCACTCCAATCTGCACGCTTGCCTCCTGGGCCTGGGTACAAGCCTGTCCGCTAACTCCTAACCACACCGCCTTGCCCTCTGATTCCAGGCATGGCAGGCGCCGCTCTCCCCCCTCGGGGCGACCTTCCTGCGGAATCGCGGTGGAATCGCCGTGGGCCGGATCAGGGCGTCGGCGGCATGCTTGCGCTCGGGCACGTCGCGGCACGGCCGAGCCTCTCGCAGCGCAGCCTTCTGTCGGCGGCGTTTCGCATCGGCGCCAACCTCACCGCCACCCTGCTGGCGCTGGGCCGTGCCGTGGCGTTGGCTCGGCTTCTACCGGTGGAGGTCTTCGGTGTCTGCGCGCTGGCCGGCTCCCTGGTGGCCTGGACCGCCTGCCTCGGGACGCTGGGGATGACCGCGGCGCTGCTCGCCGTCGACCTGGTCAACTCGGCGGTAGCGCTCGCGGTGCTGTTCCTGTGGCGGCCGGTGTGGAGGCCGCGCCTGGCGTGGCCGGCGGAACAGGTGCGTCACTTCGTGCGCTTCGGCGCGCGCAGCGCGGTGGCCGAACTGATCGCCGTGTCCGTCGTCAAGCTGGACAAGGTGTGGGCGGCGTGGTACTGGGCAACACATCCTTCGGCTTCTCGACACGCGCGCCTTCCGCTTCTCCAACTACGTGCAGCGGACTCTCTTCGCGCCGTTGAACCTGGTGATGGGCGGCAGCTACGCCTTTCTGGCGGTCGATCGCAACCGCCTGTCGCAGGCGTGGCTGGTGGCCTACGCGGCGCTCCTGCGGGCCTCGTGTGCGATCGCCGGGGTGCTCGGCCTGGCCGCGCCGGAGAGAGGCGTCAGGCACGTCGTTCACCTCACCGTCGTGCACCGGCCCGACGACACGCGTATCTACTCGCTGTTGCTGGCGGCGCGCGGCTGCGCGCCGACCTCTACCACGTCCACGACCCGGAGCCGCTTTTCATTGCCTATCTGCTCAAACGGCTTCGCGGTGCGCAAGCGGTCTACGACGTGCACGAGGACTACCGCGTCCGGCTGCGGGCGCGGGAGTGGCTGCCCCGAGGACTTCGGGGCCTCGCGGCGGGCGGCGCCGGGCGCTGGGAGGCGCTGCTGGCGCCGCGGATGGACGGCATCGTGGCGGTGTCGGAGACGATCGCCCGCCACTTCCCCGGCCAGCCCCTTGCGGTGGTGCGCAACTACCCGCTCGAGCCGGCCAACCTGGGGGTCGCGCCGGTTGGGGTCTTGCCGAGGTGCCGAACCATCCCGGCGGGGTGGTGGGCGCGACTAACGAAGATGTCTGTGGCGCCGCCGCCGGGAGGAGGGCGTCGAGGTGCTGCACCTGTGGGTCGCCACCTCGGCGGTCAAGGCCACCACTCGCCGGCTGGCCTTCGACGGCAGCTACGCCGCCGCCACGACCCTGGTGGGGCTTCCGCTGCGAGGCCGCTTCGAGCTGCTCTACGCCACGTTGCCGCCGCCGCCCGCCGGCGCCGCGGCATGGATGCTCAGCCGGAGGCGGGGCGTGCCGCTGGTGTTCGAGGTGCGCGATCTGTGGCCTCAGTCCGCCGTCGCCGTGGGAGAACTCACGTCGCCGCGGGCGATCGCCTGGGCGACTCGCCTGCAGGAGGCGTGCTACCGCCGCGCCCGGCGCGCCGTGGTGATCACCGGCGGCATCCGCGAAACGCTCCCGCGGCGCGGGCTTCCCGCCGCCAGGGTGGAGCTGATCCCGAAGGGCGCCAACACCTCGCTGTTCGTCTTTTCGGCAAAACAGCGGAGGCGGGTACGTGAGGAGCTGGGGCTCGGATTCGCCTTCACCGTGGTCTACGCCGGGTTGCTGGGCGTGGCGCAGGGGGTGGAGGTGCTCACCGGAGCGGCGCAGCGGCTCGCCGGACGGGCGGACATTCGCTTCGTGCTGCTCGGTGATGGGCCGGAGCGGCGGCGGCTGGAGGGGATGGGCTGGACGCGGCGGGAAGCCGTGCTTCTCCTCTGCCTTCTGGGCTGCGCGTTGGGTTGGACGGCGGTGCTGGTGAGCCTGGCCGGACCGGCGGAGGCCTACGCCATCGGTGCGGGTGTGGCGGTGATCGCCGTGGCGGCGCTCATCTGGCTGGAGCGTCGCTGGCAGGCAAGGCGGAGCGGTCCAGACAAGGAGTCAGTCCAATGACCGAAACCCCGTCTCCCGGGCCGCGCCGCGCGCTGATCACCGGTGGGGCCGGATTCATCGGCTCCCACCTGGCGGAGAGCCTGCTGGCGCGCGGCGACGCCGTCACCGTCATCGACGACCTCTCCACCGGCAGCTTTGCCAACGTCGCGCACCTCGCTGCTCATCCGCGTTTCCGATTCGCCCTGGACTTTATCACCAACGAAATGGTGCTGGATCGCCTGGTGTTCGAATGCGACCTGATCGTCCATCTGGCGGCGGCGGTTGGCGTCGACCTGATCGTCCGTGATCCCTTCAAGGTCAAGAAAATGCAACATTCTGGGCGCGCGCGGCGTGCTCTTCGCGGCGCGGCGGTACCGCCGCAAGGTGTTGCTCGCCTCCAGCTCCGAGATCTACGGCAAGAGCGCCGCCACGCCGATGGCCGAGGAGGACGATCGGGTGCTGGGCCCCACCACCCGTTCGCGCTGGTGCTACTCGACCACCAAGGCCGTCGGAGAGTACCTCGCCATGGCCTATCACCGCCAGGCGGACCTGCCGGTGGTGATCATGCGCTTTTTCAACACCGCCGGACCGCGCCAGACGGGGCGCTACGGCATGGTGGTGCCCCGCTTCGTGGTTCGGGCGCAGGCGGGCGAACCGCTGACCGTGTACGGGGACGGCAGCCAGCGGCGCTGCTTCTGCGACGTCAGCGACACGGTGGCCGCGGTGCTCGCCCTGGCCGGGTGCGGGGACGCGGGGGGCGGGGTGTTCAATGTCGGCTCCACCGAGGAGGTCACCATCCTCGAACTCGCCAGGCGGGTGCTGGCGGTGGGGCGCGGGCTGGCGCCACCCGAGCGCGCCGAGGCGCTGGAGCGGGCGGGGTTGATCGTGCGGGTGCCGTTCGAGCAGGCCTTGGAGTCGGGGTTCGAGGACATGGATCGACGCGTCCCCGACCTCCGCAGGATTTCGGGCCTCACCGGCTGGCGCCCGCAGGTATGCCTGGACGACATCCTGCGCCGCGTCGCCGCCTGGTGAGGCGATCACCAACCGCTAATCGGAATTCTCCGCGTCCGTGCCGGTCCTCCTGATCGCTGACCGGCGCGCATGCCGGCTTCAGCGCCCCACGGCGCTCTGCTCTTCGTGCTGTGGTCGCAGGCTTCCCCAGGGACGACAACGGCAGCTTGACGGGAATTCAGGGAAGGAGCCTCAGTGTTTACAGGGTCGCTGCACCAGCCTGTCTCGTGCGCTGGCCGGTGCGTCTTGCGCGTAAGGGCAGAAGGGGAATCGTCGGGGAGGTGAAAACATGGCAGTCGCATCTCGGTACGGAGAGAGTTCTCTCGTGGCACGACGGACAAGGGTGGTGTCCTGGTTGGCGGCCGTGCTGTTCGCGGCGTTCTCGGCATCAGCGGCGAGCGCCGCTACCAACCTCGAGTGGGCCGGTGTACCGCTCAGCTTCGAGGCGAATCTGGGTCAGGCCGAAGCGAACGTGAAGTTCCTCGGCAGGATGCCGGGATACACGGTATGGCTGAGCCCTGCCGAGATGGTGTTCGCGCTTCGCGCGCCGGCGGCGAATGCTGTGCCGGTGGCCGAGGTGGTGCGCATGCGCTGGGTCGGGGCACGTTCTGCGCCTGAGGTGGAAGGAGTCGAGCCGAGGTCGGCGCGCAGCCACTATCTGCTGGGCGATGATCCCGCCGCCTGGGTCACCGGCGCAGAGCACGTCGCCAGGGTGCGATACGCGGGCGTGTACGAGGGCATCGACGTGGAGGTGTATGGCACGGGGTCTCACCTGGAGTACGATTTCCTCATCGCTCCCGGAGTCGATCCAGCGGCCATCCGCATGGAGTTCGACGGGGTGCGGCGTCTCCGGGTCAACCGCCAGGGAGACCTGGAGCTGGTGATGGCGCACGGTGTGCTCACCCAGCGGCGCCCGGTGGCGTATCAGGTGATCGACGGGCAGCGCAGGCCAGTGGCGGCCCGTTTCGTGACCAAGGGCCGGCGACAAGTCGCCTTCGCGGTCCCTGCCTACGATGCTCGTCGCGAACTGGTCATCGATCCGGTGCTGGACTACGCCAGCTACCTGGGGGGGAGCGGCCTCGACCGCGCCTTCGCGGTGGCCACGGACTCCTCGGGCAACATGTATGTGACCGGCGTCACCAACTCGGCCAACTTCCCCACCAAAGGGGCGTTCCAGACGGCCCTCGGGGGCAGCGAGGACGTCTTCGTCACCAAGCTCAACGCCGCCGGCAGCGAGCTCGTGTACTCGACGTTCCTGGGCGGTTCCAGCAACGATCGCGGCCAGGAGATCGCCGTCGACGCATCCGGCAACCCCATCGTCGCGGGCTGGACCACCTCCACCAACTTCCCGCGCAGCAACGCCTTCCAGAACACCTACGGGGGTAACAGCGACGCCTTCGTGGCCAAGCTCAACGCCAACGGTAACGGCTTGCTGTTTTCCACCTACCTGGGGGGCAACTCCGCTGATTACGCCTTCCACGTCGCCACCGACACCACCGGGGCGGCCTGGGCGGTGGGCTACACCGAGTCCACCAACTTTCCAGTGGCCAACGCCTTCCGCGCCACCCACGCCGGCGACCGGGACGCGTTTGTGAGCAAGTTCTCCTCCACCGGCGCCCTGGCCTACTCCACCTACCTCGGGGGCAGCGGCCGCGACGAGGGGTACGGCATCGCTGTGGGCAGCGGCGGTGAAGCCTACGTCACCGGCCACACGGGCTCGTCGAACTTCCCGGTGGCCAACGCCTTCCGCCCCACCTTCGGGGGCGGCAGCTACGACGCTTTCGTCACCAAGTTCTCTGCCTCCGGTACCACCGCGATGTACTCCACCTTTCTCGGCGGCTCGTCCGACGACTACGGCACGGCCGTTGCGGTGGATGGGTCCGGACAGGCGTTCGTGGCCGGGTACACCTGGTCCAGCAACTTCCCGGTGCTGGGAGGCGCGCAGATGAGCAATGCCGGAGCGAGGGACGTCTTCCTGGTGAAGCTCTCCGCGTCCGGGACCTCGCTCGCCTACGGCACCTACCTGGGTGGCACCACCAATGATTACGCCTACGGTCTCGCGATTTCGGGGAGCGGCCAGGCGTATGTCGTGGGTGAGACGGCGTCCCCCAACTTTCCCATCTGGCAGGGCCACCAGGCCACCTACGGCGGCGGCAGCGCCGACGCCTTCCTCGCCGCATTCTCGCCCAGCGGTAACGCCCTGGACTATTCGACGTTTCTTGGCGGCTCCCAGTTGGACTATGCCTGGGGGGTGGCGGAGAGGGGCGGCAGCGTCGTTCTCGCCGGCCAGACCGGCTCCTCGAACTTCCCCGTGGCCAACGCCTACCGCTCCACCTACGCCGGCGGCGCCGACGATGCGTTTATCGCCAGAATCGGTTTCGGCGCCCAGTTTCCGTATCGCTACTGGATCCCCTCGGCGAGTCGCGGCTCGGGGTCGGGTGGCAGCCAGTGGAGAACTGACCTGGGGGTCTTGAACACCAACGGTGTGCGCAACGACGTGGAGCTGGTCTTCTACTCCAGCAGCGGGCCCAAGACCTCGACCACGTTCGTGGCCGGCAACAGCCAGTCAATCCTCACTGATGTGGTGGGGCAGGTGGGTGGCAGCGGGAACGGCGCTCTGGAGGTGCGTGCCACCCTGCCGGTCAAGGTGTCATCGCGAACGTACAACCTGAACGTCGCGGGCGCGGCCTGTTACCCCAACGCCACCCTGGGCCAGAACCTGGACGCGCTGGCCGCGCAGCAGGGGCTGGCTGCCGGGGAGATGGCGTTCTTGCCCCAGCTTGTCGAGAACTCGGCGTACCGCTGCAACATCAGTCTCACCAACATGGGTACCGCCAACGCGTCGGTGAAGGTGGAACTTTTCGACGGCGCCGGCACCAAGCTGGGGGAATACACCGAGTCGTTGACGCCGGGGCAGTTCAAGCAGAAGACGCGTCCGTTCTTCAACAACGCGTCGCCGCAGCAGACCAACATGTCGCGCGGCTACGCCAAGGTCACCGTGCTCTCGGGTGACGGCATCGTCGCCTACGCCTCGGTGATCGACAACCTCACCCAGGATCCCACCACGTTGGCCATGCAGCGTTAGGAGGATCGCTGGCGCAACTCCGAGGGGGCGACGCGGTAGAACGACTTGAAGCGCCGGGAGAAGTGGAAGGCGTTGGCGAAGGCGAGGTGCTCGGCCACCTCGCTGACGCGCCACTGGCCGCTGGCCAGCAGGCGTTTGGCCTCACGCATCTTCATCGCCAGGATGAGCTGGCCGGGGGAGCAGTCGAGGGTGGCCGCCAGGCCGCGCTCCAGGGTGCGCAGGGAGACGTAAAGGTCGGCGGCAATCTGCGAAGGGGCGACGTTCTCGCGCATTCGCCGGTGGACGCAGGCGATCGCCTGGTCGGCGAGGGAGTGGGCTCCTCTGCCGCCGCCCTGAACGATGCGCTGCACGTGGCTGGTCAGGCCGGCGAGGGCGTCGCCGCTGGCCGAGAAGGATCTCTGGTCCGAGGGAGAGACCTCGGCAGGCTGGTTCACCGTCCCGGCGCTCTGGGAGACCGCGACGCCGGCGTCTACCCAACGCGCTTCGAGCTCGTCGAGTCGCTCCAGGAGCGCACTGACCTGCCGCTGCTGGCGTCGCTGCAGAATCAACAGCGCCATCACGGTTGCCGCCAGTGCGGCCGCGACGGCAGCGGCGAGGAGCGCCGCGATCGTCACGGCCTGGGCCCAACGCGTTGTGGGAGATTCCCCGCGTCTCCAGCCGTTTCGTGAGCACCGGTCTCGCCCGGATTCTCCATGCTCCAAGCTTACCGCAGACACGGCCGGTGCGGAAAGCGAGCCGGCACGGCGAAGACCCGCCCGGCGATCGCGGTCGCGTGCAGACATGCAGGCGTCGCGTCTGGACATTCCCACCTTCCCGTCCATGGCCGATCCTGTCTCTGGCCCGGCTCGGCCAGGAAGACACGATCGGCCACGGGCCCGGAGGTCATGATGCTTCGAAGAGTGGGTCGTCACGCGCTGGTTCTCCTGACTCTGGCCGCTCCGTGCTTCGCCGGCTTTTCTGGCACCGACGTGTTCCTGCCCTCGGTGGGGGCGAGGCCCGGGGTGCCACCGGCGGTGTGGTACACGACAGTCT
>JBBINC010000072.1:0-15322 GCA_037444085.1 Acidobacteriota bacterium | reverse complement strand
ATCCGCGAGGGCGGCCGCACCGTCGGCGCCGGCACCATCACCGAGATCGTCGAGTGAGCTCTCCATGAGGGACAACGTCATCCTCGCGTGTCAGGAGTGCAAGCGCCGCAACTACACGGCGACTCGCAACAAGAAGAAGCAAACCGAGCGGCTTGAGGTGAAGAAGTACTGCAAGTTCTGCAAACGCCATACGCCGCATCGCGAAACCAAGTGATGCTGAAAGCGCAGGTAGGCCAGTAGCTCAATTGGTAGAGTCCCGGTCTCCAAAACCGGTGGTTGGGGGTTCGAGTCCCTCCTGGCCTGCCATATACACCGCGCCCCGGAGGCGCCGAAGATGGACTGGTGGAAGCGGCTCAAGACGTTCTTTGGCGAGGTGGTCGTCGAGACCAAGAAGGTCACCTGGCCGTCCAAGGACGAGGTGGTGGCGACCACGGTGGTCGTTATCGCGGCCTCGTTTGTGTTCGGGATCTTTCTGTATCTCTGTGACGTGCTCTTCCTTAACGTCGTGAAGTGGGTCATCCGGGCGCTCTCCTAGGCGTGCGGGAAGAGAGGAGCTGACGGCTGATGCCCAAGGAGTGGTACATCATCCACGCCTACTCGGGTTTCGAGGATCGGGTGAAGAAGTCCCTCGAACAGCGCATCGAGGCGCTGGGGATGCAGGAGTTCTTCGGTGACGTCCGCATCCCTACCGAGACGGTGGTGGAGATGCGCAACGGCAAGCGCCGCGAGGTGCAGCGCAAGTTCTTCCCAGGGTATGTCCTGGTACAGATGGAGATGACCGATGAGGCATGGCATCTGGTGCGCAACACACCCAAGGTGACGGGGTTCGTCGGCTCGGGCAAGAAGCCGACGCCGCTCACCGAGGATGAAGTCAACCAGATCCTGCACCAGGTCACGGTGGCGCGGGAGAAGCCGAGGCCCAAGCACGTCTTCGAGAAGGGTGAACAGGTTCGCATCACGGACGGCCCGTTCTCCAACTTCGCGGGGGTGGTTGAGGAGGTCAACCTCGACCGCTCGACGCTTAAGGTCATGGTCACGATCTTCGGGCGCTCGACCCCGGTGGAGCTGGAGTTCAGCCAGGTTCAGAAGATTGCGTGAGGCTTGAAGAGAGATGGCGAAGAAGATCGTCGCGTTCGTGAAACTGCAGATCCCGGCCGGCCAGGCCACCCCGGCGCCGCCGGTGGGACCGGCACTGGGCCAGCATGGCCTCAACATCATGGACTTCTGCAAGGCGTTCAACGCGCGCACGCAGAAGGTGGCCGGGACGATCATCCCGGTCGTGATCACGGTGTACTCCGACCGGACCTACACCTTCATTACCAAGACGCCGCCGGCGTCGTTCCTCGTCGCCAAGGCGGCGGGAGTCAACAAGGGGTCGGGAGAACCGAACCGAAACAAGGTGGGGAAGGTCACGCGCGCCCAGGTGGAGGAAATCGCCCGGACCAAGCTTCCTGACCTCAACACAACCTCCCTGGAATCGGCGGTTGCAACCATCGAGGGCACGGCGCGCAGCATGGGCATCGAGGTCGTGTCCGGGTAAAGAGGGAGGCGGGTGTGAAACGTTCGAAGAAGTACTTACAGGCCAAGTCTCGGGTCGAACAGCGGCCCTACGAGCTGCGCAGCGCTCTCGAGCTGGTGCGGGAGATCCATCCTGCGAAGTTCGACGAGACGGTGGAGATCTCCCTGCGACTGGGGGTCGACCCCCGTCACGCTGACCAGATGGTGCGCGGCACCGTGGTTCTGCCCAACGGCACAGGCAAGACGAAGCGCGTGTTGGTGGTGGCGGTGGGCGATGCGGCGCGCGAGGCGGAGGAGGCTGGCGCCGACTTCGTCATGGGCGAAGAAGCGGTTGAGAAGATCCAGGGCGGTTGGCTGGATTTCGAGGCCGTGGTGGCCACGCCGGATATGATGCGGGGGCTTTCCCGGCTCGGTAAGGTGCTGGGCCCGCGCGGTCTGATGCCCAACCCCAAGACGGGCACGGTGACCCAAGAGGTTGGCAGGGCGGTGCGGGAGATCAAGGCTGGCAAGGTGGAGTTCCGCGTCGACAAGACCGCCATCGTGCACGTGCCCCTGGGCAAGGTGTCGTTTTCTGCCGACGCGCTGGAGGAAAACGCGCGGTCGCTGATCGCAGCGGTGCTGCGCGCCAAGCCGTCGGCCGCCAAGGGGAAGTACGTGCGGTCGGCGTTCGTGTCAACGACCATGGGACCGGGCGTCTCCCTGGACCTGGCCCAGCTCGAAACAAAGTAGGGGGGAAGGCATGCTTACCCGGCAGCAGAAGCAGGAGCAGATTGACTCTCTCACGTCCGCGCTGCGGCCGACCAGCGGCGTGTTCGTGATGGGGTACCAGGGACTCACCGTCGCCGAGGTGACCGAGCTGCGCGAGAAGGTACGGGCTGTCTCGGCCCAGTACGTGGTGGTCAAGAACACGCTGGCGCGCATCGCGCTCGGCGCGGCGGAGCGCGAGGCGCTTGGCGCGCTCCTTGATGGACCGATCGCGCTGGCCTTCACCACCACCGACTCGGCGCAGCTCGCCAAGACTCTCGCCGAGTTCGCCAAGGGCCACGACAAGCTGAAGTTTCGCGGCGCACTGGTGGAAGGGCACCTGCTGGACGCGGCGCAGGCGCAACAGGTCGCGACGCTGCCGAGCAAGGAGGAACTGGTCGCCCGGCTGCTGTACGTGCTGCAGTCGCCGATGCGGCGCCTGGTCACGGCGCTCCATTGGCCGCTGCGTTCCCTCGCCGTGACGGTGAAGCAAATCGCTGAGGACAAGGAGCGCCAGGCGTAGGGCGCTGAGGGTTTTTGGGGACGTTACGTCGCAATAAGGAGACAGGAAGATGGCCCAGATTCAGGAGTTCGTGGAGCAGATCAAGGGGATGACGGTCCTGGAGCTGAACGAGTTGGTCAAGAAGCTCGAGGACGAGTTCGGGGTGTCGGCAGCGGCTGCCGCCATGCCCATGGCGATGATGGCCGCTCCCGCCGGGGGCGCCGCCGCCGAGGCGGTCGAGGAGAAGACCGAGTTCGACGTCATGCTGGAGGCGGCCGGCGACAAGAAGATCAACGTCATCAAGGTGGTTCGCGAGGTCACCTCGCTGGGTCTGAAGGAAGCGAAGGACCTGGTGGAGAGCGCGCCGGCCAAGGTCAAGGAGGGTGTGTCCAAGCAGGAGGCCGAGGATATCAAGAAGAAGTTCGAGGAAGCCGGCGCCACGGTGAAGGTTGTCTAGGGCGGCGGCGCGTCGCCGCAGCCCGCGTTGCGGCGTCGCAGCGCAACGGCCGGGGAGAGGGTCAAGTCGAGGGAAGCTCGAGGCGCCAGGCGTGGAATGCCGGCGGAGGGAGGATTGTGCCGCTGCCGGTGCGCGAGAGCTGGTTTGATCGACCCAGACCAGGGGAGGGGGCGCGTGCCTCCTCACCGGCGTTGTCGTTGCCTGATGGGGGTCTGAGGGTGGCCGGCGGCGCGGCCGGTGTCGCGGGTCGCCGGATGAGTCGAAACGGCGGTTTCAAGAGTCCTTTCACGGCGGCGCGCGGGTTCGCGTTCGCACGCGATGCGGCGTCGGACCCGGTAAGGAGTGGGGCCTCATGAGTGCGAATCAGACGATGGAGCGGACCGACTTCTCGACGATCCGCTCGACAATTCCGTTGCCCAATCTCATCGCCGTGCAGCGGGCGAGCTACGAGCAGTTCCTGCAGATGGACCTGCTCCCCGACGAGCGGCAGACCAGCGGCCTGCAGGCGGTGTTCGAGAGCATCTTCCCGTTCGCCGATTTCCGCTCGTCGTGTGAGCTGCACTTCGTCAAGTTTGAACTCGGGTCCTGGGAGTGCAAGTGCGGCCGGCTCAGGGGCCTCGATCACCTGCGCATCAACTGCGAGCACTGCGGGGCGCGCATCAAGGCGGCCGAATCGCACGAATCCACAGTGGTGTGCCCGGCCTGCGGTCAGAGTACCGCCAACGCCGTGCCCCACTGCACCACCTGCGGCAACCCGGTAGGCCTGCGGCTCACCTATTCGGAGTCCGACTGCCGCGAGCGCGGGCTGACCTATGCCGTGCCCCTCAAGGTGACTTTTCGGCTGGTCGTGCTGGAGGAGAGCGAGGGCGGGGAACGTCGCATCCGCGACGTCAAGGAGGAGGAGCTGTATTTCGGTGAGCTGCCGCTCATGACCGAGACCGGCACCTTCATCATCAACGGCACGGAGCGGGTCATCGTGTCGCAGCTGCACCGCTCCCCGGGAACCTCGTTCACGCGCGAGACGCCCACTTCCCTGCTCGCCAAGATCGTGCCGTACCGCGGTTCGTGGATCGAGTTCGAGTTCGACAAGAAGCAGATCCTCTACGTCCGTATCGACCGTAAACGGCGTTTCCCCGCCACCGTGTTCCTGCGCGCCCTGGGGCTTGAGAGCAACGCCGATCTGCTACGTCAGTTCTACAACCTGTTCACCGCCAGGCTCGGCAACGAGGGGGTGAAGTTGGGCCTGGACAGGCGCGTTCTCGAGGTTGAGGATCGCAAGGCGAGCGCCACCTTCGGCAAGCGGGTCGCCAACCCTGATCTGTTCGCCGGGCTGCGCCTGGACGCCGAACTGCGCGAGCGCTTGGAGCGCTCCGGAAAGGCGGACGTGGCGGTGGCCGAGGACGATCTGGTGGACGCCGTGCTCGCCGAGGATCTGGTGGACTCCTCGACCGGCGAGGTGATCGCCGAGGCCAACACCAGCGCCTCTCCCGAGCTGTTCGACCGCGCCCGGGAACTGGGACGCAAGGATCTCCTCCTCGCCTTCCCGGCGTGGGACGCCACCGGTGAGATTCTCTCCAAGACCATCGAGAAGGACGCCTTCCGGACCAAGATCGACGCGGTCATGGAGGTCTATCGCCGGCTCCGCCCGGGTGATCCCCCGACCGAGGAGTCGGCCACGGCGCTTTTCGCGGGCTTGTTCTTTGATGAGCGCAAGTACGACCTGTCCGAGGTGGGGCGCTTCAAATTCAACGTCAAGTTGGGCCTGGCCAAGAATCCCAAGCAGCGAGTCCTCGACCAGGAGGACTTCACCGCCGTGGTCCGCTACCTGCTGCAGCTTTCCCGGGGAATCGGGCGGGTGGACGACATCGACTCGCTCGCCAACCGGCGCGTTCGCGCCGTCGGCGAATTGCTCGAGAACCAGTTCCGGGTCGGTCTGGTGCGCATGGAGCGGGCCATCAAGGAGCGCATGACCATCCACCAGGACATCGACTCGGCGATGCCGCGGGATCTGGTCAATGCCAAGCCGGTGATCGGCGCCGTGAAGGAGTTTTTCGGGTCCTCGCAGCTCTCCCAGTTCATGGATCAGACCAACCCCCTCTCCGAGGTGACCCACAAGCGGCGTTTGTCGGCGCTGGGCCCGGGCGGCCTGTCGCGGGAGCGCGCCGGGTTCGAGGTGCGCGACGTGCACTCGACTCATTACGGCCGCATCTGCCCGATCGAGACCCCGGAAGGCCCCAACATCGGGCTCATCTCCTCGCTGTCGTGCTATGCCCGCATCAACGACTACGGTTTCATCGAGTCGCCGTACAAGAAGGTGGAGAAGGGCCGGGTGCTGGAGCACGTGAGCATCACCGAGCGCGGCGACTCGCCCTTCAAGATTGGCCAGGTCGTGCTGCGGCAGGAGGCCGAGGCGGCCAACGCCAAACTGCGCAAGGCTGGCAAGCGGTTGGCGCAATGGCAGGCGCACGCCTTCTACCTGTCGGCGTGGGACGAGGAATCCCTCAATATCGCCCAGGCCAATGCCGTCGTGGACGAGAACGGCTTGCTGGTGAACGAGAAGGTGATCGCCCGGTCGGCGGGCGAGTTCGTGCTCATCGACCGCGACAAGATCGATTACATTGACGTGTCGCCGAAGCAGGTGGTGTCGGTGGCCGCGGCCCTCATTCCCTTCCTCGAGCACGACGACGCCAACCGCGCTCTGATGGGCTCCAACATGCAGCGCCAGGCGGTGCCGCTGGTGCGCTCGGAGGCACCCATCGTCGGGACCGGTCTGGAGGAGGCGGTGGCCCGCGATTCGGGCTCGGTGATCGTCTGCCGGCGGGCCGGCATCGTGGATACGGTCGACGCGCGCCGGATCATCGTGCGCGTCGAGGCGGCCGATGTCGATGGCGAGCGGCGGCGCGACTTCGGTGCGGATATCTACCAGCTCACCAAGTTCCGCCGCTCCAACCAGAACACCTGTGTGAACCAGAAGCCCATCGTGCGGCCCGGACAGCGGGTGGTCAAGGGCCAGGTGCTGGCCGACGGTCCCAACACCGACCACGGCGAGATCGCCCTGGGGCGCAACGTGCTCGTCGCCTTCATGCCGTGGCGCGGTTACAACTACGAGGATGCCATGGTGGTGTCCGAGAAGCTGGTCAAGGACGACTACTTCACCTCGGTGCACATCGAGGAACTGGAGGTCTCCGCGCGCGACACCAAGCTCGGGCCCGAAGAGATCACGCGGGACATTCCCAACGTCTCCGAGGGAGCGCTGAGGGATCTCGACGAGGCGGGGATCGTGCGTATCGGCGCCCATGTCCACCCCGGCTCGATCCTCGTGGGCAAGGTCACGCCCAAGGGGGAAACTCAGCTCACCCCTGAGGAGAAGCTGCTGCGCGCCATCTTCGGCGAGAAGGCGGGCGACGTGCGCGACGCGTCGTTGAAGTGCCCTCCGGGCATTTCGGGCGTGATTGTCGGGGTGAAGATCTTCGCTCGCCGGGGCGCCGACAAGGACTCCCGCGCCCACGCCATCGAGGAAGACGAGATCGCCCGCATTCGCAAGAACTCCGACGACGAGCGCCGCATCATTCTCGAGGAGCGCAACAAGAAGCTGGCGCAGTTGCTGCACGGGGCGCAGGTGACGGCGGACGTCGTCTCGACGCGCAGCGGCGAGACGCTCGCGAGGAAGGGGGAGACGCTCACCCGCGTCTCGGTCAGCGGGCTCACCCGCGCCGAACTGCTGACGCTGCCCCTCACGGATGTGTCGGTGCGCGAGCGGGTGAAGCTGCTCATCAACCAGGCAGAGTCACAGATCGACGTGCTCGAAAAGCTCAACAGCGAGCGGATCAACCTTCTCACCGCCGGGGACGAGTTGCCGCCGGGGGTCATCAAGCAGGTCAAGGTGTACATCGCCATGAAGCGCAAGCTGCAGGTTGGCGACAAGATGGCCGGCCGGCACGGCAACAAGGGCGTCATCTCCGTGGCGCTGCCGGAGGAGGATCTGCCCTTCCTGGAGGACGGTACGCCGGTGGAGATCGTGCTCAACCCCCTCGGCGTGCCCAGCCGCATGAACGTCGGGCAGATCCTGGAGACCCACCTGGGATGGGTGGGCAAGCTGACCGGCGCGCGCTTCGCCACCCCCGTCTTCGACGGTGCGGGCGAGCAGCAGGTCCACGATCTGCTCCGCCAGGCGGGTTTGCCCGAGGACGGCAAGACGGTGCTGCGCGACGGGGTGACGGGTGAGCCGTTCGAACAGCGGGTCACGGTGGGGTACATCTACATGCTCAAGCTTTCCCACCTGGTGGATGACAAGATTCACGCCCGCTCCATCGGTCCATACTCGCTCATCACCCAGCAGCCGCTGGGCGGCAAGGCGCAGTTCGGCGGCCAGCGCCTGGGTGAGATGGAGGTGTGGGCGCTGGAAGCGTACGGCGCCGCGTTCACCCTGCAGGAGCTGCTCACCGTCAAGTCGGACGATGTCGAGGGGCGCTCCCGGGTCTACGAGGCCATCGTCAAGGGCAAGGTGCCGGAGCCCCCCGGTCTGCCCGAATCGTTCAACGTGCTGGTGCGGGAGCTGCAGAGCCTGGGCCTGGACGTCGAGCTGGTCAAGCACGGAGAGTGAGAGGACGAGCATGAGTGGCCTTCCCTTCGAACCTCGCGGCGTTTTTGGCAAGCCAAAAGCGATCAACGATTTCGACGCCATTCGTGTGTCCCTGGCGTCACCCGAGAAGATCCGCTCCTGGTCGCACGGTGAGGTGACCAAGCCGGAGACCATCAACTACCGCACCTTCAAACCCGAGCGCGACGGTCTCTTCTGCGCCCGCATCTTCGGCCCCGTCACCGACTGGGAGTGCCTGTGCGGCAAGTACAAGCGCATGAAGCACCGGGGCGTGGTGTGCGACAAGTGCGGGGTGGAAGTGACGCGCTCCAAGGTGCGGCGCGAGCGCATGGGGCACATCGAACTGGCTGCACCGGTGTCGCACGTGTGGTTTTTCAAGGGGCTGCCCAGTCGCATCGGTCAGCTCCTGGACATCACCATGCGCGAGCTGGAGCGCGTGCTGTACTTCGAGGCCTACGTGGTCATCGACGTCGGGGATACGGCGCTGGAGGAGAAGCAGGTGCTGTCGGAGGAGCAATTCCGCCAGTACCGCCAGGACTACGGCGATTCGTTCGTGGCTCGCATGGGCGCCGAGGCGATCCAGGAGCTGCTGCGCCGCATCGACCTCGACGAACTGGCTGGCGAGCTCCGCCTCATCATGCGCACCGAGACCTCGGTGGTCAAGCGCCAGAAGGCCGCCAAGCGGCTGCGGGTCGTGGAAGCGTTCCGCAAGTCCGGCAACCGGCCGGAGTGGATGATCCTCGAGGTGGTGCCGGTCATCCCGCCAGAGTTGCGCCCGCTGGTGCCGCTGGACGGTGGTCGCTTCGCCACCTCGGATCTCAACGACCTCTACCGCCGCGTCATCAACCGCAACAACCGCCTGCGCAAACTCCTGGAGCTGCGCGCGCCCGAGGTGATCGTGCGCAACGAGAAGCGCATGCTGCAGGAGGCGGTCGACGCGCTGTTCGACAACGGCCGCCGTGGCCGCGTCATCAAGGGGGCCAACGGACGTCCGCTCAAGTCGCTGTCAGACGCCCTCAAGGGGAAGCAGGGGCGGTTCCGCCAGAATCTGTTGGGCAAGCGCGTCGACTACTCGGGTCGCTCGGTGATCGTGGTCGGCCCGGATCTGCAGCTGCACCAGGCGGGATTGCCCAAGGAGATGGCGCTGGAGTTGTTCAAGCCATTCATCTACAACGACCTGGAGAAGAAGGGACTGGTCACGACGATCAAGATGGCGCGGGAACTGGTGGAACAGCGCACCCCCGAGGTGTGGGACGCGCTGGAGACCGTGATCCGCGAACACCCGATCCTGCTCAACCGCGCTCCGACCCTGCACCGGCTGGGCATCCAGGCGTTCGAGCCGATCCTCGTCGAGGGCAAGGCGATCCGCATCCATCCGCTGGTGTGTGCCGCCTACAACGCGGACTTCGACGGCGATCAGATGGCGGTCCACGTGCCTCTGTCGCCCACCGCCCAGTTGGAGGCGCGGGTGCTGATGCTGGCGCCGGGCAAC
The DNA here is from genome assembly GCA_037444085.1 of Acidobacteriota bacterium. GTDB lineage: Bacteria > Acidobacteriota > Thermoanaerobaculia > Thermoanaerobaculales > Thermoanaerobaculaceae > CALEVZ01. Next base: position 6,009 of record JBBINC010000072.1, on the reverse strand, counting down.
ATCCTGTCTCCGGCCTCCGGCAAGCCGCTCGCCGTGCCCTCGCAGGACATGGTGCTGGGATGCTACTACCTCACCTCGGTTCAGCCCGCCGCCGGCGAGCTCAGGGTATTCGCGTCGCTCGACGAGGTGCTGCTCGCCCACGCCAACGGCCTCATCGCCACCCGCGAACCGATCGAGGTGATCTACACGGGCCAGCTCATGGACATGACCGTCGAGGCTGACCAGCAGGACATCTTGCACGCCGAGCCGCAGGCGGTCTCCAACTTCTATCTGGAAACCACCGCCGGGCGCGCCATCTTCAACGCGGCGCTGCCCCCCGAGCTGCCCTTCGTGAATGCGCAGCTGAAGAAATCCGGGTTGCAGAGCCTGGTCTACTTCACCCACCTGCGGCACGGCCATGGCGTCACGGTGCGCTTGCTGGACGCCCTGAAGAACCTGGGCTTCTCCTGGGCAACGCGCGCCGGCATCTCCATCGGGGCCGGCGACATGGTCGTGCCCCCGGCCAAGGAAGAGCTCATCAACCGGGCGCTGGCCGAGGTGGAGGAGGTGGAGCGCCAGCGGTCCGCCGGCATCATCACCGCCGGAGAGCGACACAACAAGATCGTCGACATCTGGCACCGCGTCACCGAGAAGGTGTCGGACGAGATGTTCCGCGAGATGCGGTGGCGCGCGGAGCGGTCCGGCGAGCCCAACCCGATCTTCGTCATGGCCGATTCCGGGGCGCGCGGCTCCAAGGAGCAGGTGCGACAGTTGGCTGGCATGCGCGGCCTGATGTCCAAGCCCTCGGGCGAGATCATCGAGACCCCGATCACCGCCAACTTCCGCGAGGGGCTGTCGGTGCTTCAGTACTTCATCTCCACCCACGGCGCCCGCAAGGGCCTGGCCGACACCGCCCTGAAGACGGCAGACTCCGGCTACCTGACGCGACGCCTGGTGGATGTATCCCAGGACCTGATCATCACCCAGGACGACTGCTGCACCGAGGACGGCATCTACGTCACGCCCATCACCGAGGGGGGCGAGGTGCTGGAAAAGCTGCGCGACCGGCTTGTGGGACGAGTGGCGGCGGAGGACATCCTCGATCCGGTCGAAGACTCGGTGATTTGCCGGGCCCGGGAGGAGATCACCGAAGAGATCGCCGCCCTGATCGAGGATGCGGGGCACGAGCGGGTGAAGATCCGCTCCGTGCTCACCTGCGAGACGCAGCGCGGCGTCTGCCGGCTGTGCTATGGGCGCATGCTCGCCACCGGGCGGCTGGCCGACATCGGAACGGCGGTGGGGATCATTGCGGCGCAGTCCATCGGCGAGCCGGGCACGCAGCTCACCATGCGCACCTTCCACTATGGCGGCACGGCGACGCGGGCCACCGAGCAGTCGCGCCACGTCGCCGGCCGCTCCGGCAGCATCAAGCTGTTCAACGTGCAGGCGGTCACCAACACGGACGCCAACACCGTGGTGGTGTCCCGCAACGGCAAGGTGGCAATCGTCGACGACCGCGGGCGCGAGCGCGAGAGATACAACCTGGTGTACGGCTCGACCTTGCTCGTCAAGGAGGGCGACTTCGTCGAGCCCGGCTCGGTGCTGGCGGAGTGGGATCCGTTCACCTCGGCGGTGCTGACCACCGTGGAGGGCAACGTCGAGTTTTCCGACCTCACGGAGGGTGAGAACGTCCGTGAAGAGGTGGACAAGATCACCGGCCACTCGCACAAGATCGTCATCGAGCCCATTGGCCTCGACCGGCGCATCCCCACCATTTTGGTGCGCACGCCGGACGGCGCGGAGCGCAAGTACCAGCTGGCCATCGGCTCGCACCTCATGGTCAAGGACGGAGAGGCCGTGCGCCCCGGCGACGTGCTCGCCAAGATCCCGCGCGAGACCACCAAGACCAAGGACATCACCGGCGGTCTGCCGCGCGTCGTCGAGCTGTTCGAGGCGCGCCGGCCAAAGGACGCGGCGGTGGTCAGCGAAATCTCCGGCATCATCCACGTCGGCGAGGCCTCGCGAGGCACGCGCAAGGTCGTGGTCGAGGGCAAGGAGGGCGTGACGCGCGAGTACTCCATTCCGAAGTACGCCCACCTTGTGGTTCAGGACGGTGAGTGGGTCGCCACCGGGGAGCAACTCACCGAAGGGCCGGTGGATCCCCACGACGTGATGGCCGTGCTGGGCGAGAAGGAGTTGCAGCGATACCTGGTAGACAAGGTGCAGGAGGTCTACCGCACCCAGGGCGTGTCCATCAACGACAAGCACATCGAGGTCATCGTGCGGCAGATGTGCCGCTTCGTGAAGGTCACCGAGCCCGGCGACACCGAGTTCTTGCTCGACGAGCAGGTGCCGCGCTACCGGGTGCTGCAAGAGAACGAGCGCATCGAGCAACTGGGCGGCCAGCCGGCGCGCTTTGCGCCGGTGCTGCTGGGCATCACCAAGGCGGCCCTGGCCACCGAGTCGTTCGTCTCGGCGGCCTCCTTCCAGGAGACAACGCGGGTGCTCACCGAGGCGGCGGTTTCGGGTCGCATCGACCACCTGCACGGCCTCAAGGAGAACGTCATCGTCGGGCGCCTCATCCCGGCCGGGACCGGCGTGAAGCAGTACCACCACTTCTCGGTCGAACCGGTTCTGGCGGACGAAATGGCACCCGAGGAGGTGCTTGAAGAGGCTGAGGCTCCGCGGGAGTACGTCTTTGACCCGCTGTCCGCCTTGATGGCAGGGGGAGATGGCAGTTGACACATGTCCCGGCGTGCACTAGACTCTGCGGGCTTTGCTGGCCGCGAGGCCGCGGGCACCAGAGGAGACATCGCAACGGCGTGTTGCCGTCCCCGACTGGGAGTCGGGGCACGCCAGCGGTGCCGACCTTGTAGAGGAGAGGAATCGATGCCGACGATCGCCCAACTGGTCCGCCTCGGACGCGCGGCCCTCATCGCCAAGACCAAGAGCCCGGCGTTGAAGGCCTGCCCGCAGCGCCGCGGCGTGTGCACGCGCGTGTACACGACCACCCCGAAAAAGCCCAATTCGGCGCTGCGCAAGGTGGCGCGCGTGCGCCTCACCAACAGCATCGAGGTGACGACCTACATCCCGGGCGAGGGGCACAACCTGCAGGAGCACTCGGTGGTGATGATCCGCGGCGGCCGCGTCAAGGATCTCCCGGGAGTGCGCTACCACGTTATTCGAGGCACACTGGATGCGCAGGGGGTCTCGGGCCGCAACCAGGGCCGGTCGAAGTACGGTACCAAGCGCCAGAAGCAGCAGGCCGGCAAGGCGGCGGGGAGGTAGGGCGTCATGCCACGTCGTCGAGTCGTCAGCAAGCGCGAAGTCCTCCCTGATCCCGTGTACAATTCGCAGCTCGTTACCCGGTTCATCAATTCGCTCATGAAGCGCGGCAAGAAGACCACCGCCGAGCAGATCTTCTACGGCGCCCTGGACATCATTCAGGAGAAGGCCAAGGATGACCCGCTCAAACTGTTCAAGCGCGCGGTGGACAACGTCAAGCCGCAGGTGGAAGTGAAGTCGCGCCGGGTCGGCGGTTCCACGTACCAGGTGCCGGTGGAGGTATCGGCGAGCCGCCAATTGTCGCTATCGATTCGCTGGCTGGTCGGCTTCTCGCGTGCCCGCGGCGAAAGGTCGATGCGCGAGAAGCTGGCGGGCGAGTTCCTCGATGCGGCCAACAACCGCGGCGGGGCGATGAAGAAGAAGGACGATACGCACCGCATGGCTGAGGCCAACAAGGCGTTTTCCCACTACCGCTGGTAGGTGGTGTGCACCATCCCGTCGCGGCGCGACGGGCGCAAGAGGTGGCAGTACGAGTGGTTCGAAAGGCGCTGGCGAGAAAGGTTCTTTGACAAGATGCCCCGTTTGGTACCCCTCAAGAGGACGCGCAATATCGGCATCATGGCCCACATCGATGCCGGTAAGACGACGACCACCGAGCGCATCCTCTACTACACGGGCGTGAACTACAAGATGGGCGAGGTTCACGACGGTACCGCGACGATGGACTGGATGGAGCAGGAACAGGAGCGGGGCATCACCATCACCTCGGCTGCCACCACCTGTTTCTGGCGGGGCTCGCAGGGGCAGTTCGAGGAACACCGCGTCAACATCATCGATACTCCCGGGCATGTGGACTTCACTGCCGAGGTGGAACGTTCGCTGCGCGTGCTCGACGGCGCCATTGCAGTCTTCGACGCGGTCAGCGGCGTCGAGCCGCAGTCCGAGACGGTCTGGCGGCAGGCCGACCGCTACCGCGTGCCGCGCATCGCCTTCGTCAACAAGATGGATCGCGTCGGCGCCGACTTCTTCGGGGCGATCGAGCAGATGCGCCGCAAGCTCAAGGCCAACCCGGTGGCGCTGCAGCTACCCCTGGGTGCCGAGGAGTCGTTCCGTGGCGTGATCGACCTGATCGAGGGGTGCGCGTGGGAGTTCGCCGACAGCGCCCAGGGGGCCGAGTTCACCCGCACCGAGATTCCCGAATCACTCCTGCCCGAGTATGAGGCCTGGCGCGAGAAGCTCGTCGAGGCAGCCGCGGAAGGGGATGAGGACGTCCTCGAGCGCTACCTCGCCGGTAAGACCGTGACGCCCGTGCAGCTGCGCGCCAGCCTGCGGCAGCAGTCCCTGGAGCGGCGACTGGTGCTCGTGCTCTGCGGCTCCGCCTTCAAGAACAAGGGCGTGCAGCAGCTGCTCGACGCGGTGATCGACTTCCTGCCTTCACCGCTCGATATTCCGCCCATCGAAGGGCACATGCCGTCGGGCGAGACGGGCACCCGCGCCGCCGACGACGATGCCCCGTTTGCGGCGCTGGTCTTCAAGATCATGACCGACCCGTTCGTCGGCCAGCTGACCTTTCTGCGGGTGTATTCGGGCAGGATCGCCACCGGCGACCAGGTGCTCAACTCCCGTACCGGCCATAGCGAGCGCGTCGGGCGTCTCCTGAAGATGCACGCCAACAAGCGCGAGGAGATGAAAGAGGTGTTCGCCGGCGACATCGTCGCCGCGGTGGGTCTGCGCAACGTCATCACGGGCGATACGGTGTGCGACCCGAAGCGCGCCATCGTGCTGGAGGCCATGCAGTTCCCCGCCCCGGTGATCGACGTCGCCATCGAGCCCAGGACCAAGGCCGACCAGGACAAGCTGGGCGTGGCGCTGGGCAAGTTGTCGCAGGAGGATCCAACGTTTCGAGTGCACCAGGAGCCCGAGACCGGCCAGACGATCATCTCGGGGATGGGCGAGCTGCACCTGGAGATCATCGTCGATCGGCTGGTGCGCGAGTTCAAGGTCCAGGCCGCGGTGGGACGCCCGCAGGTATCCTACCGGGAGACGCTGCGCGGCGAGGCGGGGGGCGAGGGCCGCTTTGTGCGCCAGACCGGCGGTCGCGGCCAGTACGGACACGCCAAGATCCGCATCTGGCCGCTCGACGACGGCCGCGACTACGACTTCAAGAGCGAAATCGTCGGCGGCGCCATCCCGCGCGAGTTCGTCAAGCCGGTGGACCAGGGTATTCGCGAGGCGATGCAGCGCGGCGTGCTCGCCGGCTTTCCCATCATCGGCGTGGGGGCGGCGCTGTACGACGGCTCCTTCCATGAGGTGGACTCCTCCGAGATCGCCTTCAAGGTGGCCGGCTCCCTTGCCTTTCAGGATGCGGCAAAGCGCGCCAAGCCGGTGCTGCTGGAGCCGGTCATGGAAGTGGAAGTGGTGACGCCCGAGGAATACATGGGCGACGTGATCGGCGATCTCAACGCCCGCCGCGGCAAGATCACCCACATGGAGCCGCGCGCCGGGGCGCAGGTGATCGGCGCCTACGTTCCACTCGCCGCCATGTTCGGGTATGCTACGCAGCTCCGCTCGCTCTCCCAGGGGCGGGCGACCTACACGATGCAGTTCGACCACTACGACGAGGTGCCCAAGAACATCGCCGATGAGGTGATCTCCCGGGCCAAGGGCCTCATCTAGCAGGAGGATCTTGAAATGGCCAAGCAGAAGTTTGATCGGACGAAGCCGCACGTCAACGTGGGGACTATT
>JBBINC010000071.1:0-15578 GCA_037444085.1 Acidobacteriota bacterium | reverse complement strand
ACGGGCACGGGGCGGAGCATTCACGCCGTCAGCAACACGGCCACCGCGATCTGGGCCGTAACAAGCAGCGGCTGGGCGGCCGTCGCCGGCTACAATGCCGGCGCTGGGAAGTCTGGCGTCTTCGGTCAGAGCACCAGCAGCTCCGGTTTCGGAGTATTCGGCAAAAATACCTCCTCCGGCACCTCCGGGCACCTCGGCTCATTCTATTCCGGCGCCTCCGGGCGACATGAAAGCACCGGCGCGGGTGGCGCGCTCGGCTATTTGAACTACGGCGTCTGGGGCGATGACGGCACCACGACTGGGACTTACGCCGGCTACTTCGCCGGCAAGGTGACAGTCACTGACACCCTCTCCAAGGGCGGCGGATCGTTCACCATCGACCACCCCCTTGACCCCGAACACAAGTACCTCTCGCACTCGTTCGTCGAGTCGCCGGACATGATGAACATCTACAACGGCAATGTGATCACCGACGCCAGCGGCTTCGCCACGGTGGAACTCCCCGAGTGGTTCGAGGCGCTCAACCGCGACTTTCGCTACCAGCTCACGGTGATCGGCGACGGTGACGAGTGGGTCCACGCCCGCGTCGCTCGCAAGATCGAGGGCAATACCTTCGTCATCCAGACCTCAAGGCCAGGGGCGGAGGTCTCCTGGCTGGTCACCGGCATTCGCCAGGATGCCTGGGCCAACGCCCACCGCATCCCGGTGGAAGAGGACAAGCCGGCGGACGAGCAAGGCACCTACCTGCATCCCGAGGTGTGGGGGCAGGGCGAGGAAATGGGTGTGGAGTTCCGGCTCGAACAACTCGATCGCGAGAGGACAGAGGCAGTGAAAGTTCCTGCGCGCTGAACGGCCCTCAGTTCCCCGAGAAGGCGAGGGCCGGGGTGGCGACCTCCCCCGGCCCTCGCCCTGTCCGTCGCGCGGCTGGCGCAGGGTCGCCCTTGCCCTCGTGCGCTATCGTGTTTCCACGACGTTCATCCTGGGAGAGGCCGATGCCCCGGCTCGGCAGGAGGAGGCAGCCATGACTCGTCGTCCCCTCAGCAAGGTACTCGGCGTGGTGCTGGCCAGCAGCGCTGCGGCGACGCTCGCTCTCGCGGGCTTCACCGGCACCGACGTGTTTCTCCCCTCGGTGGGGGCGAGGCCCGGGGTGCCACCGGCGGTGTGGTACACCACCGTCTGGGTGCACAACCCCAACCCCACCGCGGCCAATCTCACCTTCTACCTGCTGGAGCGCCAGGAGAACCTGTCGCCCAGGAGCTACACCGACACCATCCCGGCGGGCGACACGAAGCGCTACGACAACGCCGTCAAGACCTTCTTCGGCGTCGAGACGTTCGGCGCCATTCGCGTCACCGCCAACGTCAAGGTCATGGTTGGCTCGAGGATCTACTCCCAGTCGGGCACCCTGGACGCCTCGGTGGGGCAGTTCTTCGCCGGCGTGCCGGCGAGCTTCGCCATCGGCGCCGGCGAGTCCACCGAGCTGACCGGCGTCTGGCAGACCAAGCCCGATGGGGACTCGATGTTCCGCTACAACTTCGGCGTCGTCGAGGTCACCGGCACCGGCAGCGCCACCGTGCAGGTGCAGGTGAAGGACTCGACGGGCGCGGTGCAGGGCAGCAAGAGCTACACCGCCCGGCGCTTCGAGCAACTGCAGAAGCAGTTCAAGGACGAGTTCCCCGGCGTTGACACCGCCAACGCCCGGCTGACCGTGGCGGTGACCGGGGGGACGGGCAAGGTGATCGCCTTCGGCTCGCAGGTGGCGCAGGGCTCGCAGGACCCCTCGACGTTCGAGATGCTGTTCAAGGACTCGCTGCTGGCGGAGAACAGCTCCGGCTCCGGGACGATCACTGGGGTGACCGCAGGGGCGGGTCTGAGCGGCGGCGGCACCTCCGGCGACGTGACCCTCGCGGTGGCGAACAGCGGCATCACCAGCGCCATGATCCAGGACGGCACGGTCGCGACCGCGGACCTGGCCAACAACGCCGTGAACTCGGCGAAGATCGCCGACGGGACGGTCGCCACCGCCGATCTGGCCGATGCGTCAGTAACCACGCGGCGCGCCGCGCCGAGACACTGCTGGCCTCCCTCTGAGATCGAGCCTGCGTCCGCAGACGCAGATTCTGCGGGCGTGAGGCTACGAGGCGCCTGTGCCCAACGCCTCCCTCACCTCGCGCGCCAGCGTGGTCAGGTCGAACGGCTTGGCGAGAAAACGCAGGCGTCCGGCGGCCACCAACTCACGCACGAGATGGTTCTCCGTGTATCCGGACATCAGGATCACCCTGATCTCCGGCCATCGCGCAACCAGTTTCTTACTCAGCAGCACGCCGTCGATCCCGGGCAGCACGTAGTCGGTCAACAGCACGTCGAAGGGCGCCTCGGCGGCCAGTGCCAGCGCCTCCTCGCCGCTGGCCAGCGCCACCACCTCGTACCCCAGCAGGTCGAGCAGCTGGCGCAGTCCTTCGCGGGCGCCGTCCTCGTCCTCGACCACCAGCACGCGTTCGCCGCCTCCCCGGGACAGGTCCACCGCCTCGGCAGGCCGGGCTTCGGCGCCGCCGCCGACTCCCTCTGCCGCCGGCAGGAGGACGCGGAAGCGGCTGCCGCAGCCGCTGGCGCTGTCGACCTCGATGCGCCCCCCGTGGTACTGCACGATGCCATGCACCACGGCGAGCCCCAGTCCCGTCCCCACTTCGTGTCCCTTGGTGGTGAAGAACGGCTCGAAGATGCGCTCCCTGACCGCTGCCTCCATGCCCACCCCGGTGTCCCGCACCTCGAGCCACACCTCCCCCTCCTGCCGGCCAGTGGCTACCGTCAGGATTCCTCCGCCCGGCATGGCGTCGCGAGCGTTGAGCACCAGGTTGGTGAGCACCTGCTGCAGCTGGCCCCGGTCCGCCTCCACCGCCAGCGTCTCACGGGCGAGCTCTACGGCCACCGCGAGGGTCTCCGGGATCACCCGGCGCAACAACCCCATACCGCCGTGCACCAGCTCGTTGAGATCCAGCGGCAGGCGGCGCGCCACCTCGCGCCTCGAGAACAGGAGGAGTTGTCGGGTCAGCTCCGCCCCCCGCTTGACCTGCGCCTCCAGCTCGGCCGCCACGGGAAGCAACTCGGGATCGACGCTCTTCGCCACCAGCACCTGTCCGAGGGAGAGAATCGCCTGCAACAGGTTGTTGAAGTCGTGCGCGACGCCGCCGGCGAGTCGGCCGATGGCCTCCATCTTCTGCGCCTCGCGGAGCTGTTCCTCCAGGAGCTTCCGCTCGGTGATGTCGAACAGGTACCCCCACAACGCCTGCAGCTCGCCGGTGGGAGAGAACACGGCCGAGACGTTCTCGATCAGATGGACAGCACTGCCATCCCGCCGCCGGCGCTCCACCTCCCGCTGGGTGATGCGCCCGTCCCTGCACATCTCTGCGATGAAGGCCTGGCGTTCCACGGCGCTCGGGTACAGCTCGGTGACGTTGGTGGCCAGAGCTTCCTCCATCGAGGCGAATCCGAAGACTTCCACGAACGCCGGGTTGGCGGCGATCAGCCGGCCGTCGGGAGTGGAGATGAAGTCGGCGGTCAGATCCTCCTCGAAGAAGCGCCGGTACCTCTCCTCGCTCTCTGTCAGCGCCGCGTTGGCGGCGGCGAGCTCGGCGGTGCGCTCGGCCACCCGCCGCTCCAGCTCCGCTTCCATCTCCTTGCGCTGGGTGATGTCCCGGGCCGCGGTGATCACCGCGGTCACCCCGCCGTCTGGTCCCAGCTCAGGCATCAGCATCCAGTCGATCCAGATGCCGTTGGGCAACTGAAACTCGATCCGGTGCACCGCGGCCGATGCGAAGACGCGAGCGATGGCCTCTTCCCACAGCCCACAGAGGTGCTCCGGAAAGCCCAGCTCGCGGTGCGTCCTGCCAAGAAACGCCGCCACCGGGATACCGGTCTGCCCCTCCACCACCCTGTTGACGTACAGATGCCGACCATTGCGGTCGAAGCGCATCACCACGTCAGCCGAGTTCTCCGCCAGCGCCCGGAAGCGCTCCTCCGAGGCGCGGATCGCCTGCTCGGCCGCGACCCGTTCCCGCACCTGCGCGGCCAGCGACTGGTTGGCCAGCTCGAGCTCGGAAGTACGCGCCCGCACCCGCTCCTCCAGTTCGGCACGCGCCCTTTCCAGCTCGGCCACGACACGGCGCAGCGCCCCCTCGGCCCGCTCCCGCTCCTGCAACTCCGTCTGCACTCGGGCGAACAGACGGGCCGAATCGAGCACCGCCGCCAGTTGCCCCGCCAGCGTCTCCAGGGCTTGCGCGTCGCTCTCGTCAAAGGCGTGGGGCCGGGTTTCCTGAACGTCGAGAACGCCCAACACCTCCCCACCGATCCTCAGCGGCACCGCGATTTCCGACCGGGTCTCCACCGGGGCCGGGAAGCCAGGAAAATAGCGATCGTCGAGGTGCACGTCGTGGGACACCACCGGGATGCCATCCAGAGCGGCGAGCCCGATGAGACCCTCACCCACCCGCTGGCGGTAGTCGGCGGCGGCGAGGTGCGCGTACGCCCCTGCCATGGCCTGGCTGCCCAGCTCGCCGCGCTCCCGATCGTGGAGCAGCACCACGACGTTGTGATACCCGAACTGCTCCTGAATCTCCCGCACCGCCACCTCGAGCAGGTCCTTGACCGGCATCAGACTGGTCACGTGCCGGGTGACCCGGTTGATGGCGGCCAGCTGCCGGACCCGACGCCGCTCCCGCTCCTCGACGCGCCGGGTCTCAGTGACGTCGCGAATCACGCCGATCAGGGCGACGGCGGTGCCGTGCTCGTCCCGCACCGGGGCGGTGTTCAGGTCCACAAGGATGCGTGTTCCGTCCTTGCGGCGGTTCCAGATCTCCCCCCGCCAGCCGCCCGCCAAGGTGCCGGCCACGATCTCGTCGCCGATCCCGGGCGGATTGTCGCTCACCCGCAGCCGCTCGATGGGCTGGTTGATCAGCTCCGCTTCGCTGTAACCGTGGATTTCGCAGAAGGCAGGGTTGACGAAGACGATCCTGTCGTCGAGGTCGGTAACGCACACCCCCTCGGCGATGGAGCGCAACGCCTGCCCTTGCAGCGCGAGGCGCGCCTCATCGCGCTTGCGCTCGCTGATGTCGTGCAGCGCCCCGACGATCGCCACCGTGCGACCGTCCCGCACCACCGGCGACTCGTGCACCTCCACCCGGATCGGCCGCCCCCCGGGGCCAAGGAGCTCCAGCTCGTAGGGCGGCTGCTCGATCCCGGTCTCGATGGCTCGCCAGGTTGCCTCGTAGCCGACCCTGTTGATGGGGTGGTCGGTGACCAACGCCGTCCAGCGCACCAGCGCCTCTTCCGGCTCGATCCCCAGAAGCTCGCGGCAGCGCGGGCTCACGTAGGTGAGCACGTGGTCCGGCCCGTGCACGTAGAACATGTTCGAGGAATGCTCCACGATGCTGCGAAACACCTGCCCGCCGTTGAGCTCGGCAGGCGGCTGAACACCGGCCGTACCCAGGACCATGTGCGGGGCGAACTCGGCGCGCACCGCCTCGCTCGCCTCCCCGACCCCGACCATGCGCACCGTCACCGCCAGGCCCGCCGCCCGCAACGCCTCCACCGCCGCGCCGGCGGGGCCCTCGAGTGAGCCCACGACCAGCACGCGCAAGCTGCCACCCATGTCCGAGTTGAGATCGACGCTCGCGGTCGGCGTGTCGTTCACTGGACACCTGTCCCGGCAGAGTATACGCGCTGCTGGCGGGCGCCCTCAACGCCACCGGCTGGTGGCGAACCGCGCCACCCCCGTCGCCGCCGCCGTCGCAAGCTAGCCCGGGCGCGCCGGGGTCTCGGCCGCCTCCTTCGCCCGCTTGAGGGTCATGGCGGCGCGCAGACCCTTGTGGCGAACGGTACGAAGGGCGACCCGCAGGCGGGTGGAGACGTGGAAGCGGCGCCCGAAACGACGCAACAGCCGCTCGTCCACGCGCGCGCCCAGCCCCGCATCCTGCGGCACCGCCACCGTGCCATCGGCCCGCACGGTGACCGGCGGCAGGATGCCGTCGCGGGCCGCCGGCACGAACCCCGGCGGCTCGTACGGGTACTCCAGCAGCCGGCGCTGCTCCCACGCCGCAAAGGCGTGCAGGTTGACCAGCACGTTGAAGCCGTTGGACCAGGTGTGGGGCGAGAACTGCAGACCGCGAGCGCGGCACTCCTGCATCACCCGGCGCGACACGGTGAGCCCGCAGAACATGGCGTCGGGCTGATAGATGTCCAGACTGCCGTGGTCGAACAGCGGCTGCAGTTCATGCCAGCCACCGTGCAGTTCGCCGCCGGCGATCGGCGTCGCCACGCGAGCGCGCAGTTCCGCCATCCCCGCCCAGTCATGCATGTCCAGCGGCTCCTCGATCCAGGCGATGCCCAGCTCGTCGCATCCCTTGCCGAAGGCGACGGCGCGCTGGAGATCCCAGTCGGGGTTTGGGGCGAACAGCGACACCGGCCATCCCTGGTTGGCGTCCACGCCGATGACCAGGGAATCCCCGGCCGCCTGCCGCACTCCCCGTACGAGCGCCAGATCCTCCGCCAGGGTGGGGTACTTGACCCGCAATTTGACCGCAAAAAAGCCCATCCGCGCGATCTCGTCCAGGTAGGCGAGGCGTTCGCCGAGAGGTTTCAGCGACCCGGTGGAGGCGTACACGCGCACCGAGGTCACGGTCTCCTCCTTCTCCTGCAGTAGCTTGTAGACCGGCATGCCGGCGAGCTTGCCCTTCAGGTCCCACAGTGCCGCTTCCAGCCACCAGTTGCGCCACCCCAGGTACGACGCCTCGCGGATGCGCTGGCGGAAGCCAACCAGGTCCGCGGCGTCCATGCCCAGCAGAAAGCCGCCCAGCAAGTCCCCCAGGCCCTGCCGCTCGGTGGTGAACGCCGGGCCAGCCGTCTCCCCGAGCAGGCCGTCGCTGGTGTACAGGCGCGCCAGCGTCTGTTGCACGTGCGTCTGCGGGTAGCCTGGAATCCAGGACGGCCAGAACGGCCGGGGCAAGGGCACGGCGACGTGCCACAACTCGATACGCTCGATGCGGCCGGCCATGAAAACCTCCTGCCAGTGGCGTGTTCAAGGCTAACGCCTTCGACATCCGCCGTCCATGGGCTCCGGCGCGTACCTGTGCTAGGCTTCTCGCCTGTAGCCGGAATCGGCGCCGCCGCGGCGCTCGCCGGCCTCGCCTCCGAGGGCTTCCGCGACTCCACGAGGTGTGACACGAGGGTGCGGAAGAGGACAGGCCCTGCACGGGCAGGGCACGAGAGGAGGCGCTCCATGGCGTCCAAGCTCTACGTAGGTGGTCTTTCCTATTCAACCACGTCAGAAGGACTGCGCACGCACTTCGCGCAGTGCGGAACGGTCCTGACGGCCGAAGTCGTGACCGAGCGGGAGACGGGGTCTTCCCGCGGTTTCGGCTTCGTCGACATGGCCAGCGAGGCCGAGGCGCAGGCCGCCATCGCCAGGCTGAACGATCAACCGCTGGATGGCCGCACCCTGCGCGTCAACGTGGCCAAGGCTCGCACCGACCGCGACGGCGGCGGCGCTCGCCGCTCCCGCTGGTAGGAGAAAGGCCGGACTCGGGGGGCGCCAGCCCCCCGATCTCCCGCCTCGCCGCGGTGCTCGGTGTGCTCAGGACCAGAGACGCGGCGGGTAGGCCCCCTGGACGACCAGTTCCTGCAGGTGCCGTCGCACCGGCGCCGCATCCTCCCGGTGCGTCAGGCCAAACCACGGCGACGGCGTGCTCAGGACATGGACCGTGGCGAGCTTCGCCTCGATCAGGGTGGTGATCGCCGCCGGCAGGTAGAACTCGGCCCCGACCTCGCCGCCCCGCCGTGCCAGAAAGGCGGCAAATCGCTGCTCCAGGGGGGCGAATACGTCCTGGCCGAATCCCCACAGGTTCATGGAGACGAGAGCGTCGGGGGAAAGCTCCAGGGGCTCCCCGGGACCGTCGGACCACAGCGAACCGTCGCGGCGGCGCGCCACCCGCTCCCGTTCGTCGATCCCGGCGAGCCTCCCGGCGCCGTCCACCCGGCACACCCCGCGCGACACCGCGCCGTGCTCCGACAGAGTGTGGGCGAGGCGGTAGGCCACCAGCGCGCACCTCCCCGGGGCCGCCGGCGAGCCACCGGCCAGAAACGCCGCCAGCAGGCCGATCCCGTCCGCGCCGTAGAAGTCGTCGGCGTTGATCACCACAAAGGGGGCGCGGACCGACCGGCGCGCCGCCAGCACCGCGTGCCCGGTGCCCCATGGTTTGCTCCGCCCGGCCGGCACGCAAGCCCCGGGCGGAACGTCGTCGAGCTCCTGGAAGGCGTAGTCCACCTCCACCCGACTCGCCCAGCGGCGCCCCAACCGCTCGTGAAACTCCGCCTCCATCTCCCGGCGCAGCACCACCACCACCCGCTGCGCCCCGGCCCGCACAGCATCGAACACCGAGTAGTCCAGCAGCGCCTCACCACCCGGACCCACCGGCTCAAGTTGCTTCAAGCCCCCGAAACGGGACCCCACGCCGGCCGCCATCACCACCAGTTCCCACCGTCCCATGGCGGTGGATCGTAGCAGGCGCCACCGCCCTTGCCCGGAATACACCCCCAGTGACATCCTTTATGGATGCGCGAGAGGAGACTGTATGCCCACCACCGTGACGTTCAAAGGTAACCCCGTGACCTTGCAGGGCGAACCACCTGTCGAGGGCCAACTCGCCCCCGACTTCACCGCCCTGGACGCCGGTCTCCAGCCGGTTTCCCTGTCCAGCTTCCGCGGTGTACCCGTGGTGCTCAACGTGGTGCCGTCGCTGGATACCCCGGTGTGCGAGCGCCAGACCCGCCACCTGGCCGAGCAGGCAAGCACCGCCGGCTTCAAGCTGGTCACCCTGTCCATGGACCTGCCCTTCGCGCAAAAGCGCTTCTGCGAGACGTTCCAGCTTCCCAACGTGATTACCCTGTCGGACTTCAAGGACCGCCAGGCGGGGCAGGCGTGGGGCCTGGCGATCCGCGAGCTGGGTCTGCTCGCCCGCGCCGTGTTCGTGCTGGACGGCCAGGGCGTCATCCGCCACCGTCAGATCGTGCCCGAGATTGCCCAGGAGCCCGACTACGCTCCGGCCCTGGCAGCGGTGCGCGGCCTCTCGTAGGGATCCCCACGGACCAGGCGCAGGCGCCTCCGCCCGCCCGGACTGGTCAGTACGGCACCAGCACCGGCACCGTCGTGGGGTCACCGGTGGCCGCATCCACCACCGAGGCATACGCCCAGACCAGGCCTCCCGGGGTGTCTACCTCCACCGTGGCGTAGGCAACGTCGACCTCCCCGGCCCCGGCACGCGCGAAAATGTCGTTTTCCTGCCTCCACTTCCCCGGCGCGGCGGTGATCACACGGGTGTCGCCGCGCTGCAGGCCGGCCTGGTCGAACAACTTGACCCTCACCGCGCAGGAGGCTCCGCCCTGGTTGAGGATGCCGATGTTGGTGCGCACCCTGGCGCTCTTGCCGAGTTGCGGCAGGACGCCCACCTGGCCGAAGCTGAGCGCGTCCTTCACCGTGCAGGCGGGGTAGTACTGGCCGTACGAGCCGGTCGGGGTCTCGTTGTAGGTGCGGGAGGTGACGTGCACGGCCGCGGTGGCGACGATCTCCACCGTCCCCGAGGTGGCGGCGCCCGGGTCGCGCCCGAACAGCGAAACGACCGCGTCCCGCCACTCCAGTGCTGCGTTGACCGCCAGACTCGTGCTCCGGGTCAGCGGGGCGCCGGAGGAGTGGTAGGTTGCATTGAGCAGCACCGCCACCCCCGCACGGTTCACCACCGCCACGTCGGTGCGCCACTGCGTCCCTGCGCTGCCACGCAAGTGCGCCATCGACGGGACCAGGTTGGTGTAGGTGCCGCAGATCAGCCCGCTGTCCTGGCGGACTGGGACGCTGCCGAGCCAGCTCAAAAAGGCGGCGTCGCCGGGCGCGCACTGCCTGGTGTTCTGGTACGACAGGTGCTGCGGCGCGGTGAGCCGGGTCAGGCTGCCGGGCAGCGCGCCGGCGAGCGGGTTGTCGTGCAGGTGCAGGCGTTCCAACTTGGCGAGGTTCCCCAGCTCGACCTGGAGTGAGCCGCCCAGCACGTTGTCGCCGAGATGCAGGACCTTCAGGCTGGCCGCCTGGGCCAGCGCCGCTGGGATGGCGCCCGCCAGGAGGTTGGACGACAGATCGAGCGACTCCAGCCGCGCCAGCACCCCGGATTCGGCCGGCATGGATCAGCGCACGCGGTTGCCGGCGAGGTTGACGGATCTTGGGCCGGACAGGCTGGCGATGGACGCTGGAATCTCGCCGTCGAGGTTGTTTGCGGGGAGGAGCACCGACACCACCCCGCCCGAGGAACCCCAGGCCAGGCCGTGCCAGGTGCACTCGGTTCCCGGCATGGCGAAGCCGTCGGCGGCGGTCGGCGCGGTCTTCCAGCCGTTCTGGTTCCTCCAGCCGCCGCCTCCGGTGGCGGAGTACAGGGCGATGAGCGCCGCCCGCTCCGCATTTGGGATCGACGCCACCGCCGGCCCGCCCGTGTTCACCACCACGCCGTTGGGGTAGAGATCGCCGTCGCCCCGCTGCCCGTCCACCAGGTTGAGCACAACCCGCGTCTGAGCGGCGTTCTGAAACACCTCGGCACCGCTCACCGCGTCGAAGGCGAAGCGGTACCAGTGCGGCGCCGGCGTCTGCGGCGTCGGCCCGAAGCCATGGTGGGTGGAGATGCTGCGGCGGACGGCAGGAACATCGTGGCCGTCGCGCCGCCGCCGCTGGCCGGGGCGGCGAGGGAAAACCTGAAGAAACCGAATGGAAACGAAATCCCCGGCGGAACGCCGGCCGGCGATGGGTTGGCCACGGCGGCAACGCCCTTCAGGCGCGTCCCTTCGGGCGCGGCGATGGTCGTGAAGTACCCCGCCGTCGAGGGCAGCGAGGCGACGTTCGGCTGCAGGCGGTCGGGGACGCCGTCGCTGGAGCGGTAGATCCCGGGGTCCACATCCGTCCCCGCCCCGGCGTGCATGGCGGCCGCGTTGCCGGCGTCGACGGCAAGCGAAATCACGCGCCCCGGGTCGGGCAACCCCGCCCCCGGCAGCTTGCGCCACGAATCGCCGCGGTCGGTGCTGGTGTAGATGCCGGACTCGTCCACCCCGGCCACGGCGATGCACAGCGTCGTCGGGGTGGTGGGGGGATCTCGATGTCACTCACGCCGGCCTCGGCCGGCAGGCCCGTGACGATGCGCTGCCAGGTCGACCCGGTATCGCGGGACCTCCAGATTCCCGGGAGCGAACCGAGGGTGGAGTTCCAACTGGTGCCCAGGTAGAAGGTCGCTGGTGTGGTGGCGGCCGCCACCAGAGCGTTGGGCCACACCTGGGCCCCGGTGCCGCCCACCGCCGCGAACCTCTTCCCCCCATCGGTGCTGCGGTAGAGGCCTGGGGCCTCACCGACCCCAGCGGCGAGCACCGTCGACGGGTCGGACGGGTCCAGGCCCAGCTCCCAGACCTGTCGCATCCCCCGGGGGGGCTGGTAGATTGGGTTGGCGGCGCGGCGCCAGGTCGAACCGCGATCGCTGCTGGTGAGCAACGACGACTCCGGGCATGGGGTGCCGCGAGGGTTGGAAAGGCAGGGATCCCACGGGTCGGTGATCACCGTGCCGGGGTCGCTGGGGTGCACGGCGAGTCCAATGATCCAAGGGTCGCTGGGGGCAATGCCGGTGTTGCACTCGAACCAGTGCTCACCGCCGTCGCGGGACTTCCAGATCCCCCGATCTCCGGGGAAGCCTGCGTAGAGTGTGTCGGGCGCTTGGGGTCCACGGTGAACGCCTGCAACCAGGCGCTCCCCGCAGGACCGACCGGCGTCCACACGTTGACGCCGGCACCCGCCACTCCGGCGCCCACCGCGGCGATCAGGCCCGAGGTCACGCACCGAGTGGCACAGCTGGGCATGTTCGCTCGCCGGGGCTGGTGGTGGCGAGCGCATGGCTTTCGATTCGGATTTCCTCGTCTCCCGCTCACGGTACGACACGGACATACGCCTGTCAAGACCACGAAAATTAACCCGAAATCCTGCATTCTTGTGATGTGAACCTCATCTTTCTCACGCTCTGGTGCGGCGCTCGCACGCCCATCGGCCGGGACGCTGTGGCACTCTACCGGCGGCATGCGCCGAGGACCCGGATCGCCGTACCGGAAGTGGCTGACCCTTCGCTACCTGGCGACACGGGACCGGGCCGAGGCCGGCCGCTTTTTGCTCCGTCCGGGAGAGATGGGCCGGCGCCTGCGCCTGCTCGCCCGCTTTGTCGCCGTCACCAACGGCGTGCGCGGCTACCACACGATGGGCGAGATGCTGGCCATCGCCGACGCCATCCTGACGGCCGGGCGCCGCCGCCCGCCAGTGGTGGTGGAGTGCGGCGTGGGGTACGGCGCCTCCACCGCCAAGCTGTCGGTGGCGGTGGCCGCGGTCGCCGGCCGGCTGCACGCCTTCGACTCGTTCCGCGGTATGCCCGCCAACGCCGAACAGCACCGCCACCTGGACGGCCGCGCCACGGCGTTCCGGCCCCGCGCCTTTCGCGGCCGGCTGGCGCGCGTCGAGCGGGTGCTGGCGAGGTGGGGAGAACCCGCCGTCGTTGCTCTCCACAAGGGGTGGTTCGAAGACTGCCTGCCGCGTGAGGCGCCGCCCGGGGCCGACGTGGTGGTGCTGGACGTCGATCTCGTCGCCTCCACCCGCACCTGCCTGCGCCACCTGTGGCCGCGTCTCGACCCGCAGGGAGTGCTGTTCACCCAGGACGGCCATCTCCGGGGCGTGGTCGAACTGCTCGGCGACGCGGCCTTCTGGCGGCAGGAGATCGGCGTCGAGGCGCCGCCCGTCCCCGGTCTCGGCCGGCGCAAGCTGCTGGCCATCCGACCTACGAGGCCAGGTCCAGGGCGTGGGACTTGAGCGCCTCCAGAGGGATCACCTCCAGCGCCGACTCCTCGGTGGCGGCCAGGATCACCGGCGCTGCCACCCCCGCCTCGTACGCCTCCAGCCAGCGCGCCGCGCAGACGCACCAGCGGTCGCCGGGCCTGACCCCGGGAAACGCGAACTCGGGCCGCGGGGTCGACAGATCGTTGCCGGCCCGCTTCGAGAACTCCAGAAACTCCGCCGTGGCGTGCACGCACACCACGTGCCGCCCGGCATCCGCCGGCTCGGTGTCGCAGCTCCCGTTGCGAAACCAGCCGGTCATGGGGTTGGTGCAGCACTCCTCGAGCGCTCCACCCAGCACGTTGCGCGAGATCCTGGCAGCCACGAACCCTCCCGAGGCTTCAAGCGCGGCGAGGGGGATGGCGATTCCCGGCGTGATCCGGGCTTGACGGCACGCCCCCCTCCACGTTAGAAGGGGGGGCTCGGGAGGGCGCCGTGCTGCTCACCATCGATCCCCGCGAACCCGAATCGTGGCTCATCGCCCGCGTCGTCAACCTACTGCGCGGGGGCGGGGTGGTGGTGGTCCCCACGGACACGGTGTACGGCTACGCCTGCCTGCTGGATGACGGCGAGGCGGTGCGGCGGCTGTACCACGTCAAGGGGATTGCGGCGGCGAAGCGGCTGTCCCTCCTGGTGGGCGACCTGGCGACCGCGGCGCGCTACGCCAAGGGCATGACCACACCGGTGTTCCGCATGATGAAGAGGGTCTTGCCCGGGCCCTACACGTTCATCTTCGAGGCCACCTCGGAGGTGCCGCGCACCATGCTGCGCAAGCGGCGCACCATCGGCATCCGCTATCCCGACTGTCCCATCCTGCTGTCGGTGCTGTCCGAACTCGGGGCGCCCCTGCTCACCACCTCGGTGCGCAACGACGCCGACGAGTGGCTGCTCGACCCCATGGAGATCGAGGCCGATCTGGGCGGTGCCGTGGACCTGGTGGTGGACGGCGGCAAGCTCCCCAACGACCCCTCCACCGTCGTCGACCTGTCCGGCGACCAACCGGTGCTCGTTCGCCCCGGCAAGGGGGACGTGGCCGCGCTGGAGCTGTTCGAGTAGCCGCTACAGCCCGCGCGCCCACTCCGGCACCAGCAGCCGCTCGTCGCGCCGGGCCAGCACCTGCTCGAGCAGCGTCAGCGCCGGCGTGCGATCCCGCGGCAACCGCAGCTTCAGCGGCAAGTAGCTGGAGGCATGGTTGGCATGGAATGGGCCGCGGTAGTCGGGCATCGCCTCGAGCATCCACGCCAGCTCCTGCAGCATCCCCCAGCGGTCGGGCAGGACGAAGGCGCCGCGCCGCGCCTTCTGCCACAGCTCTGTGCCGGGCACCGGCGTGGTGGTGAGCGCCGCCGCGTAGGTTGGCGCGGCGGCGGCGAGAAATTGCCCGGTGGCCTCGGCGTGGCGCCGGGAGCCCTCCACGCCGCCCAACCCCAGCAGCACCATGAGCGAGAGCTTCACCCCCGCCGCGGCCGCCACCCGGCACGCCTCCAGCTGGCGCGCCGCGGTGGCTCCCTTGCGCACCGCGCGCAGGGTGGCGTCGTCGCCGCTCTCCACCCCGAAATAGACGATGCCCAGGCCCAGCGCCTTGAGGCGGGCAAGCCCCTCCACCCCCAGACGGAGGAGGGCGCGGGAGTCGCCGTAGATCCCCACACGCTGCACCCCGGGCAGGTTGCAGCGAATCGCCTTCAGTACCGCCGCGAGGAACTCCTCCGGCGCCGCCAGGGCATCGCCGTCAGCGAGGAACACCCGCCGTGCCGCCCACCCCGCTCGCGCCACCGCGGCGACTTCTCCCGTCACCTCCGCCAGCGGTCGCACCCGGTAGGTCTTGCTGCGGTACATGCCACAGAAGGAGCAGCGGTTCCAGGAGCAGCCGATGGTCACCTGGAGGATCAGCGAGTCGGCCTCCGACGGCGGCCGAAACAGTGGTTCCTCGTAGGCAAGGGGCCAGATATTCATGGCGCCCTGAGTGTACGACGGACGACGACGCCCCGGCGCCAGGAATGGCGTCGCACACCTGCCGGAGAGCAGATGCCGAGGAGCCCACCGTGAATCCAGCGCAGCCCTTTCTCGGCGAACTCGCCCACGAAATTGCCACCACCCGCCGCGTGCTGGAGCGCCTCCCCGGCGACCGGCTGGACTACAAGCCCCACCCCAGGTCAATGAGCCTCGGCGATCTGGCGGTGCACCTCACGGGGATCGTCGGGTGGGGTACGGTGACCCTGGAGACCGAGGAGTTCTCCATCGACCCAGACGCCTATAGCCCCGCAAAGGCGACCTCCGCGGCCGACCTGGGGGCCCGCCTGGACGCCGCCGCCGGCGCCTTCAAGCAAGCCCTGGGCGCCGCCTCGCCGTCTGCCTTCCCGGCGCCGTGGCGGCTGGTCAGCGCCGGCCACGTGGCCTTCGAGCTGCCCCGCGCGGCGGGGCTTCGCTCCATGATCTTCAACCATTTGGTGCACCACCGCGGCCAGCTCGCCGGGTACTTGCGGCTGCTGGACGTGCCGGTACCGTCGATCTACGGACCTTCCGCCGACGAACGAGGCTCGAGACCCTGCCCCAATCAAGTGTCCAAGGAAACTGTGGGCCGGTGGAGTACGCAGTGGCGCGCTTTCTGGCCGAGGTGGAAGCCCGGGGGCTGGAGGCGCAC